>JBGAOD010000072.1:0-19791 GCA_044221955.1 Phycisphaerales bacterium | reverse complement strand
AGGAACACGAAGAATCAGCACCCAGCGGTGAACGCATCGACAAACGCATCGAAGTCGCCGCCGTTGACGAATCCATCACCATTGAAATCCGAGGGACAGTTTGATTCGACGAAGCACACACCGCTCAGCGAGAGCTTTACTACATAAGCATCCACTGAGTTGCAATTGGCCTGCCGCCCCCAGATCAGCAGTGGGTCGGCCGCGCCGGGTCCGTTCGGACGAATGACGGTGTTCGACGGTGCCAACCCAAAGTCCCATACTGCTCCCGTCTTGCTATATGGCGATCCGAACAAACCGTTTTCCCCGCCGCAGGCTGACGATACCGCGAGGTAGTAGTCTCCTGGCAAGAGCGGCGTGTCGCTGCGAGCGACAAGCGTGGTCAAGTCGTTTGCGCCACGGTTGATGGCAATGATTCCCTTGCCGTCAACCCCGAACAGATACAGTCGGCTTCCATAGCTTCCCCCGCCGCCATCACTTGTGACCGAGGACTCGGCGATGACCTTGAACAAAGCGGGATCACAGATATGCACCTTGAACATGTCACGCGAGTTGAAGCCGCCGAACGCTGTCATGATCGTTTTCAAGGGTCCGCGTCCCTCAACCACCTGGGCGGTACCGGTTGATCCCCCGCCGTCACCTCCATGGTGAGCCTCGTTCCAAAAGTCCTTCGACTTGGCTCCTGCTGTCACCTTGACCCGTACCTTGCCCGCAGTAGTCGACGATGTGGTTGTATCCCAGTTGTTGTTTGGATCTGGGAAAGTTGTGAAGTATGCACCTAGGCAGACCCAATAGACGCCAGCGGAGAGTTGACCGTTGAAGCCGTTGCTCAGCACTCCACCCGCCGGGCTGAGGCTGAGGCGTTGGCCGGAACCCGCGCCAAACGACATCGCCGCAGCGAAGTTAGTGCCCGCCGTGCCCGACCCGCCGCTGTCATTGTCGATCGCGACGAGGTTCTTCTGGTTGTCGTAGATCGCCATCATGTTGTTCTGGATGACGTTTGGCCCGAGTGTGTCAATGTCGAGCCATGAGGAGGAAACGCTGATGTCGTTGAGCACGTTAATGCGGAACCAAACGTACTTGCCCGACGCCAGATCTACTTCGCCAGAATCTTTGACCTGTCCGATCGCGATGTCCCCCAGATCCACATAGTTGGCCGGGGTCGGGTCTCCCGGCTGCGCTATGGTCCGACTCGCAGTAAACCCCATGACGCAACTCGCAAGTGCGAGCATGATCCTGCACGGGACAGTTCGCGCCCGTGTGCGGACGTGCCGGTCAAACATTTTGCTCTTTTTCATTCGCTGGACTCCTCGGTGTGGTGTTCTCAGATCTCGGATCTACTCGAATGAGCGGAATCCGCCCGAGAGCGTACCGAACTTTCTTGCTTCCGGGCCTCGCTTCAGAAACGCACCGCACTTGTAAATGCCCTGATTCAAGAGCTTTACGGACGCCGAAGACTCAAGAAGTATTTTTCTGCCATCGCTCATCCGGCTTTCGGAGCCCCAAGGTGTGCCGACGGGTGCAGAGCCGCCTGACTCCCCTCAACCTGCAACCGCAGCAACTCCGCGTACCGACCCGACCGCTCGATTAGCTGTTCGTGCGAGCCGACCTCGATGACCTTCCCGTTCTCCATCACCACGATCCGGCTCGCGTGCCGGATCGTGCTCAGACGGTGCGCGATCACGAAGCTCGTTCGCCCTCGCATCAGCACCGCAAGACTCTTCTGGATCAGCGCCTCCGACTCGCTGTCAAGATTGCTCGTCGCCTCATCCAGAATCAGAATCAACGGATCGGCCAGAATCGCCCGCGCGATCGCGATCCGCTGCTTCTGCCCCCCGCTCAGCCGCACGCCGCGCTCCCCGATCACCGTCTCGTACCGGTACTCGAGCTTCTCGATGAACCCGTCCGCGTTGGCCGCCGCCGCCGCCGCGCGGATCTGCTCCATCGTCGCGTCGCGCCGCCCGTACCCGATGTTCTCCGCCACCGAGCCATCAAACAGAAAAACATCCTGCTCCACAATCCCCAGCAAGCGCCGATATCCGTCCAGATCAATCTGCTTGAGGTCCACGCCGTCCAGCGCGATCGACCCGCGCGTCGGGTCATAAAACCGCGCAATCAGGTTGCACAGCGTCGTCTTCCCCGACCCGCTCGGCCCGATCAACGCGATCGTCTCCCCGGCCTTGACTTCCAGGTCAATATCGTGCAGGACTTCAATCGGCTCAGGGTCCGGTTCGGGCGCGCCCAGCCCCGCCGAACCGTTCATCGAGTGCGCCCCCGGCCTCGACGCATCTTTGACCTCCGCCTTCTTCCTGGACTTGGGCTTGATCGCCATCGGGTACGTGAACGACACGTGCCGGATCGAGATGCGTCCCTGCGCGACCTCACGCGACACCGGGATCGTCCCCCGATTCTCAGAAAACTCGCGCGGCTCGGCCAGCACGTCCAGGATCCGATCAAACCCGGCAAGGTTCGATTGAATGTTCGCCGCCGTCGACGTCAGCGTCTCCAGCGGAGACAGCAGCATCAGCAGGTACGTCGAGAACATCATCACATCGCCGATGCTCAGCGACCGATCGATCACCCGCGACCCGCCGTACACGAGCACCGCCACCGACGCGAACGGGATCAACACGGCCCAGATGATCTCGAGCAGGCGTGACTCCCACCACACCAGGATCTCCTGCCGCACCATGTAATTCTGCGCGTGGGTGTAGCGCGACGATTCGCCGTGCTGCCGCCCGAACCCACGCACCACCCGCATCCCGCCGAACGTCTCGGTCGTGTGCCCGTCCATCCCCTGCCGGGTGATCCGAATATCTCGGTACACCGGGCGAATCCGGTTGATCCACGTCCGGTGCGTCAGCCACGTCGCCGGGATGATCGCGGCCGCGCCCAAGAGCATGCGCCAATCCACCACCGTCAAAATAATCAACGTCCCCGCGAGCTGCACGATGGCGCGCCACGGGTTGTAAATCATCGAGAAAAGCAGCTCGGCCGCGCCCCCCGCGTCCTCGCGCAGGATGCTCACCACGCCGCCGCTCTTGAACTGGTAGAGCTTGTGCAGCGGCAGTTGCACGGCATGGTCGAACGCGCGGCGGCGCATCGCCGACTGCAGCCGCTTGGTCAGCCGCGTCATCTGCCAACGTCCCCAGCTCCCGATCGTCACGCTGAACAAAGTGACGCCGATCATGAGAACGGCGAGCGCCCACAGAAGATGTTTGCGATCCGAGACTGAAAACTCCGGGCCAATTCCGAGCGTCGCACCGACCCACGCTGGCAATCCGGTCGGGCCGGGGTGATCGGTGAGGATGTAGTCGATGGTGACTTTGGTGGACGCGGGCATGACCAGCCCGACGAATGTCGAGCACGTAAGCGTGGTCAGGGCCAGAAAGAGTGTCGGCCGGTGCCCGGCGAGGTGCTTCCAGAACTCACGAAAAAGCTCGGAAAAGGTGCGCGCCCGCGCGGCGGCGGCCTTGGCCTTGGCGACTTCTTTGGCGACGGACTCGAGGGTCGCGCGGCCGGCGGCGGCGAGTTCGGCGGCGCGGGCCTCGGTCTTTTCCATTTTGGACCAGGCGGGGTCCTTGCGGCGTCGGACGTATTCGGTGTAGCGGGATTTGCTGCTCAGGTGCTTGAAGAGCATGGGTGGCGGATGCTAGGGGGGTGGGGTGTTCCACGTGGAACACGTCGGCGTTTGTGCGCACGAGTGCGGGGATCGCCACGTGGGTGTTGTGCGCACGCTACATGGTTTTGGCGTGGGTTGCGGGTGAGTGGGGCGTGGTGGGTGGTTTGGTGTTTAGGGCTTGAATTGAAGGGGTACACGCGGATCTTATCGGGCGCAGATTTGGGTTCGCGGATCGTTTATGCTGGGCGTGGGGATTGCATGGAGTGCGCACGATGCTCGTACATTCGCGGAGAAAGGTGGGTGGTGGATCGGGTCGCGTGGCGCGGTCGGGGTTGCTCTTGACTTGCGGGATCGCGGTGGTTGTGGCAAGTGCTTGGGTTGGGTGGGTGCGCGTCGGAGGTTCGGCGGCGCGGGGCGGGCCGGTGGTGGGGAGTGGTGGGGCGGGGGCGGAGTTGGTTTTTCCGGGGCCGAGGTGGCGCGGGTGGCGATGTCGGAAGCGGCGGGCGCGAGCTATGCGTGGCCGAGAACTCGCGGCGGAACGCTTCGCTCAACGCGCGGGGATGACGCGGGGTACCCGATTGATTCCTGGCCGATGGCGCGGGCGTCGCTGGACAATCAGCGGGCGCGTGACGCTTTTCGCGTTCGGCGTCGTCGTTCATTTATTTTCAGCAGGATCCGCCGAGCGCGGTGTATTCGCCTGGGGATGTGGGGAGTGGGTGGCGGGGGTGGTGAGGCGGGCGGGATGCTGTTCGTTCGACATCCTCAAAGCAGAACGTTCACCACGGAGTGACACGGAAGGTCACGGAGCGGAGAAATCCGGGTTTTCGTGCCGGTTCTTTTTCGTGTTTCCCGCGTCTTTCCTTGGTGAATGGTTTTCAGAGGGAGTTCATTTGAGACCTGCGCCTTTGAACCCCTCCCTCGGGGAGGGATCGATGGTCGCGTGGTTGATCGGGGAAGTTCGGGGCGAAGGCACACTGAGGTCGCCTCGGGATACTCAGGAGTTCGGAGATCAGGGAAGCGACCTCAGTGGCACGAAGTCGGTGCGACCCAGGCCCGGTGACGTCGCTCGTTGGTCAGCAGCCGGCCTCGAAGGCGGCGACGAAGGCGTCGAAGTCGTCGCCGGTGACGAATCCGTTGCCGTCGAAGTCCGCGGCGGCGTCTCCGTCGACGAAGACGAGCGAGAATGCGTCGAAGTCGTCCCCGTTGACGAATCCGTCGTTGTTGAAATCCGCGGCGCAGAACGAGCCGAGTTCCCAGGTTTCGTTGTTGACCTGTTCGTAGGGGACGATCCAGCCTCCGAAGAGGACGGTGACGTTTCGTAGGGAGTCGTAGGCGAGCGCGTTGGCGTTGTGGGTTGGCCCCTTGAGGGTGAGGTGTGTCCAAACGGTGCCGTCCCACTGCCAGGTTTGTGTGCCGGTGGCCTGGTCGCCGCCGTAGAGGACGATGAGGCCGCGAGCGGAGTCGTAGACCATGGTGTAGTCTGACCGGGGCGGTGGGCCGCTGGTGGCGCGGAGTTTCCAGAGTGAGCCGTCCCACTCCCAGGTCTTGCCGCCGTCGGCCGAACCGAGGAGCACGGTTACGCGGCGTGCCTGGTCGTAGGCCATGGCGTGGTAGGCCTGCGGGCCGGGTCCAACGGTAGTTCGTAGGGTCCAGTTTGTTCCGTTCCACTCCCAGGTCTCGTCGCTGTTGGACCATGCGGAGGTGAATCCGCCGTAGAGCACGGTGACTTTTCGACCGGGGGCAGAGTCGTAGGCGGTGGTGTGGCCCTCGCGTGGCGAAGGCCCGGGAGTGTTCTTCTGGGTCCAGGTCGAACCGTTCCATTCCCAGGTGTCACCGAACCAGGCGTAGCCTCCGATGAAGGTTGCGCCGCCGAAGAGGACGGCGACGTGTCGATCGGAGTCGAAGGAGAGCGTGTGCCCGCCGCGTGGAGGGGGCAGGGTGCCGGGGACCTGACGGGGCGACCAACCTGTTCCGTTCCATGTCCAGGTGTCGTTGGCGTAGATGATCTTCCCGATTTGTCCGCCGAAGAGGAGGGTGGAGCCGCGGGTTTGGTCGAAGGTCATGGCGTGTCCGACTCTGGGAGTCGGGTTGCTCTGCTGACGTAACGCCCAGGACGAATGCCGTTCCATTGCCAGGTTTCGTGGCTGTCGTTGTAGGGATCGTCGGGGATGAGATCGGGGGTTGGCCGCCGAAGAGGATTGTGTTTGCGTGTGCGGCGTCGTAGGCGAGCGCCCAGACAAGGCGTGGAGATGGGCCGGAGTCCGAGCGTTTGGTCCAGATCGTTCCGTTCCATTCCCAGGTGTCACCGGCGTCGATCGTCGCACCGTCGGGGTTGACGCCGGTAGCTCCTCCGAAGAGAACGGTGACGTGTCGCGCGGAGTCGAAGGCCATTACGTGTACTGCGCGGGGCCCGAGTCCGGGGTTGGGTTTGAGCGTCCAGGTGCCGCAGTTCCATTCCCAGGTGTCGTCGTCGGCGACGATGCCGCCGCTGACAATGGAAGCCCCGCCGGTGAGGACGATGGTTCCGGGGGTTGGACCGCGTGCCATGCCGTAGTAGCCTCGTGGGGAGGGTCCGCTGATTGCGAGTTTGGTCCAAGCGGTGCCGTTCCAGGTCCAGGTTTCGGCGTCGAGGCTGGCTTGGGTGATCGTGTTGGCGTCCTTGTTGCCCCCGAAGAGGAGGGTGACGCCGCAGACGGGGTCGTAGACCATTTTGTGTCCCTCGCGGGGGGAGGGGCCAGTGACGATTCGTTGGGTCCACGACGTTCCGTCCCATTCCCAGGTTTCACCGTTGATTCCGTTGCAGGTGACCCCACCGAAGAGGACGGTGACGTGCCGCGCGGAGTCGTAGGCCATGGCGTGCCCGTAGCGACCTGACGGTCCGGTCACTTTTCGGTCGGTCCATTCTGAGCCGTTCCATTCGAGGGTTTCGCCGTCGCAGTTGCTGCCGGACCAGGTGCGCCCTCCGAAGAGGACGATGACCTGTCGGGCTTCGTCGTAGGCCATTGCGCTGTCGGACTCTCGTGGTTGAACGGCCCGCTGGACCCATTTGAGGAGCTGGGCGTGGGTGGTGGCGGCCGTGGCGGTGAGTACCGCGAGCACGGCGATCAGAGGGACAAGGTGGGGCGTGATTGGGTTCGAGCGTGGCGCGTTCGATTGAGCGGCACGGTTAGGGTTGATCTTGAGGGACGAGGTGCGCCCAGGGCTGGGCAATGGTAGAAAAGTTGAACGGTTCCACATTGTTCACGTCCTTTCTTTCCGCGGTCCCTGCTGGATTTCCGGTCGAGTTGCGAGCGGGCTTTGGCGGCGTCAGATTGAAGGCGTTCGGTGTCAGTGTACATCGCGGTGATGGTGGATGGAATCTCTGTTTTTGGAGCGGTGAAAGGGTGGGAACGAGGGCGAGTAGGAGCGGAAGGGGCAGGTTGAAAACCTGCCCCACTGGTGTGGATAGGGGGAGGGGTTCATGAAAAAACGCCCGGGAAGGCCGGGCGTTGTGCGGCTGGGCCGCGTTGCGTGCGGCGTTTCAGTGCCGCGTGGAGGTAGCGCTGTCGGGATCAGGCGAGCAGCGCGGTGGTTGGGAGGAGAGGAAGGAGCGGAAGGTTGGATCAGTCGAAGAGTGCGGTGGTGGCTGGGGGTTCGACGGCGCGGAGTTTGAGGGTGGTTTCGATTCGGAAGTTGGAGGCGTTGGTGTGGCGTTCGGCGTGGAAGACTTTGAGGGAGTAGGTTTGGCCGTCGGCGAGCCAGGAGAGGCGGCTGAGGTCGAGGTACTGCTCTTTTTGCGGGTGCAGCCCGCCGACGTCGATGACGAGTTTGTTGTCGATGAAGACCCAGACGTCGTCGTCGCCGGTGAACTTGAAGATTGGCTTGCTGGCGGCGTCGTAGACGAAGTCGGTGGCGATCTCGGTGGTGAATCCGAAGTTGTGGCCGGTGGAGCCCTGGTCGCCGAAGAGGTCCTTGTCGATGGGGAAGAAGCCGCCCTTGGAGGCGTAGGGTGCGTCGGCGGCGGAGTCGAAGACGTACCTGTTGGTTCCGGCGACGCGGTTGAGGGTCATGGTGACTTGCTTGGAGACGTTGGTGCCTGGGACGTCGCGGTACCACTGCTTGAAGGATTCGGCGGAGGTGATCTGGTTGTCGGTCTTGGCGGTAAGCTTGCCGGCGACGTCGCCGAGGGCTTTGTTGTAGTGGGCGGGGTTGATGAGCTTGCCGGCCTTGTCCTTGTACTCGGTGGAGATGTCGGAGCCCTTGAGGGATTTGATGACGGGCTTGCCGTCGGCGTCGAGTGCGTCGGCGACAAGGCCGTAGCGGATGTAGGAGTTTCCGTAGCGTTCGAAATCGACGTGGCCGGAGCCGTTACTCCAGGGCTTGAAGTCGCGGACGATGGCGATGATGTTGACGGCGTTGGGCTGGTTGGCGAAGGCGTCTGGTTCGCTTGAGCGTGCCCATGCCGGGCATGCGGCGGCGCCCGCGAGCAGCGCCAGCGCGGTGGGACTGACCCAACGGGGCTGGAAGTTCGTGCTCATGTGTCCTCCTTGGTAACGGTTGGCCGAGCGGAGTTTCCAATCCGTCGCGGCGTGCGGGTGACGACCCGATGATGAAAGATTCAAAACAAGTTTGCGGATTGCAAGCGATCGGGGTGTTGTAGTGTTTGGAAGGGTTCGGGGGCGCTGCGCGGGGGGTATTGAGAAGATGTGAGGGGAGTGAGGGGGGGGGGGGTAGAGGGGAGAAGAGGCAGGTTGGCAAGCTGCCCCACTAGAGAAGGGAAGATGTAAGGGTGAAGGGTGAAGAGTCGGCTCGGAGAGCCGACGTACCAAAACGTGCGCGGCCCACCTTTGGGGGTGGGCCGCGTCGCTCTCCGCGAGTCTCTCTCTCCGGGCGGAATGGTGAATCAGTCGAAGAGTGCGGTAGTGGCCGGGGGTTCGACGCTCTTGAGCACCATGGTGGTGTCGATGCGGAAGTTGGACTGGGTGCGGTGGCGTTCGGCCTGGAAGACCTTGAGCTGGTAGGACTGTCCGTCCTTGAGCCAGGTCAAGCGGTCGAGGTTGATGGACTGGTCGAGTGCGGAGTGGACGCCGCCGAGGTCGATGACGAGCTTTCCGTCGATGAAGACCCAGACGTCGTCGTCACCGGTGAAGGTGAAGACCTGCCCCTTGCCCTTTTCGTAGACGAACTCGGTGGAGACTTCGTAGGTGAAGTGGAAGTTCTGGTTGGGGGTGGAGCCGCCGGAGTTTCCGTAGAGGTCGGCGTTGATGGGGAAGAACCCGTTGAGGGATTTGTACTTGGAATCGGTCTTGTCGCTGAAGGAGTAGACGTTGGAGTTGGGCTGGCGGGTGAGGGTGATCTCGATGTTCTTGGAGACGTTGACGCCGGGGATGTCGCGGTACCACTGGGCGAAGCGTTCGCTGGAGGTGCTGGCGCCGCCGGCGGTGCTGGAGAAGGCGCCAGCGACGTCGCCGCTCAGGGCAGCGATGTAGTCCTTGGCGGCGATGATTTTGCGACCGGCGGCGTCCTTGGCGTCCTTGGTGAGCTTGTAGCCGGTGCTGTTGAACTCGGGCTTTCCGTCCTTGTCGAGCTGGTTCTTGACCATGCCGCCGAACTGGCCGAAGCCTGCGGTGGGGTCGAGCTCGAAGTCGGGGTGCCCGCCGGTCTTGGACTTCTCGATGAAGTCGCGGACGACACCCTTGAGGACGAGGGTGGGAGGGAGGTTGGAGTACTTGTCGGAGGTGACGGAGACACCGTCGGAAGAGCTGCTGCCGGAAGAGCTGGTGCCGGAGCCTGACGAAGAGGTTTGCGCAGAGGCGGTCGCGTTCAAGGCCGCGGCCAAGCCGCCGGCCACGAACGCCACGCCGAGGCGCCGTTTGTTCGCGCTGATTCGATTGGTGTTCATGCTGATCCTCCACCGGCCCGTTGATCGGGCGGACAATGGTCGAGGCGAGTCCGGTTGTTGAGGACCGCGCCGTGTCGTCCCCGAGCACAATGCCCGGCCGACTGATTCACTCCCAACTGTGCGAAACAGGGTGGGTTGACGCCAACGGTGTGGGCGGTTTTTGGTTGGGGGCGCGTGAAGTGGTGTGGGGGGTGTGGGTTGGGCACGGGGTTGGGGCGGTTTCCAAGTTCGGAGGGGGCGCGGACCGATGTATGATCGGACCACGACGGGCGGGGCGGGCTGCACGGGAACGCGGACGAGATAGCGGGCGACATCAGGGAGGATTGGGATGGACACGTTTGTGATTCAGGGCGGGCGTCGGCTGGCGGGGCGGACGCGGGTGAACGGGTCCAAGAACGCGGCCTTGCCGCTGCTGGCGGCCACACTGCTGACCGATGAGCCGGTGACGCTGCGCGACGTGCCCGATCTGGCGGATATCAAGAACATGCACCGGCTGCTGGCGGAGTTGGGTTGCGACCGGGTGAACGAGAAGGCCGGCCCGGGCGGGGTGCAGACTTTTCGGGTGACGGACGCGTCGAACTGTCACGCGCGGTACGAGGTGGTTCGGACGATGCGCGCGAGCGTCTGCGTTCTTGGGCCGTTGCTGGCCAAGCGCGGGAGCGCGCGGGTTTCGATGCCGGGCGGGTGCGCGATCGGTGATCGCCCGGTCGATATTCACCTGCGCGGGCTCTCAGCGTTGGGGGCGCAGTTCACGCTGACGAGCGGGGACATCATCGCGACCACGCCGAGAGGCGGGCTCAAGGGCGCGACGATTTTCCTGGGAGGCCCGAACGGGTCCACGGTGCTGGGCACCGCGAACGTGATGTCGGCCGCGTGCCTGGCCAAGGGGACGACGGTGATCGAGTCTGCGGCCTGCGAGCCGGAGATCGTGGACCTGGCGCGGCTGTTGACTTCGATGGGGGCGAAGATTTCGGGGGCGGGCTCGCCGCGCATCACGATCGAGGGCGTGGATCGGCTGCACGGGGCGGACCACCGCGTGATCGCGGACCGCATCGAGGCGGGGACGTTTTTGATGGCGGCCGCGATCACCAACGGGGACATCACGATCGAGAACTGCCCGATGGACGCGTTGCTGTCGCTGAACGATCGGCTGGCGGCCATCGGCGTTGACGTGCAGACCTTGCCCGCGAAGGCCGGGGCGGCGGCGGACCCCATGCGTGCGACGGTGCGGGTGACGTGCGGGCGGGTATTGAAGCCGGTGGAGGTGACGACGCAGCCGCACCCGGGGTTCCCGACGGATCTTCAGGCCCAGTTGATGGCGCTGCTTTGCCTGGCGGACGGGAACTCGGTGATCACGGAGCGGATCTTCCCGGAACGGTTCTTGCACGTGGCGGAGCTGTCGCGGATGGGGGCGAGGCTGTTCAGGCAGGGGCCGACGGTGATTGTTTCGGGGGTGAGGAGTTTGGTTGGCGCGCCGGTGATGGCGAGTGATTTGCGTGCGTCGGCGTGCCTGGTGATGGCGGGGCTTGCGGCGGAGGGGACGACGATCATCAACCGCGTGTATCACCTCGACCGGGGGTACGAGCGGATGGAAGATCGGCTGCGGCTGCTGGGGGCGTCGATCGAGCGCGTGGATGACAAGGATCTGCCGGGGGCGACCGGCGGGGGCGAGTGACCGCTCATCGGACGTTGGTACCGTGCGCTCCGCACGACGTGCAACTCCGCGGATGACGGCGAGTATCCCCTGTCATGACCTACGACCAAACAGACGGCGCTCCGTTTCGCTGGAGAGTGCTTACACGCGTGCTCACTGTGCTGGCCTGCCTGGCCATCGCCCTCGCAGTGGTCCCCGCGTGCGAGGATAAGAACAAGCTGCTCGAAAGTTACGCCGCCCAGGCCAAGACAAGCCGGGTCACGGTGACGAGCGGGTTGGTCGCGTCGTTCAAGGCTGGGCAGGTGACGGCCGACGAGGCGATCACGCTGGCGGCGGACAAACTCGAGGCGGGCGAGGACGCGGTGGACTTTGCGTGGGCGGTGCTGGACATGTTGAAGGCGGTGGAGACGCAGCTTCCGAACGCGGGGGAGTTTGAGATTTTTTGGCGGCGGGTGGGGCGGTTGTCGTTCTGGGCGGCCCAGACGGCGTACACGAAGGGTCGGCTCAGCGATTCGGCGAGCTTGATGGAGGCCGGGCCGGATCGGTGGAAGAACGAGGCGTACTGGCTGCGGTACCCCGACCATGATGCGTTGGTGGCGATTATTCTGGATGCCTCGGGACAGAAGAGTCAGGCGATTCAGAGGTTGGGTTCGAGGCCGGAGTTGTTTGGGGCGGCGGAGGAGGTGTATCAGAAGATGACGGGGCGGCGGTGAGAAGGCGTGAGGAGAGGTAGGAAAAGAAAGAGAAGAGAAGAGTCGGCTCGGATAGCCGACCAACCTGAGGCGGATGGAATATGCTTTTGGTGAGAAATTCCAGCCGCTCCGGTAGCTCAGCTGGATAGAGCATCGGTTTCCTTCGCGTGAAGAGGGACCCGGCCCGGGAACGGGCCGGTGACAACCGGGTGAACTCGGGGAAACCCAACCGCGGCACGGGCCGCGCGGGCAATCCCGAGCCGAGCCGTTGGCGGGGTTGGGGGCGAATGCTCTCAAGCTGACGGAAGGTGTAGAGACCAGCGGGTGAGCCGCCCCGGCGATACTCCCGCACCGCGTCGTGTTTGGGCTTTGGGCTCGCACGGCGAGGAAGCGCCCGGCACCCGATCCCCGGCGTCGATCGCGACGCTCGGAAGGGTGATGAGATGGTCCGGCCCGACGAGGAATCGTTGGACGGCTGAAACCGAAGGTCGTGCGTTCGAATCGCACCCGGAGCGTTCTGTATCGAGATCGGGCCGCCGCTGGGCGGCCTGATCTCGTTTTGTGGGGTGAGGGTGGATCGTTTGGGAGCGCTATCGTGGATCGTTCGGGGCGATGAAACTCGAAGGCTGGGCGGTTGTATACGGGGCTCGGGTGTGTTGGACTTGGCGGAGTTCGGACCGAAACGCTAGTGGAGTTTGCGCTATGGCTATTCACGTTCGTCGGGCGTCGGTGGTGGGCAAGGCGGCGATGGTGCTCGCGATCAGCGGGCTGGCGGCGATGAGCGGGGCGAACGACGAGGGGATGTGGCTGCTGGAAAGGCCGCCTGCGGCGCAGTTGAAAGGCAAGTACGGGTTCGAGCCGAGCGCGGCGTGGATGGAGCACGCGCAGAAGTCGGCGGTGCGGTTCATGACGGGTGGGTCGGGGTCGGTGGTGTCGGCGGAGGGGTTGGTGCTGACGAACCACCACGTCGGGGCGGACATGCTGGCGAAACTGAGCACGAAGGAGCGTGATTTGCTGGTGACGGGGTTCCTTGCGGGGAAGCGTGAGGAGGAGCTGAAGTGCCCCGATCTTGAGTTGAATATTTTGTGGACGATCGCGGACGTGACGGCGAAGGTGAACGCGGGCGTGACGGACGCGACGCCTGCGGCCGAGGCGGCGGGGATGCGGCGCAAGGCGATCAGCGGGATCGAGGCGGAGTCTGAGAAGGCGACGGGGTTGAAGAGCGAGGTTGTGACGCTGTATCAGGGCGGTAAGTACCACCTGTATTGCTACAAGCGGTTCACGGATGTGCGGTTGGTGTTTGCGCCGGAGCAGGAGGCGGCGTTCTTTGGGGGGGATACGGACAACTTTGAGTTCCCGCGGTTCAACCTGGATATGTGTCTTTTTCGGATTTACGACAACGGGAAGCCGTTGAAGAGCGAGCATTACTTGAAGTGGAGCGGGGGTTCCAAGGAGAACGATCTGGCGATCGTGATCGGGCACCCTGGGACGACTCGGCGGCTGTACAGCGTGGACCATTTGAAGTTCTTGCGTGATGCCGAGACGCCGATGACGCTGGCGGGGATGTGGCGGAACGAGATCAAGCTGCAGAACTTCGGGGGGCGTTCGGCGGAGAACGCGCGGATCGGGAAGGACGATCTGGACGGGGTGGCGAACGGGCGGAAGTTCATGACGGGGCAGCTCGCGGGGCTGCAGGACCCGGTATTGTTCGGGCGGAAGATCGCGGCGGAGAAGGCGCTGCGCGACGCGGTGAACGCGAACCCAGAGTACAAGGCGAAGTGGGGGGACGCGTGGGACAAGCTGGCGGCGGCGGAGAAGGCGCGGCGCGAGTGGAACACGCGGTATCAGGCCGTCACGCGCGGGATCCGGTCGGACTTGTTCACGGATGCGCGGCGGATCGTTCAACTCGCGGAGGAGCTGACCAAGCCGAGCGGCGAGCGTCTGAAGGAGTACCGCGAGTCGGCGTTGGAATCGCTGTACCTCGGGCTGTATTCGCCCGCGCCGGTGTACGACAAGCTTGAGGTGTTCAAGCTGGACTCCGGGCTGGCGGCGATGGGGGAGATGCTCGGCGCGGACGACCCGATTGTGGTCACGGCCCTCGCGGGCAAGTCGCCGGCCCAGCGGGCGGCGGAGTTGGTCGCGGGCACGACGCTCAAGGACATCGCGGCCCGCAAGAAGTTGGTGGAGGGCGGCAAGGCGGCGGTGGACGCGTCCAAGGACCCGATAATCCTGCTCGCCAAGTCGCTGGATTATGAGTACCGCGGGCTGCGCAAGCGGTACGAGGACCAGGTCGAAGCGGTGGAGCGTGAGTCGTATGCCAAGATCGCGGCCGCGAAGTTCGCGATCGAGGGCGAGAGCGCGTACCCGGACGCCACGTTCACGCTTCGCATGGCGTTCGGGCCGATCAAGGGTTACTCGGCGGCGGGGGAGACGGTTCCGTCGTACACGACGCTGGGTGGGATGTTCGAGCGGTACGAGGAGCGGAAGGGGCAGGAAGGGTTCGCGCTGCCGGAGCGGTGGTTGAAAGGGAAATCGAAGCTGGACCTGAAGACGCCGTTCAACTTCGTGTGCTCGGCGGACATCATCGGCGGGAACTCTGGGAGCCCGGTGGTGAACACCAGGGGCGAATTGATCGGGCTGATCTTTGACGGGAATATTCACAGCCTGAGCGGGGCTATCGCGTTTGACGCGGAGTTGTCCGCGCGGTGGCGGTGGATTCGCGTGCGATGGTGGAGGCGATGAAGACGCTGTACGGGGCGGATGGGTTGGTGAAGGAGATCACGGGGAAGTGAGGAAGAGAGACGGAGAGAAGGATCTCTGAGAAAGTGAAGAGTCGGCTCGGAGAGCCGACCTACCAAGACAGAGGCCCCGGGTTCTGGGAACCCGGGGCCTTTTCAGTTGATGAAGACGAGAGCGAGCGGATCAGCAACCGGCCTCGAAGGCGGCGACGTAGAGGTCGAAGTCGTCGCCGGTGACGAAGCCGTCGCCGTCGTAGTCGGAGGAGAGGAGCCCGGCCTCGAAGGCGGCGACGTAGGCGTCGAAGTCGTCGCCGGTGAGGAAGCCGTCGCCGTCGAAATCGGGGGGGCAGGCTTTGACGGTGGTGTTGAGGGCGAAGCCGCCCTTGATCACGACTTCCTGGCCGGGGGCGAGCGTGAGGGTCCACTGGAAGCCGACGGCGCCGTCGCCGGTGAACGGTCCGGCGAGGTTGGCCATGTTGAAGGAGCCACCGCTGAGGTGGCTGCGGAGGGTGGTTCCGGAGTTGGCCTCGTAGCGGGTTGCGCCTTCGCCCTGGATCTCGGCGAAGTTGGCGGAGGAGCTTTCGGTGACGCGGGCGATGCCGTTGGAGATGGAGGTGACCTGTGTGACGTCGTTGGTGGCGGTGCCGGAAAGGTCGATGTCGACGAGGTTGAAGAGTTGGAAGGTGACGGCGACGGGGTTGATGTTTTTGAAGCGGACTTCGCTGTTGACGCGGGCGGTGTTGGGAGCGGGCTTGTCGGTGATGGTGAGTTTGATGGAGGCGTCGAAGCGTTCGACGCCGCCGGGGCCGGTGCCGGCGTTGGTGTAGGTGTAGGTGACGGAGTTGCCCGCGAAGGCGATGGCCGGGGTGTCGATGAAGCTCATGAAGTGGTTCTGGTTGTTGTTGGGTTGGCGGTAGTACCAGGTGTACTTGAAGCCCTGGTCAACGGCGGCGGTGTCGGTGAGAAAGGTGCAGTCGCCGTTGTTGGTGCTGAAGACGATGGGTCCGACGAGGTTGAACGAGGCGTTGCCGTCGGTGATGGTCTGGGCGTGGGTAGAGGCGAGGCCTGCGGCGAGGGCGACGGCAAGGGCGAGGCGAGAGGTTTTCATGGTGTCTTCTCCGGGGTGAGGGGATTGTGGATTGAGTTGGGCCCGTGGCCCGTGTGTCGCGATGGTGACGGCGTTGAAGGGCTTGTGCAGGCTGCGGATGGGGAGGATTCGTCAGCAGCCGACCTCGAAATCGCCGACGAAGGCGTCGAAATCGTCCCCGGTGACGAAGGCGTCGCCGTTGTAGTCGGCGGTGATGGTGCCGAGCTCGAAGGCGGCGACGAAGGCGTCGAAGTCGTCACCGTTGACGAATCCGTTGCCGTCGAAGTCGGGTTTGCACGAGGGCTTGACGGTCATGTTGACGGCGAAACCGCCTTTGAGGACGACTTCCTGGCCGGGTGCGAGGGTGAGGGACCATTGGAAGGCGACGGCCCCGTCTCCGGTGTAGGGGCCGTTGAGGTTGGTGAGGTTGAATGCGCCGCCGTTGAGGTGGGCGCGGAGGTTGGTGCCGGAGTTGACTTCGTAGGCGGTGGCGTTTTCGCCCTGGGCTTCGATGTAGTTTGCGGAGAGCCCTTCGGTGAAGCGGGCGGTGCGGTTGGGGATGGAGGTCATCTGGGTGGCGTCGTCGAGGACGGTCCCTGAGAGGTCCATATCGATGATGTTGAAGAGCTGGTAGGTGACGGTGACGGGGTTGATGTTTTTGAAACGGACTTCGTGGTTGAGGCGGACTTGGTTGGGGGCCGGGCCGTCGGTGAGCCTGATGGTGATGACGGCGTCGAATCGTTCGACGCCGGCGAGCCCCGGGCCGGCGTTGGTGTAGGTGAGGGTTGCGGTGTTTCCAACGAAGGAGGAGGCGGGGGTGTCGAGGCTGCTGAAGAGGCGGTTGGTGTTGTTGTTGGGGGTGCGGTAGTACCAGGTGTACTTGTACGCCTGGTCGACGGCGCCGGGGTCGGTGATGAGGGTGCAGTCGCCGAAGGGGGCGTCGAAGACGGTGGGGCCGATCATGTCAAAGGTGGCGTTGCCGTTGGAGATGACGACGGCGTTGGCGGCGTTGAGCGCGGCGAGACAGGACACGACCAAGGCACGGGCGGCGGTTCTCATGGAACGCTCCTCGGTATGGCAATACGGGATACTCGGCACCGGAACTCGCTGGGATGTGCGTTTGCCCCAACGGATGTTCGGGTGTTTGATCGCGGCGTAGTCTGTTTCCTTGGCTCATGGAGAGAATAACTGGGGGTCGGATGATGGTCAACAAACTTGCGGATTATTGGAGGATTTTGGGCGTCTTTGAAGGGGGAACGGTATGTTGTGCTGAGCGCTGTTTCAGGAGCGTTCCAGGGGCGCGAGCGTTGTGACAAGCTGGATGAATCTTGTAAAGGATTGGGGGATTGGAATGGGAACGAACGCTTCGTACTTGGTCACCGGGGTTGGTCGTGGGTTGGGGCGGGAGTTTGTTCGGCAGCTGGGCGCGCGGGGCGATCGGGTCGTGGGCACGGTGCGTCGTGCTGGGGGCGCGGTGGTGGAAGGCGCGGGGCGGGTGGTGAGTCTGGACGCGGGGGACGCGGGGAGCATCGGGAGGCTGGGGTCGGAGGTGGGCGATGAGGCGATCGACGTGCTCATCAACAACTCCGGGGTGAGCTCGGAAGCGCGGACGCTGGGTTCGCTGGACGCGGGCGAGCTCCAGCGGGTGTTCATGGTGAACAGCATTGCGCCGGTGCTGGTGGCACGGGAACTTCTGCCGAGTTTGAAGCGCGGCGGGCGGAAATTGGTCGTGAACATCAGCAGCCAGCTTGGGAGCATCGCGAACAACGCGGGGCCGGGCGGGGGCGGGTCGTCGTATGCGTATCGCGCGAGCAAGGCCGCGCTGAACATGCTGACGGTGTCGATGAGCCACGAGCTGAAGGGAGAGGGGATCGCGTGCGTGGCGCTGCACCCGGGGTGGGTGCGGACGGACATGGGGGGAGAGAAGGCGCCGTTCTCGCCGGAGGAGAGTGTGCGGTCGATGTTGCGGACGATCGATCGGTTGACGATGGCGGATACGGGAAGGTTTTTGAATCACGATGGGGTGGCGATCCCGTACTGATGAGAGTTGGAATGAAGAGTGATGAGAGGAGAACAGAGAGAGGAAGTAGGAGGCGGGTTGAAAACCTGCCCCACGAGATTGGGTAGCAAGACTGACAGGATCGAGCTGTTTTCTTAGACGATCCAGCCGCCGGCGAGGACGAGGTCGGGGTTGGCGGCGTCGTAGAGGACGATCGCTTGTCCGGCGGCGACGGCGGTTTGGGGTTGGGTGAAGCGGACCTCGAAGGAGCCGGTTCGTCCGGAGGGTGTGGGGTCGGTGCGTGGCGGCAGGGTGCGCACTTCTGCGGCGACGGCGGGTGTGTTGTAGCGGTACTTGGCGAGGGCGGGTTGCCAGTCGGTGAAGGGCGCGGGATCGACGAGCCAGTTGGCTTCGGCGGCGGTGCAGGAGTTTGATTGCAGGGATTCGCGCGGGCCGACGGTGACGGTGTTGGTGGCGGCGTTTTTCGAGACGACGTAGACGGGGTATCCGAGGCTGAGGGAGAGGCCGCGGCGTTGGCCGACGGTGAAGCGGTGCTGCCCGGCGTGCTCGCCGACCTTGGTGCCTGCGGTGTCCTGGATGATTCCGACTTTGGCCGACTCTGGTCGGCGTTTTTCGACGAGCCCGGCGTAGTCGTTGTCGGGGACGAAGCAGATTTCCTGGGAGTCTGGCTTGTCGAAGACGGGGAGGCCGAACTTTTGTGCGAGCTCGCGGACGTAGGTTTTTTCGAGCCCGCCGATGGGGAGCATCATGTGCGTGAGCTGGGCGCGGGGAACTCCGAAGAGGACATAAGACTGGTCCTTGGTGTGATCGATGCCGCGGAGGAGCTGGTGGGTGCCGTTGGTTGAGCGGACGCGGGCGTAATGGCCGCTGGCGACGGACTGGGCGCCGATCTGGCTCGCGTACTCGTGGAGTTTTCCGAACTTGAGCCAGTCGTTGCAGCGGACGCAGGGGTTGGGGGTGCGGCCGTTGACGTACTCGTCGGCGAAGTAGTCGATGATGCGGCCGAAGTCCTTCTTGAAGTTGCAGACGTAGAAAGGCACGCCGAGCTGTGCGGCGACGAGGCGTGCGTCGGCGGCGTCGTTGATGGAGCAGCAGCCCTGGTGGCCGATTTTGATATTGCTTTGGGAGAGCGGGGGGTTGGTCTCGCAGGCGGCGTTTCGTAGGGCTGGGCGGCGTCGATCGAGCGGGCGTACTCGTGGAGCTTCCCGAACTTGAGCCAGTCGTTGCAGCGCACGCAGGGGTTCGGCGTGCGGCCGGCGTGATACTCGCCCACGAAGTAGTCGATGATCCGCCCGAAGTCCTTCTTGAAGTTGCAGACGTAGAAGGGGATCCCCAGGTGGGCCGCGACCAGGCGCGCATCCGCCGCGTCGTTGATCGAGCAGCAGCCCTGGTGGCCGATCTTCAGCTTTCGGGGATCGCAGCCCGCCGACGGGACATCGGGGAGCAGTTCATCGAGCGATTCGCCGGGGGAGCCGAGGCGCATGAAGCAGCCGACGACGTCGTAGCCGTCCTGCACCAGGAGTGCGGCGGCGACGGAGGAGTCGACGCCGCCGGACATGGCGACGAGGACTTTGGGCTTGGACGGGGATGGACGGCGGAGGGGCACTTTCAGAGAATAGGGACGCGGAAAGAGAAGACGGAGAAGACACAGGTGGGACGGCTTTGCGATGAGAAGGTGAAGGAATGTCAGGAGAGGCAGGTTGAAAACTTTTCCGCTTTGGAAGGCAGGACGAGTAGGTTGAAGACCTGCCCCCCGAAAGGTGCGGATTGGATCAGTTTCAGAGACGCGAACGCAGAACGCGCCGGGTGAGCGGGTCTATCATCTTTGTCCGCGTGAACGGTGCCTGTTGGGGCGATTGCGCGGGTGTTTTTCGGACCCGGCCTTGGCGTCGCGAGGCGTGCGGGGGCGTGGTTTGAGTTCACGGGCCCCTTGATGGGCTCGATCTCGTAGACGGAGTAGCGTGAGCATGACCGCGTTTGCCATCCCCGCCCCGGACCTGACCCGCCCCCTGCCGTCGCGTGAGGGCACCCGAGAGATCCAGTTCCGCGAGGCGTTGCGTGAGGCGATGTCCGAGGAGATGCGGCGTGACCTGCGGATCT
>JBGAOD010000216.1:0-2376 GCA_044221955.1 Phycisphaerales bacterium | reverse complement strand
GAGGAGGGCGTGAGCGAGAGCAGGCAGGAGGAGGGAAGGCCGCAGGCGGCGAGGGACTCGCTGAGCTTGGGGGCGACGCTTTGCTCGGTGCCGCTCCCTGACTTGCCCGTGAGGCTAGAGGGGCGAGCGGGCGTCACGGCGCGGAGGCGACCGAGCCCGTCGATCGTCGTGCGGAGCGAGGTCAGGCGTGTGAGCTGGACGGTGGCATCACGCTCGGCGTGGCGCATGGACCGCCACGCCAGTCCGGGCCCGGCGACGCACGCGGCGGTGACGAGGAGCCAGAGTGTGGTCATCGTGCGGCTCATGGCGTGCCCCCTTCTGCCTTGCTGCGCGAGGTAATGCTTGCGGCGGTCGGCAGTCTTGTGTGTTCTTCGAGTTCGGGAGCGATGACCCCTTTGCCCGCGGCCTTGCCTGACGGGTGAAGCATCAGGCTGAGTCGTGTGATTGAGCCCGCGGTGTTGAGGCGTGGCTCGTCCATGGTCCAGCCGACGGGCGTGCGGAAGGCTTTGAGGAAGTCTGCGGGGTCGCCCTCGACCGAGACGGAGACCGCCACCGATTGCCCGGCGGAAGCTGACGACGACGATCGAACCCCGCTCGGCGTGATCACGATCGACTGCGGCTTGGAGGGGACATCGGCGGGCCAGGCGGCGAGGAGCTGGGCGAGCGTGACGCCCGCGTCGGGCGGCGTTGCGAGCGCGCCGGAGGCCCGCGCCGAAGCGCGGCGCTGGGCGAGCTCCCGTTCGAGAGCGTGTTCGTCGCCGTTGGGCGCGGCGCGTGCGATCAGTTCGGCGAACGCCGCGCGAGACTCTTCGGTAACTCCCTTCCAATGAGCGGCGCGACGGAGCAATCCCGAAGTTGCGATCAACGCCGCGAGAAGAACGAGCGCGGCAGCCAGCGTCTGACGGCGCTGTCGGGCGCGGCGGAATGCCCGCGGCTCAAACTCACTGACGAGCAGGTTGAGGGTTGCGGGGTCAACGTCGGCTTGTTCGGACCCAGGGGCTGAGGCAAAGACGCCATCAGGGATCGATTCGGGGGTGAGGGCGATCACGTTGTCGTCCAGTGAGGCGAGCGCCGAACGGAGCGCGGCGCGGGAACCACAACCTTGCCGCCGGCGATGGGCGCGGTTACTGCGAAGAGATCGTCGATGTTGACAGGGACTTCCTCGGCGAGGTCGAGCAAGTACGCCGGGGGAAGAACGCCAGCGCGACGAACCCCCGGCGCGTCGATCACGCACCACGCGAAGCGCTCGGCCGGCCAGCGGAGGTGGACGCCGGGGTTATTCATCGGGAGCCCCCGGTCGTCGTGCCCGTGGTCCGATCGCTGGGGTTGGTTCGATCGGGCCTCAACGCCAGCGTTCGCAGCGCGCCCGCGTCGCGGATCTCGACGCCGGCGGTCGTAATCTTCTCGATGGCGCGATCGCCCACGCTCTCGCCCGGCCGGACGCGGAGCATCGTGTCGGCGTCGGGGTCGTACAGGAGCGCGGAATCGCCCCGCTCGTCGTGCTCGATGGCCAGCAGTTGCCATTTTAAGGGCGGTGGCGGAGGCTTCGTTGGTACGGGTGCTGGCGGCGGCGGGGGAGCGGGGGGTGCGACCCAGAGCGGGGCGCGGAAGGCGGTCAGGTCGAGCGCGAGTGATGCTGAAGACGACGGCCCTGCCGGCGATGTACCCGATCCCGACCGGGCATCAGTGCGCGACGGATCGTTCGTGCTGGGCGAAGAACTCGGATTCATCGCCAGCGGCTTGAACGCCCACCACGCGAGAGACGCCAACGCGGCGGTTCCGAAGATGGTCAGGGAGCGTGCGATTCTCACACCACTTCCTCCTGCGTCACGCTGATGACGCGGGCCAGTTCGGCCTCGGTGGTGATCCCCTGCGCGACGAGCCTCATCCCGGCCTCGCGGAGCGTGACCATGCGAAGCCCGCCGGCCGTCCCGTTCACCGGCCCGCGCTGGGCCGCGGCCTTGATGTCGAGCGCTGAGGCACGCTTGCCGATCAGGTCATGCACGGCCGAGTCGACAACGAGCAGTTCGAAGATCCCGGTGCGACCCTTGAACCCCGAGTGCAGGCAGTCCGCGCAGCCCGCGCCCGTGCACGATCGGTGCAGCGTTCGGACGAGCCGCTGGGCGAGCACGGCCGAGAGCGAGCTGGCGACCAAGAAGGGCTCCACACCGAGGTCGAGCAGCCGCGCGACGGCGCTGGCCGCGTCGTTCGTGTGAAGGGTCGAGAGAACAAGGTGCCCGGTCAACGCCGCCTGCACAGCCATGCGTGCCGTCTCCTCGTCGCGGATCTCGCCGAGCATGATCACGTCGGGGTCTTGGCGGAGGATGTGCCGCAGGCCGGTGGCGAAGGTGACGTTCTTCTTGGGGTCGACCTGGG
>JBGAOD010000071.1:0-19101 GCA_044221955.1 Phycisphaerales bacterium | reverse complement strand
GGCACGATCTTCCTCGTGCAAGACAAGGTCCCTTCGAACGCCGCGGACAAAAGCCGTGTTGCCGAGATCGACCCGCGGACGGGCGTCGTGCTCAGCACGTTTCAGATTGGCTCCGCGTTGCCGAGCTTCACGGTAAATTACGGTGATATCGACGTGGCCATCAACGGCAACCTCCTGATCGCGAGTTCGGACGAATCGACGATCGCGGAGTTCACGCCCAGCGGGGCATTGGTGCAGGAGCACGCCTTGCCCGCTGGCGTGTCGGGCCTGTGCGGGATCGGTGTCGACGACGAGAACTGTGAAGTCTGGGCGGCGAGCAACTCCACGGGTGTGTGGCGACTCGGCGTACCCGGCGGCGACTCGCTGTGCATCCCCAACTGCGCCGCCGACTTCGATCACGATGGCTTTGTGACCGGAGATGACTTCGACGCGTACGTGTTCGCGTTCGAGCTCGGTAGCGCCAGCGCTGACTTTGACCAGGACGGCTTCGTGACCGGCGACGATTTCGATGCCTATGTGGCAGCGTTTGAGGGCGGGTGCTGATCGGCGCAGAAGGATCCGGACCGTGACGAGCACCGGGCGTGCCTCCCGCTCACCGGCTTGGAAAGCTCCCTCACTCGAAATTGACGAAGCCTGACCGCGGCGGCACGCTGGCCGTGTTCGGCGAGCACAAATTCCGCGCCGAGATGCACATCCCAGTATCGGGCATGCCAAACTTTTTTGATCGCTCGCTTACACCCTCGGCCTGATCGCCGCCGCGTGCACGTCCTTCAACTGCTCGTCCGTCACCGGCCCCGGCGCGCCCGTCATCAGGTCCACGCCGATCTGCGTCTTCGGGAACGCGATCACGTCGCGGATGTTGCTGGTACCGAGGAAGTTCATCACCAGGCGGTCGAGGCCGAAGGCGATGCCGGCGTGCGGCGGGGCTCCGAATTGCAGCGCTTCGAGCAGGAATGAGAACTTCTCTTTGGCTTGCTCGGGTGTCAGGCCGAGGAGTTGGAAGACCTTGGACTGGACCTTGGGGTCGTGGATTCGGACGCTGCCGCCGGCGATCTCCTGGCCGTTGAGCACGATGTCGTACCCGGCCGAGACGATGGACTCGATGACGACCTCGTCGTTGACATCGGCCGCCAAGAACGCTGCGGCCTGGTCGTCGTTGGGGGCGGTGAAGGGGTGGTGCATGGCGACCCACTTGCCGGTGTCCTTGTTCTTTTCGAACATGGGGAAATCGACGACGATGAGGAAGTTCCACGGGCCGCCCTCTGAGCCGGGCTTGGGGATGAGGCCCATGTCGCGCGCGACGACCTGGCGCAGCTCGCCGAGGGACTTGGTGCATGGCGAATACTCGTCGGCGACGAAGAGCACGGTGTCGCCCGGCGCGAGTTTCAGCGTGGCCTTGAGTTCGTCCTTGACTGAGGCGAGGAACTTGGCGATGCCGGTCTCAAACTCACCGGCCGCGTTGACCTTGACTACCGCGCACCCGCCGGCGCCGAAGCCGCGGACGAACTCGTTGTAGCCGTCGGTCATTTTGCGCGTGAGCTTCTCCGCACCACCCGGCACGCGGATGGCCTTGACCACCCCACGCTTGCTGTTGAACTTGGGGCGGTCGCTGCCGTTGGCGAGGGCGTCCTTGAAGAACGCGACCTCGCTCTTGGCGGCGATGTCGGAGATGTCCGTGATTTCGAGGCCGTAGCGCGTGTCGGGGCGGTCGATGCCGAAGCGCTCCATCGCCTCGCGGTACGGCATCTTCTGGATGGGCGGGACGTCGTAGCCCGTCATCTCTTTCCAGAGCCGGCGGACGAACCCTTCCATCATCTCGACGACGTGCTCGCGGCGGACGAAGCTCATTTCCAAGTCGATCTGGGTGAACTCGGCCTGACGGTCGGCGCGCGGGTCCTCGTCGCGGAAGCAGCGGCAGATCTGCATGTAACGTTCGCAGCCGGCGACCATGAGGATTTGTTTGAAGAGTTGGGGCGATTGCGGGAGCGCGTACCAGTTCCCGGC
This sequence comes from Phycisphaerales bacterium, assembly GCA_044221955.1. Lineage (GTDB taxonomy): Bacteria > Planctomycetota > Phycisphaerae > Phycisphaerales > UBA1924 > CAZCPB01. Next base: position 17,097 of record JBGAOD010000071.1, on the reverse strand, counting down.
CGCGTGCCGGCTGGGGACCAGGAACTCGCGCGCACCCTCGGGCGTGGACTTGTACAGGATGGGAGTCTCGATCTCGAGGAACCCGTTCTCGTCGAAGTAGCGGCGAGTGACCTGGTACAGCTTGTGCCGCGTGGCCAGGGCCTTCTGCATGGCGGGGCGGCGGAGGTCGATGTAGCGGTGCTTGAGGCGGAGTTCCTCGTTGGGGAGCTTCTGTGTGTCGTCGGGCAGGAAGGGCGGGTTGGCGGTTTTGTTCAGGACTTCGAGCTTGGTGACGACGACCTCGACCTTGCCGGTGATCAGCTTGGGGTTCTCGCCGCCGGTGCGGACGCGGACCTTGCCCTCGATGGCGACGACGTCTTCGTTGCGGAGGTGGTCGGAGATGTCGAGGATTTCCTTGCCGAGGTCGTTGCCGTCGAAGACGACCTGCGCGAGCCCGGTGCGGTCGCGGACGTCGACGAAGACGAGGCCTCCGTGGCCGCGGTAGGAGTTGACCCAGCCGTTGAGGCGGACGGTCTGTCCGACGTGTGATTCGCGAAGTTCGCCGCAGGTGTGGGTCCGTCGGAGCATGGGAAGTTCTCGCGTGAAAAGCCCGGCGTGTTGGCCGGGGAGGTTCGCCGGGGCGCGTGGCCGCGGCGTTCGGGGATTTTTCGTCAGGGAAAAACGACGGCGAGTATAGGGAGAGAGGGGGCGGGGTCGGCGGAGCGACCTTGGCGGCCGGCTCGGGGTTGGGCGAGGCCGAGCGCGGTGGTTTCTAGCTGGTCGGGGCAAGTTCAAGGCGAAGGCACACTGAGGTCGCCGGGACGCGTTGAGAGGTTGTGGGTCCGGGGAGGCGACCTCAGTGGCACGGAGGCGGCGCCTGCCCCGCCGGATGTGCCGGAACTTTGCTTGCGATTGGCCGGATCGTGATGCACACTCGAAAGGCCGTGAGCAGACTTTCCGTTCTCATCGTTGTTGTGGTCATCGACGGCGTTCCTCGGCTCGCAGGGGCGCAATCGTTCAACATCGACTTGGGACCCGCAGGACAAGCAACCCCTGCGGTGGCGTACGGCGCTGCGGCCAACCAGCCGGGGTATTGGAACGCCTCGTTGGGTTCGCAACGCGACGTGTTTGGTGATCTCACCGGTGTTTCTATGTCAACTTCCGGGCAAGCCCTCACGCGATCGGTCGCGGGCGCTTCTTCTGGCGATTCCGCGTTGATGGAAGATGTTCGATCTTCCGCTGGACTTCAGAACGCGAGCGTGGCTCTTGGTGGCTTCAACCCGGGCCGTTACCGGCTTTTCGTCTACGGCTGGGGTGGGCACATTGTCACAGACAATGTCGGAAACTTTCTGCTCTTTGATTCGCAGAGTGGGGCTGACACAAGGATTGACCTGCACTTCAATACAACATGGCCCGGCCGGCAAGTCCTCGGCGAAACGTACTTCACGTACGATTTCAGCGTGAAGGATGCCTCCGATTTCATAGTCGTCCACATGCTCTATCGCCCGTTCGGGGAGACGGGATTTCCCACCGTCGTGAACGGTCTCCAGATCGTCTCGATCCCGGCCCCGGCTTCCGGGCTTGCTTTGCTCGGGTTGAGCGCCGCGATCGCGGCACGCCGACGGAGATAGCCTCGACCTGTCGGGGTGCGATCGCCGTACGCGACGCTTCATGCCCGCTCCGAGCAGCGGACATGCCACCCGCCGATGAAGAATCCCGCACCGCGACGCGGTGCAGGCGAGAAAGAAACCACGTTCCCGTGTGTGCGGCTTCGCCGCGACCCGCGGCTAATCACCGTGGCCGCGTCGCGGCGGGAAGAAACTGATGTCGGAGAAACCGACCTCCGTGCCACGAAGGCAGTGCTACCTCGCCGTTCAAGCTCTAGATCGCGTCCGAATAAATACGGATCGAAGCTTTGACAATTCAAACAACGATCCAACATCAAATTCAAACGTCCCTGTATTTGTTGTTTCCACCTCAACGGCGGCAGCAAACGAACTGTCGATCCTTATTGTCTCCCACTCGAATTCTGATACCGAACATTTACATCTTAATCGTGATTTTCGACTAAAAAAGGCCGCGATTGCCCTATCAAAATTACAAGCGATCGAAAATTCTCGGTACCCACTATCCATATTTAGTCCCAAACTCGAATCGTTCATGAGAGATAATAGGCTTACCGACGAATCTGCTGGGTCGCTTGGGATTTGTTGTAATAGGTTCTTTTCTTCAATGGCGTCGTTCGGTCGTCCCGTGTGTTGATCGACGCTGCTCTTCTTTGAGTTCTCGGCGTCCACAACGATATCGTCGGTCGCATCGGGCGGAATCTCGACACAGTAGTGCCCACTAAGATTGATAGACTTGATTGTGGTCGCATAACCACCAAGGTGAATCAGTTCAAACTCCAAATCAAGTTTATCAGAAAAATTATCTGAATTCGGTTTTACGAGTGCAAACGCTGGCCTCGCCAGAAGCACTCGTGCCGAAGTTTCGTCGACAACCGATTTGCGATCCTGAAATCTAGTCAGCACCTTTATGTCGGGATCAGGGATGTCCTCCGCGACCGCTGCAGAAACAGACCGACCCAGAATATCCCGTACTTTCTTTGCAATATTCTTGACGTCTGAGCTTGACAAATCAAATCTTCGCCCATCAGATGTTATTGCAGAAATTGAAGCCAATCGCATCCAGCGTGGGTTAATGTTGCCTATTGCAAATAATCCAAAAAGTACATCTGTGTATTGTTTTGGTTTAAGCTCAAGTGGCAATTTCAAAGAGTTATTCTGAATCGACAGTGGGATAAACTCTACGCCACTGTCATCGACCGCGGCAACAATTTGAATGAACGCTGTAACACTTTGGCTTTCGTTCGTTACTCGCAACCGAAATGATGTTGCGGCCGCCGAATCGTCACCGGAGTCAAAAAGCGACAGTCGCAATCTGGTTCTGTCACGAAAAACTGTGTGTCGTGCCGTAAAAATCGATACACATAATGCCGCGGTTGCGATAACAGCCGTTGGATTCGCCAACATCCATTCATAAAGTGTTTTAAGAATATTGACGATGTTCATGGTGGTTCCGCCTATGAATCTTGAGTTGCCCGTGATCTTTGTTCCGCATTCCGCCGTAGGACATCGGTTCGTACAACTTCTTATCAGATTGTTGACTCCATTCTCGGCTCGATCTGTGATTCCGTACAAACACCAAATAGCTGGCGGTGCTTGGTGGGTTGTTTACTTATTCCCCGCTAGCTTCCTCGTCGTCACATCAAACGTCCGCACCATGTTCGCGTTGCTGCCGTAGACGAAGGCGGCGAAGACGAGCGTGGCGACGATTCCGCCGATGCCGAGGCAGAGGCGGGCCCATGGGAAGCCGCCGTTGCTGATGGTGGCTTCGAGGGCGTCTTCGGGGAAGACGAGGGAGTAGAGGCCGGTGGCGGGGCTGAGCGAGCCGATGACGGGGCCGAGGTAGGGCAGGCTTTCGGCGGCCTTCCAGCCGCAGAGTCCGACGATCCCGGCCACGACGCCGACGACGCCGACGGTGGCGACGACGGAGCCGATGGTGCCCTTGCTTTTGAGCGAGGATTGCAGGCCGACCATGACGCAGGCGGCGATGAAGGGGATGACGACGAGGGGTGCGATGAGGCCGGCCTCGGGGAGGACGGCGGGGATCTGGTTGGCGACGCCGTTGATGGTCTTGGTGACGGTGACACCGCCGGCGCGTTCGAGGCCGTTGAAGAGGGTGTAGAGACCGGCGATGCCGAGGGTGCCGATAGGGACGGCGAGTAGTGGTAAGAGATAGGCGATGAGGCCTCGGAGTTTGCCTTGGAGGTACTGGCTGGGGGTGATGGGGGTTGTGAGCAGGAGGTCGAGCGTGCCGTCTTCGCGTTCGCGGCTGACGGCGGTGGCGGCCATGTTGATTGCGACGAGGGTGGAGACGGCGACCTCGCCGAAGACGGTGTACATGATGGCGCGGCGGAAGTCGAGGGTGTTGAGGTAGGCGGTGTGGTAGAGGACGACGAGGGAGATTCCGAAGAGGCCGCCGAGGGCGATGAAGGTCCAGCGTGCGAGGATTTTTCCGGTGGTGGCGTTGCGAGCGGCGGCTTCGCGCCAGGCGATGGGGTTGGTCCAGACGGCGCGTGGTGCGCGGTGCTCGGCGCCGGCGGCGTCGAGGCCGAAGAGGCGGCGCCACCATGGGATGCCGGTTGATTCGACGCCGAGTTGGCCGATGCCGCCGAAGCGGACGGTGAAGGTGGAGACGACGATGAGGAAGAGGCTGAGGAGTGTGGAGCCGACGCACCAGGTTTTGACGGGGGTTTCGAGGAGCCAGGCGATGGGGCCTCGGAAGGTGCCTGGGGGCGCGGCGTTGTAGGTGGAGGGGTTGAGGAGGGAGTAGAGGGCGAGGAAGGGGTTGAGGGCGGTCATGTAGGTGACGCGGACGCCGGGGGTGCGGCCGGCGAAGAACTGGTCGAGGCCGATGGTGAGCGCGAGATAGCTAATGACGGAAACATAGAACGCGAAGACGGCTCGTTTGCCGACGAGGCGCGAGACGGAGAGGGCGATAGCGGTTGCGCCGACAACGAGCGCGGCGCACGCGGCGATGAGGGTGCTAATGAAGATTGATGAGCCGGGGACGCCGCCGAAGAATTGTGTTAATGCAAAGAGCGGCAGGCTGGCGACCAGCAGCGCGAGGATGAAGAAGAGGCGGCCGAAGAGGTTGCCGAGGACGATCTGCGTGGCGGTGAGGGGTGTGGTGAGGAGGACTTCCCAGGTTTGGGGGCTGGCTTCTTGGGCGATGGCCCCGGCCATGAAGACGGGGGCGAGGATGCAGATAAGGCCGATCTGGAGGTAGGCGATGTTGATAAAGCTGCCTGCGCCGGCGGAGGCGAGTTCGCGGTAGGAGAGAGAGGAGCCGCTGGTGCCGAGGAGGAGCGACCAGAGGAGGACGACGATGAGGACCGCGAGGTAGGCCGCGCGGATGTACATGTGGCGGACCCGCCGCGACCCGTTCTGGACGAGGCGGACGGTGATGGGATTGGTGATCCCGAGGCGGAGGAACCAGCGGAGGAAGACGGGCATAGGTTGCGGATGGTACCGGGCTGTGCGATGGGGTGTGGCAAGCGTCTGACTGGGCCGCTCGCGTGGCTCGCCCGATCCGAAGGGTTTGCCGCTATTTCTCCGGCACTGGGCCCGGCGGCGTGGTCAGGTCGCCGGGCGTCGGTTGAACATCCGACTTTGGTGTTTCAATCGGCTTGAGCAACTCTTCCACGGTGGTCTGGAACTGTTTGATCTTGAACTCGGGGAGGGCGTAGGCCCAGGCGGATGCTTTGCGGTTCAGATCCTCGGCTTCTTTTTTGACTTCGTCGGCCTTCTTCTGTTTTTCGGCGGAATCGGTGGCGGGCGGGGGTGGTTGGTTGCTGGGGACTGGTTCGGTCTCGGGCTCTTCGTAGCGGGCCGCGAACGTTGCCCAGGCGGTGCCGCCCTTGGTTGAGGTTTCGACGGTGATGATGAGTCCGTCGAAGGTGAAGAACTCGGCGGAGCCGGTGGGGGTTGCGCCTTCCGAGGCTTGCTGGATGGGCATGACGTCGTCGAGGTTCACGCGCGAGAGGGCGCCGGCGGTGGGCGACGCGGCCCCGGTGTACTTGAGTTCGCGTCCGTGCGGGATATCGCGGACGGCGAACTCTTTGGCGTCTTTGGTGTCCTTTTCGATCTTTGTGCGTGTGCCGTCGGTGTGCGTGATGGTGACGGCTTTGATGCGGGGTGCGTCGACCGCGATCACGTCGCGGTCGAGCCAGGACAAGGGGTCGGGGTCGAATGAGGCCCTGGGATCGAGGCGTCCCTCGGCCTGGTAGGCCTGGGCCTCGCCGGCGCGACGGAGGTAGATGTTGGTCTTGGTTTCGCCGCGCTGAGCGCCCGAGGCCGCGACGGTGTTTCCGAGCACCGCGCCGACGAGCACTTGGCCGGACGCGTCTTTGAGGGTTACGAGGCGGGAGGGTGAGTCTTTGCTTTCCGGGTCCGTGACGCCCAGGAACGAGTAGTTCTCGGGTTTCTGTGTTTTGTGGTCCACGACCTTGAGTTCGTTCAGGCTGACCACCGCGTCGCGTACTTTGTTGGCGTCGGCGGGGTAGTTGGACTTGGTGGCGACGGTCCAGGTTGGCGGCGAGGCCTTGGCGTCGGCGCGTTTGAGCACCACTTCGCCGTCCTTGGATTTCACGGTGATCTCGGCGACGTCGGTCACGCGGGCTGCGAGGACGGGGAAGAGCGCTCCCGTCACCGGCGCGGTTGCGCCGGTGGTGGTCGCGGTTCCGCCGGGCTTGGGCTTGGAGTCGGTGGCGTCGTCGTTGGTCGAAGGTCCGCGCGTCGCCCACACCGCGAGCAGGATTGCTACGCCGGTCGCGCCGGCCAGGGTACCAAGTGTCTTCGGGCTCATGCCGCGCCTTTCTGATTCTCACCGCCCCCGGCGGGCCCCATGGCCGCCGAACTCGTCTGCACCGTTGATCGTTGCCTCGAGACGCGGTACCAGCCCAAGCCTACCGCGCCGAGGGTGACGAGGGCGGGGATGAGGGCGATGTTGAGGAACTTGAGGCGGTCGAAGAGGCTGTCGATGTCGCGTCGGAGGTTGAAGCGGACCTGGCGGAGTTCTTTGTTGGTCGAGGCCATCTCTTTGCGAAGTTTGTCGATCTCGGCCTGTTGTTCGGGCGAGAGGAGCATCGCGCCCGCGCCGGCGGGTTTTTGCGACTGCAACTGGGTGATCTTGGTCTGGGCCTGCTGGACTTTGTCTTCAAGTTCTTTTTCCTGCGAGCGGTAGTTTTGCTCGGCGATCTTCTGCATGGCGATGACGCGGTCGAAGGGGCGGTTGAAGGTGCCGCGGGCGCGGATTCCGATGAGGTCGGTTGAGCCGGAGAGGTTGTCCACGGCGTTGATGAGGAAGTCTCCGTTGTCGGCGATCTTGGTGGTCTGCCCGAAGAATTGGTCGCGCTGTGTCCAGAATCGGTCGTTGATGAAGTCGGCGTCGGCGATGACGATGATGTTCAGTGGCCCGGCGTACTCGGAGATCAGGCCGGCTTTGGGATCGGCGGGGGGCGTGGGGGCGGGCTGCCCGGGTTCGGCGGCGGGCGTGGGCTTGCCGTCGGGGAAGGCGGTTTTGAGCTTGGCGCCCGAGGCGAGCGAGACGCGGGCGGCGATCGTGAGCGCTTCCTTGCCGGGCGCGTAGCTGGCGAGCAGGGCCTTGGGGTCGGGCATCATTTGGACTGAGGCTTGCGGGATGAGCATCGCCTGCTCGGAGGTCTTGACCAGGGGCGTGAGCACGACCGAAGAGGTCACGACGGGCTTGGGAGTCTCTGGCTTTTTGTCCTCTCCGCTCTTGGCGTCTTCGGGCTTGGCGGCGTCGTTCGCGAGCGGCGAAGAAACTTTGATCGCTCCCGCGGTGGCGAAGACCATCCGCGAGAGCATGCCGGTCACGGGCTCGTCGGTGTTGAAGGCCCCGCGTCCATGTTCAGCCATGCGACGTAGGACACGGGCTCGGGCCGGGGTGCCTTGTTGACCGCCCATGTTTACCGGCGTTGCGTAGTTGATGTCGCCGACGATCTTGGCGTCGGCGACTTCCATCCCCCAGGCATCGAACAGTTTCTTGAGGGATGAGGCTTTGGGGGCCATCATGGCCGCCATGGGGTTGCGTGGGTCGGCGCCGGAATCGTCCGACTCGCAGTGCGGATCGACGAGGGCGACGAGTTTGCCGCCCTTGAGGACGTACTGGTCGATCGCGAAGAGCGTCGCGTCGCTCAGGTTTTTCGGGTGGACCAGCAGCAGCACGTCCACGTCGGCGGGGATCTCGGCGGAGGTGGGCGGAACGGTCTTGACCTGGAAGAGCCCGCGGAGCTCGCGCATGATCTGCCAGGGTGGTTGGCGTGACATCTGCCCGGTGGTCGGATCGAACCCGCCGCCGTCCATCTTGAGGGCGGTCATCAGCCCGATTGTTTTCTTTTTGGGATTGGCGAGCGAGTAGAGGAAGCGGCTGACGTCGTACTCGAGGAATCGCTCGGTGCCGGGGTCGAAGAAGGGGATGACTTCCTTGCCGTCGACGGCGTTGGTGCCGACAAGCCCGAAGTAGAGCGAGTCGGTGGCGGAGATCGGCACACCCTGGAGGCCGGCCTGCACGGCCGAGTCTTCGGCGTCGCTGGAGGGCTCGGGGTCGACGATCTTGAGTTTGATCTTTCCGTTGGAGATGGACGCGAACTCTTCGAGGAGTTCGCGGACGCGGGTGGCGTAGGTTTGTACTCCCGGGCGGCCTTGGGCGAGTTTGGCGGAGTAGTAGAACGTGAGCTTGACCGGTTCATCGAAGCTCCGCGCGATGTGCTTGGAGCCGTCGGTGAGTGTGTAGAGGCTTTGCTGGGTGAGGTCGGCGCGGATTCGCTTGGTGGCCGAGCCTGCCCAGAGGTTGAGGGCGAAGAAGAGGACCAGCAGGAGCGCCAACCCGCCGACGGAGACTAGTTTCGTGCTCATGGAGGAATCTCGATTGATGGGTCTGGGTCGGGGCTGGAGGGGGAGAGCGGCATTCGGCATTCGTTCTAAATCGAATGCCGAATCACGAATGCCGAATGCCGTTTTTATTGCCCTTTTTTCATCTCGATCATCACGTTGCTTCCCACGAGGAACACGGCGATGAGGGAGCCGAAGAAGATGATGTCGCGGCCGACGATGACGCCTTTGCCGAGCGCTTCGAAGCGGGTGAGGAAGCTGAGGGAGGCTACGCCGTCGACGATCGTTTCCGGGGCCCAGCCGCGGATGTAGTCGATCACCGGTGAGAAGCCTGCGAGGAGGAACCCGAGGCAGAGCATGACAGTGATCACGAACGCGATGACCTGGCTCTTGGTGGCGGCGGAGATGCACGAGCCGATCGAGAGGAATCCGCCTGCGAGGAGGAGCCCGCCGAGGTAGCTGACGAAGATGACGCCGTTGTCGGGCTTGCCGAGGTAGTTCACGGTGATCCAGAGCGGGAAGGTGAGGAGGAGGGCCAGGCCGGTGAAGGCCCACGCGGCGAGGAACTTTCCGGTGACTGCGGCGCCGAGGGAGATGGGGAGGGTGAGCAGGAGTTCGATGGTTCCGCTCCGTCGTTCCTCGGCCCAGAGTCGCATGGAGACGGCGGGGATGAGGAAGAGGTAGAGCCAGGGGAGCACCTGGAAGAACGGCCTGAGGTCGGCCTGCCCGATCTCGAAGAAGTTGCCGATCTGGAAGGTGAAGACGCCGGCCAGGAGGAGGAAGATGACAATGAAGACGTAGGCGACGGGGGTGGCGAAGTAGCCGCCGAGTTCACGTTTGAAGACGGCGACGGTGCCTTTGAGGAGTGTGGAGGATGGGCCGGCGGAGGAGACGCTCGCCATGGCCGAGGGGGTGGACGACGGTGTGGTGGAGAGTGTGGTCATAGATGAACCTGCGAAAAACCGAACCGCCAAGAATCCGAGCGAAAAACGAAGTACGAATCACCCAGATACCGGGGCAGAGCATACCCGGCAAACAGCCCCAACACGGCGCAAACCCCATCAAACACCGACCAATGCCTCGGCTGTTCGTATCGGAATGCTCCTACTCGCACAATTTTTCTCGGAGCGTCCGGTGCCGTCAAGCGTCAGTGGGTGTTGAATTAAGTGTCGCCGCGCCCCGTAGCGATCATTCGTCCCACTCGCGACCAATCCGAGCCGGATGGTTCGCTCTTACCACCGGCCTTCACCGTACTTGTGCGGAGTCCCAACGCCCCTTCACCAACCCCCCTCTCCGCCCTACCATCCCCACCCAGCCCTTCCGCCAAATCCATTGGCCCGGGCCGTTTGGAGAGCCCGTGCCTACAGCCGTTATCAGCGATATTCATGGCAACGCCTCGGCCCTGCGCACTGTGTTGGCCGACATCGAGCAACGCAAGGTCGACAAGGTGATCTGTTTGGGCGACATCGTGGGCTACGGGCCTGAGCCGCTCGCGTGCGTGGACATGGTTCGGGAGCGGTGTGCGTGGTCGCTCATGGGCAACCACGACTTTGGGGTGCTGTATGAGCCCACCAACTTCAACCCCGGGGCGGAGTCGGCGGCGTTCTGGACGCGCGATCAGTTCGATCTTGAACCCGATGAAAAGGCCCGGGCCTCGCGGTATGACTTTCTGGGCAAGCTGCGGGTACGGGTGGTGGAGACCTTGCCGGGGATGAACTTTCCGATCTTGGCCGTGCATGGCTCGCCGCGGCGCCCGATCAACGAGTACATCTTCCCCGACGACGCGACCAACGCGCCCGACAAGATGCAGGCGATCTTCGAGCGGATTGACCATGTCGCGGTGGTGGGGCACACGCATGTGCCGGGCGTCTTTACGGACGAGCCCGATTTTTATCCCCCGGCCGAACTGGGCGCGAGCAACACGTATGTGTTCCAGACCGGCGAGAAAGCCGTGATCAATGTGGGGAGCGTCGGGCAGCCGCGCGACCATGATCCTCGGGCGAGCTACGTCGTGCTGCACCCTGACCGGGCGGAGTTTGTGCGGATTCCGTATGACATTGACCCCACGGCCAAGATGATCAAGGCGATCCCGCAGCTCGCGGACTGGCTGGGGGATCGGCTGTACGAGGGTCGCTGATCGGGCACCGGGGGCGAACACACAGACAACTGCCTGAGTCGGCGTACCCTGTTCTCCCAAGAAGTTCTCGCGAGTCCCGTTCTGCCGAGAGTTGGCGTGAGACCACCCGCCGTCGCCCGTTCCGGGCCCGGCCTTCGCCCTTCCCCCGAACATCGAGCCCGCACCGGATGCCCCAACCCAAGAACACCCTCCTCCGCGTCGTGGTCCCCGTGGTGCTCGCCGTCGCCGCCGTGGGCGTCGCTTGGTCGGTAATGCGGAACACCACGCCGCCCGTTGCGCCCGCGCCTTCAACTTCAACGCCGGCTCCGTCATCCTCGGCTGCGAGCACGCCCGCAACACCCCCTGCGATCACGACGCCGGCCGTGGCCACCCAGCCCCCCGTTGCGACTTCGCCGGTCGGTGTCACCGGGCTCCGGGCACGCGTGTGGGCTGGCGACTCGCTAGGGGGCAGCTTTGCCCCGATCGGTTCGACCGACCCGAGCGGCGCCGAGTTGATGAAGGTCGAGTTCTCCCCCGCCGGGGCGGGTATCCGCTCGATCGTTCTGGCCCGTCATTTCACCGATCTTCAGAATCAGTCTCCGATCGAGGTGCAGCGGAGCATCGAGCCTTCCGACAGCGCCTCCCTTGTACCGATGGCGGCCCTCGGGCTGTACGTCAACGACGTGTTCGTCAACCTCGTCAGCGGGACGGAGGGCCCGGTGTGGCGTCAGCCTGATGCGGCGCGCCCGGGGGAGTTCGAGGCCGTCATCGTCAACGACAAGGGTGAGGGTGTGGTCCGGGTGAGCCGGCGCTACGGGCTCGCGGCCAACTCCTACTCGCTGGACCTGATCCAGTCTGCCACGAACCTCACCGCCACGCCGCTCAAACTCCGTTGGTATCAACTGGGCCCGATCGATCTCCCGCCCGAGTCGTCGGCCTACGGCGGGGACAAGCGCCGCGTGCGCTTTGGCTACCTGCACAACACCACGGCCGACCCTTCACGCCGGATCGTGCTCTCCAACGAGTTCCTGCAGGATCACATGGCGGTACTCGGGTCGAACAAGACCGGCAACTACGAGCCGTCGATCAAGCTTTGGCCGAACGAGAAGTCGGCTTCGTCGCAGTATGAATTGGTGTGGACGGCGTTGACGAGCCGCTATTTCTCGGTGGCGATGCACCGGGCCGGCGACCCTTCCACCCAAACTCTCCCGCTCCCCAACTACACCACGGTTGATCGCGTGGTGCTCTTGCAGGGCGTGCCCGCCGGCCAGCCCGCGTCGGCGACTCCTCCCACGCCAACGCTTGCCCTTCGGCTCACCACCGCCGACATGCTGATCGCGCCTGGGCAGAGCGCCGACCTGAGCCTTGGCCTGTACGCCGGCCCGCTCTCGCGCCCCGATCTTCAGGCCAATACCCAGACCAAAGCCCTTGGGCTCGATGGGCTGGTGGTGTACAACTTTGGCGGGCCGTGCGGCTTCGTCACCTTTGACTGGCTCACCGGGCTGCTGTTCTGGCTGCTCCACACCCTGCACGACTTCATCACGCGCGACTGGGCGTTGTCGATCATGCTGCTGGTGGTGGTCGTGCGCACGATCCTCCACCCGCTCACCAAATGGTCCCAGGTCCGCATGCAACGCTTCGCCAAGCAGATGCAGGGCATGGGCCCCAAGCAGAAACTCGTCCAGGAGCGCTACAAAGACGACCGCAAGAAACTCCAGGAAGAGATGGCCAAGGTGTGGCGCGAGGAGGGCGTCAGCCCGCTCGGCGCCCTCGGGTGCCTGCCGATGTTTTTCGTGACACCGGTCTGGATCGCGCTTTACGCGACGCTCTACTTCACGTTCGAGCTCCGGCACCAGCCCGCGTTCTACGGGCTTTTCCAGAGCGTCTCGCACAACTCGTGGACGTTTCTGGGCGATCTCAGCGAGCCCGACCGGCTCTACGACTTCGGAAAGACGCTTGTCACGCTCCCCCTGATCCAGAGCGTGCGGTCCATCAATATCCTCCCGCTGATTCTGGGGGTGGTCTTCTTCATCCACCAGAAGTACCTCACGCCGCCGCCCACGACGACGCTCACGCCCGAGCAGGAAACGCAGCAGAAGATCATCAAGGTCATGACCGTGGTGATGTTCCCGGTGTTCATGTACAACGCCCCCAGCGGGTTGTCGCTCTACTTCATCACCAACTCGGTGCTGGGGATCATCGAGAACAAGTACATCCGGGCCCACATTGATGAGCACGACCTGCTCAACGTGGACAAGCTCAAGGCCAAGAAGGCCGCGGGTGGGGGCGGGTTCATGGACAAACTCCAGAAGATGGCGCAGGAACGGGCCAAGCTGATGGAGCAGGCCAAGGCGGTGCAGGGTAAGGGCGGAGGAATGAAGCGGAAGTAGCGCTACTCGCGTTCGAGTGTGCCCAGATGGCCAACCTACCCGAACCACTCCGGTCGTTCGAGAGCCTCCCCGAGAGCGTGGCCGCCGCGGTCCAAGGGGTTGACGCCGCGCACGCCAAATACCGCGAGCTGAGCGATGCGGGCCGCATCCTCTCCAACTCGGTCGAAGCGCTCCGCGTTGAACTGACCTACCACTCCAACGCCATTGAGGGGAGCACGCTCACGCTCCGCGAGACCCAGCTCGTCCTCGAAGGGCACGCTCCGACCGGCGGCAAGTCCCTCCGCGAGATCTATGAGGCCCGCAACCACGACCGCGCTCTGCGGCTGATCGAAGGCTGGGCCGCGTCACGCTCACCGGCGGACGCCCTCGCCGAGCGCGATCTTCTGGAGGTCCACGCTCATGTGCTTGCCGACATCGACGCACAGTTCGCTGGTCGATTCCGAGCCGACCGCGTGCTCATCAAGGGCGCCCGGTTCGTCCCGCCCGGCGGTCACCGGTTTGATGAACTCATCCCAAGGCTGCTCGAGCTGGCCGCCCGCCCCGGGCTCCATCCTGTTCTTCGGGCCGCCGAACTGCACTACAACCTTGTGGCCGTCCACCCCTTCACCGACGGCAATGGGCGAACCGCGCGCTTGCTGATGAACGATCATCTCCTCCGCCGCGGCTACCCGCACACGATCATCGAGGTCGAAAGGCGCGGCGAGTATCTCGCGGGCTTGGAAGAGGCGAACGCGGGCCGCTGCGAGAAGTTCGCGGTGTTCGTTGTTCGGAGCGTGGAGCGATCAATCGGGCGGCTCGTTGGGCAGGAGTAACCCACTCGGCCCGAGGCCCCTCCAGGGCGAAGGACGGTCCCGGCGAGCGGAAGTGAACACGACAGGGTCAACATCCCGCGACGAAGCGCGCCACGAACGCGTCAAAGTCGTCGCCGTTGACGAACCCGTTCTTGTCAAAGTCCGCCGACGAATCTCCCGCCACGAACGCCGCGGAGAACGCGTCGAAGTCGTCGCCGTTCACGAACCCGTCGTTGTTGAAGTCGGAGGGGCAGGCAGCGGGCGCAAGAATGAACGCGAGGGTTCGGCCCGCAAAGAGGCCTTTGCCCACGATCACGCCCGAGTCGTTGATGCCGGTCGCGTGGGTGAGCGTCCAGCCTGACGCTGGCGGCAGGAGCGTGTTGAGGTCGAGCATCGTCCCGGAGCTCCAGAGAAAGGCGTGGACGACCCCATCGGCGGTCCAACTGTTGCCGACCGTGTCTCCGGCGTTGTTGATGGCCGCGGCCTCGCTCGAATTGCCGCCGAGGGTTCCCAGGTCGGTGAGGGGCGATGTTCCCGGTGCGCGCCGGAAGGCGTGAGGTTGGCCGGTCGCAATGTCGGCCTTCCCAACGATGAAACCGGAGTCACTGATCGCGTTTGCTTCGCCGGAAGGACCGCCGAGGGTGCCCAGGTCGGTCATCACGCTCGTGGCCGCGCGACGGACGAAGGGGCGGTGGAACCCTGTGGCGTTGGACGCGAAACCGACCACGTCGCCGGTGAGGTTGACACCGAACGCGGCGGAAGAGCTGAGGTTTCCGCCGAAGCCGTTGAGAGTGGTCATTCGCGCGGGAGAGCCGGTGTCGTCGGCTTTGGAGAGTCGAGAAATGAACCCCTTGCGGACGAAAGATGTTCCGACCTGGAACGTCCCGACGCCCACGGCCGTCACGAACGGGGCGGTGTCCGTGATGTCGTGCATGAACGTGTTGCCGACGTTCTCGGCGGCCACGAACTCGGCGGGGTAGGGGTCGGCACTGGGGAGCCACGCGAAGTACGGCTGCGAGCTGTGCCCGAAGTTCACGTTGGAGCCGACGCCGGCGTAGTACCCGGCTTCGCTCATCGCGAGGACCTCGACGTGGTGGTGAACGTCCAGCATCCGGGGCGATACGGAAAAGTCTCCGGCCTGCGGAACGACGAGTTGTTCGATCGAGCCGTTGTTCCAGACGAACCCGAAGGTTCGGCGGCCGTGTTCGACAACCTGGGAGCCAACGACGCGCCCGCCGTTGGTCACTCCGGTTGCCCAACTCATCTCGATAGATACGTCTGTGTCAACCGCGCGGATGGTGTACGTTTGAGCGCCGGCGAGCATCGGGAGGCAACACAGGGCGGCGGCAACGGCGTGGGTCTGCATGGGAATACTCCGATTTTCGATGGGAAACAAAGCGTGGCTGAGTTGCTCACGGCGTGGGCGTGAGCACGGCGTATCGCTGGTTGGAATCGCCGAAGGGGCTCAGCGAGACGAGGATCTGTCCCGCGCGGTTGATTGCGATCGATTCAACCACGGTCAGCGCCGTGCCGGGAGGGATGAGTGTGTTGAGGTCGTACATCACGCCCGCGACGTAGACGAACCCGGCGCTGGCGCGGATTCCGAAGGGAAAGCTGGTCTTGGCGAGCCCGCCGACGATGACGCCGCTGTCGTTGATGTCTGCTGCTTGCCCCTCGACGAACGTGGGAAGCAGGCCGAGGTCCGTGATCTTGCCTTGGTCCCACCGCACGGGGTGTTCCATGCCGCCGTTGGCGGAACTCGCCTGGGCCCAGCCGGCGATCTGCCCGGATTTGTTGATGGCGACACAGAACCCGCCGGGCTCGCCGACGCCGAGCGTGGGGAGCCTGGTAAGCCCGAAGCGTGGGTCGTACATCGCGGGCCCGCCGCTCTCGAACGCGCCCAGTTGCACGGCGGCCTGCCCGGCGTCGTTGATCGAATATGTGCTGTCGTCGTGCGAACCGACCCACTTGGCGAGGATCGTTCCTGTCCCTCCGTCGGCGGTGGGCGTCCAGACGAAGGCGCGGACCGGGTGAACGGTTTGGCCCACCCGGAGGCGACGCCCGTGGTCGGTGAACAGCGGAAAAGAGTTGATGAGTTGATGTCCGCGTTGTTTGTGTAGGGGATGGGAACCTGATTCACCCATCGAAGAGGGTTCATCTTGAGGAAGATGAGCCCGGAACGGCGGTCCGCGTAGCCGCCATACACCACCCCGTTCTCGTCCATGCACCGCGCCTCGGTCGCCGTCTCGCCGTTGGGTCCGTCGAGAATGGTCATCACGCCGTTCTTCCAGACGAACCCGACGGAGAGCGGGGGATCGACGTTGAGGTCGTACGAGTGGCCGACGACTTCGCCGTTTGGGCCGATGTCGTAGGCTCTCCAAACGCGGAGCGGTTTTCCGGTGACTTCGGTGATCGAGTAGTGGGGCTGGGCATGGGCGGCGTTGCCGAGGAGCGTGGCGAGAACTGCCGCACAGAAAGTCGTTCGATGCAACATAGGCATTTTCCTCGTGTGGTGGTGCTGGGTTTGTTACCAGCTCTCGGGTCAAGCGCTGTGGCATTCCGGCGCGCTGCGAGATCGGACCGAGTTCCCTCGGGATCTTGCTGCCCGGGCCGTGCCGCGGACGGGCCCTCGCGTGCGGATACCCGACCGTGCTGGCAGTCGATTCGGCACGGTGGGCGAGCGGGTTCCGTCGCGGTGCTCTGATTTGCTATCAATATCTTGCTTGGGTGCGGTGGATGGCCCGACGGGTGCGGCGGGTTCGTGGACAGGCTCCAGAGCTTGGCCCAGGAACGGGCCAAGCGAATGGGGCGGGCCAAGGTCGGGCAGGGCAGGGGTGGGGGCAAATGGGAAAGAGCACGACACCTTGAAGGCGGCACGCTCACACCCCGAACCGCGCGGCTACACCGGCTTGAGAATGCTCTTGGCGCCTGGAACAAGAAACTGCGCGGCACCACCCGCACCGTAGAAGTAGTCTCGGCCGCGGCGCGCGGTTCCGCCCGGATTGGTTTTCATGTTCCAATCCACGACCATATCCCCGGCTGTGCTGATGAGGACTTTGGCTGGCGAGCGCGTGACGTACTGCCGCACGGTTCGTTGGTCCGGGTGGAGTGCCAACTGATCGTGAGGAGTGCGTGGCTTGCAATACCAGTTCCCGCCGGGAGGTTCACCTGGAAAACGGTAGTTTGAAAGGCTGACGCGTGCGGGAAACTCGGCTTCGAGAAGGTCGTGATCGAAGTTGGTCGCGTGCATCCAAGACAACCAGACGGGCGTGAAACCTCGGACCCTGAAGGTCCACGGGGATGCGCCGTGCTCTTTCAAATGCGCTGGACTTCCAAGGTAGCCC
>JBGAOD010000215.1:0-2183 GCA_044221955.1 Phycisphaerales bacterium | reverse complement strand
GGGTGCACAGATCCTCGAGCCTTCCGAACTGATCGTTTATGAGCGCCTTGAGCGGTCCCACATACATGGCTCGCACGGACCCCGCGGGCTCGACAGAGATGTCCGACAGAACCGGCAAGAACGCCGCCTCGGTCTTGCCGCCGGCGGTCTCGGCCACGATGAGAAGGTCGTGATCCGACTGCGTGTACGCCCGGATCGCCTTGGCTTGGATCGCCCGCAGCTCACGCCAGCCCATCGAATACAACTGGCGCTGCACCCCCTCGGCAAGAAGCGTGAACGCGTGCGGCTCGGCATCGGGTGGGGTCGGCGTCATGCGCGGCGGTCACTCACATCCGAAACGACGTCAGGTCGTCATCCTTCGCGGTCGCCGCCGATGACGGCCGGGTGGGTGGGGTTGTGGAAGGGGGTGCCTTGGGCGGTGCCACAGAGGGCTCGTCCGCAACGGGCTCCGCGTCCGGGGGCGACGCGGCCCGGGTGTCGATCGCCGACACGAGCCGCCGCCAATCGGCGCTCCGGTTCTGCTCGAGCACGTTGAGAAGTCCCACAAAGTCCTTGATCGTTTCCCGAGGCGTCTGGAAGTACGCCGCGCCCATGCGCTTCTGACAACTGTCCAAGTACGCCACCAGGCCTTCTTCGGGAAGCAGCGTCTCCTCGTCCTTGCCGCGAGCAAAGACACGCCGGATGTTGTGCAGGAGCACGAAGCAGTCCTCGGGCGTGAGGTTGGCGAGCCGGATGACCGGCCCGGACAGATCGACCAACTGGTCGCTCGCGAATCGATTGGCGGCCAGACGGGTCGCCAGGGCCTCGTAGCTGAACAGCCCGCGGCGCTTGTCCATCATGCAATCGTCGGTCGCTGCGAAGATGACGCCCAGCCCCTCCACCCCGCCCTGGAGGCAATCGTTCAAAATCCGCAGGATCGCCTCGTAGTTGCGGTCCCGCGCTTGCCGGTTGTTGAGCCGGTGGGAGAGCACGACGAGTTCGTCCGAGCAGACGAGCATCCCCTTGTACCCCGCGAGGCGCACGAACGCCGCCAGGAGCTTGAGGCTGTCGTACAACGAGTCGTCATCGATTGTCGAGCGTACACCCAGGTCCTGTCGCGCTTCGGTCTTATTGGAATACTCGGCCCGCAGCCAGCGGACCGCCGCGGTCTGCAGGTCGGGCTTCTGCTCGGCAAACCCTCGGTAGTAGGCCTCGAGCACGGTCGCGAAGTCGTACCCGCTCACCAGTTCTTGCAGTGGCTTCAGACGGTTCGCGATGTCGCGACCGACATCGGACTCCGAGCCCCCTCGGGATTGAACCTCGTGCGCGACGTCGCTCACCCATCGCTCGACGAGGTTGCCGAGGGCGCCCCCCTCGGGCTTCGACCGGGTGGCGAGGTTCTTCGTGAGCTCGGCATAGAGCGCCCGGGCTACGCCTCCCGTGCCGTTGAGCCGTCGATCCGTCGTGATGTCCGCGCGCAGCACCACGTGCCGACGTTCGAGCGCGACCGCCTGCACGAGGTTCACGAAGAAGCTCTTGCCCGCGCCGAATCGTCCGACGATAAAGCGGACGGACGCGCCCCCCTCTTCCACCCGCTGCAAATCCGAGAGGATGGCGCCCACCTCGGCCTTGCGGCCGACTTGGATGTGCTGGAGCCCGATGGACGGCACCACCCCGGCACCGAGTGAACTCAGGATCGCGGATCGCTCTTTCTCTCGGATCGGGATGGACATGCCTTTAGTTTACCGCGGCGTAAGGTCGATCATGAGAACCCCATCCGACTCGTCGATGAGCGGGGCGCTCACGTTTTCCAGGGCCCATTCGTTGATCGCTTCGATGGCACCGTCGAGCATCAGCCCATGCTCCCGTGCGAGCACGACCGCTTCCTCACGCCGCCAACTCGGGCGGGCCCGCAGCGCCTTCCAGAACGGCGCATACCGCTCCTGCAAACCGGGTGACGCTTCCAGTGTCGCCGCCACGGGCCCGACCGATGCTGATCGGGCTTCGGCCGCGAACGACGTGGCTTTGGGCGATGCCCGTTCGTCGGACGCTTCCGGGGAGGGAGTTCCTGGAACGCTCGGGGGGTGTGAACGGCGACGCGGCGCCGGCGCTGCAGGGCACGTTGCTGCACACGCTCGCGCAGGCCGTCGCGGGCAACGTCGCACCGGAGCAGGTGACGGCCGAACTGCGCCGGGTGTGGAGTG
>JBGAOD010000070.1:0-19398 GCA_044221955.1 Phycisphaerales bacterium | reverse complement strand
GTTGCTTGGGTTTGATCTGGCGTCGGTGAAGTTTTCGTTCGATGGGCGCGAGGTGGTGGCGACGGGTTTGGTCGCGGACCTGGCGCGGGCGCTGGATGGGTTGTTGTCGGGCGTGAAGGGTCGGGATTGGTCGGCGGTTGGGGACGTGTTGAGTTATGACCTGGAGCCGTTGGCGGGTTCGTGGGGTGGGATGTTTGAGGAGTTGGAGAGGCGGTTGGGACGGCGCGGGTGAGTGGTCGGGCAACCTGAGCGCGGCTCTGGTGGTACCCTCCGGCGTGGGTTGGTTGTGAAACTTCCCGCTCGGAGCGTGTGTACCCGGTGGCGTGTGAGCGAGCGATGACGCGAGGGTTGTCGGCGATTGATGAGATGATGGAGCGAGCGAGCGGGGCGCTCGTGGCGGCCGAGTACTTTGACTCGGAGCGTTTGTGCGCGCGGGCGTTGCGTCAGGCGCGGGGGGCGAACGACTTTGAGCGGATGGCGCGGATTTGTTTGCCGTTGCAGGAGGCGCGACGCCAGATTCGGCAGCTCGCGGAGACGGGCGGCGTGCGTGCGGTGTTGAGCAAGGATTTGGGGCGGGTGGTGGTGCGTGAGGCAGGGTGTTATTTGTTGCGGCCGCCGCTGCTGGGGATTGATGTGGTTGGGTTCCGCGAGTCGGCGTGGCGGAAGAAAATGCCGGTGTTCGTGCTGGCGCGGGAGCCGATGACGCGGGCGGGGAAGTGGCCGATGGTGGCGGTGGCGGAGATGGGGTCGCTCAAAGGAGGGGCTTCGGGGATGCGGAGTGTGCGGGCGATGGTGGGGCCGCCGGCAGAAGGGAGCGCGGGCCAGGCCGCGGACGATCGCGTGCCTTCGCTCGAGTGGTTCACAGCGGCGGGGGAGGCGATCGGGGACGCGGCGATCGCGGCGGTAGATCGGTCGCTGCACCCGGCGTTTCAGGCGGATGATCTGATAGATTTTTTGGCGGCGATCCCTGAGCATGAGAAGCTGCACCAGAGGTTGGAAGAGGTGTGTCGGGAGGCGGCGCGGGTGGGGGTGCCTGAGGGGAAGAGAAAAGTTGTGGACGAGAATCCTTGGAGTTTTTGAGAGGGATGAGCAGCGGAACAGGAAATAGATGGGGTAGACACAGGTTGAAAACCTGTGCCACTCGAAGGGGTAGTGAAGAGGGGATTGCTGCGACCCTGGTTAGATCTGCCCGACCCAGTCGGGCTTGGCGGTTTTCTTCCAGGTTGCGCGGATGGATTCGAGGAGTTCTTTGGGGAGCGGGCCGGCCTGCATGAGCTGGGCGTTTTGTTTCCAGCGTTCGGGCTTGGTGGTGCCGACGATGAGGACATCGACGCCGGGCTGCATGGCGGTGAAGCGCATGGCGACCCCGGCGGCGCCGTCGGGGCTGGGGCGGCTGCGGGTGGGCTCCTGGGCGAAGTCGTACTTGAGTTGCTGGATGCGTTCCCAGTAGGCGAGGTGGTAGCTGTTGTCGGGCTTGGCGTCGTAGCGCCAGACGGCGTTGGCGATGGGCCGCTTGGCGATGACGCCCATGTTGCGTTTGACGGCGAGTGGGAGGGTGAGGTCGATGCACTCCTGGTCGCAGATGTTGACTGAGGTTTGGAGGGAGTCGAAGCGGTCGGTCTCGATGGCGAACTTGGCGGCCAGCGAGTCGCCGCTGTAGCCGATGTAGCGGGTTTTTCCTTCTGTTTTGGCCTGTTCGAGGCCCTCGATGCACTCGCCCTTTTTCAGTTCTTCGATTCCGCAGGAGTGGAGCTGGACGAGGTCGACGGCGTCGGTCTTGAGGCGTTTGAGGCTGCGCTCGATGGACTTGAGGACGTCGGATTTGGACCAGGCGTTGCCGCGGCTGCCCGAGTCGGTGATGTGACCGCACTTGGTGAAGAGGTAGAAGTCCTTGCGGCGATGGCTGATGGCCTCGCCGATTTGGATTTCGGAATCGACGTAGCACTCGGCGGTGTCGACGACGTTCATGCCGGCGTCGAGTGCGGCGTTGAGGAGCGTGGAGACGGTGTTCTGCTCGGTCTTGTCGTAGCCGATTTCGGCGCCGCCGAAGCCGAGTATTGCGACGTTCATGTCGGTCTTGCCGAACTTGCGTTTTTCGATGGGGATGACGGCGGGAGTCTCGGCGGGTTTGGATTTCTCGGGTTGGCGTTGGCCGTGCGCGAGGGAGTGGAAGGCGGCGAGTGCGGCGGTGGAGGAGGCGAGGAACTCACGACGGGATGGGCCGGTGGTCATGGGGCGCTCCTTTAGAAGGGGTGAGTGATGGTACCACGCTGGGAGGAAACCGGGCCGCCGGTGTTGGGTTGCTATTTGACGAGGGCGACTTTGGATTCTTCGTGGAGCGAGCCGAGCTTGCGGATTTCGGGCCAGATGAAGGCGACGGCGACGACGACGGCGAGGGTGCCCAGGCCGCCGCTGACGACGGAGAAGACGGGGCCCATGAAGCGTGCGACGAGGCCGGACTCGAAGCCGCCGAGTTCGTTGCTGGATTCGATGAAGACGCTGTTGACGGCGGCGACTCTTCCTCGGAGTTCGTCGGGGGTTCGCACTTGCACGAGGACGTGGCGGATGACGACGGAGATGTTGTCGAGGGCGCCGGCGATGAAGAGGACGGCGAGAGAGACTGGGAACCAGGTCGAGAGGCCGAACGCGACGGTGGCGAGCCCGAAGCCGGCGACGGAGAGCAGCAGTGCGGGGCCGGAGCGGCGAATGGGGGGCATGTGGGCGATGGCGAGGGCCATGACGAACGCGCCGACGTAGGGCGCGGCCTTGAGCACTCCGAGGCCGACGGGTCCGACGTGGAGGATGTCCTTGGCGTAGACGGGCATGAGAGCGGTGGCCCCGCCGAGGAGCACGGCGAAGAGATCGAGGGTGATGGCGGAGAGGACGGTTTTTTCGCGCCAGACGTGTGAGACGCCGGCGGTCATGGATCGGAGGGTGAGCGGGCCGGCGGGGCGGGCGCGGTGGCGCGGTTTGAGGAACGAGGACGAGAGCGCGAAGGCGAAGCAGCCCGCAGCGGTGACGGCGTAGACGGGCCAGGCGGCGCCGAAGGTGTGGATCATGAGTCCGGCGAGTATGGGGCCTGCGGTGGCGGAGATCTGGAAGACGCTGGAGTTCCAGGTGACGGCGTTGTGGAAGTTTCCGGGCTCGATGATCATGGGGAGGATGGAGGCGCGGGATGGGCCGTTGAAGGAGCGGGCGCAGCCGGTGAGGACGAGGAGTGCGTAGATGGTCCAGAGTGGGACGGTGTGGTAGGAGGCGAGGGCCATGAGAGTGGCGGCGAGTCCCATGGCGAACTGGGTGACGACGAGCACGCGCTTGCGGTTGAAATGGTCGATGGCGTGCCCGGCGGGGAGGGCGAGGAGGATGACGGGGAGTGCGCGGGCGAGGCCGACGTAGCCGAGCATGAGCGGGTCGCGGGTGCGCTCGTAGATTTCCCAGCCGATGGCGGTGCCGAGCATCTGGAGGCCTGCGGAGGAGAAGAGGAAGCCGGAGGCGAAGCGGCGGTAGTTGGGGGAACGGAGGGCGGCGTAGGGGTCGTGCTTGGAGGGGTAGGCGGGGTTGTTTGTGGCAGGGTCGGGCATAGGGCGCGAATCGCGGCGGATCTCGTGGGATCAGGGAGGAATCGCGTGTCGAGGATAGTCGGGGTTGGCGGGAGTGATACAGATATGAGGATTGAAGGTGGCGGTGGAGACATGCCTTCGCGCGCGGCGCTCATCCATAACCAGGCGTTGCACCCACTGGATGCGGCTCGGGCTATCATTTAGGCATGGGTGTCATCCTGTCACATCCCAATATCCTGGGCGGAACGCCGTGCTTTGCGGGAACCCGGGTTCCGGTGGAGAGCTTGTTTCTGTATCTCGGACGTGGGCATGCGCTGGAGTATTTTCTGACGCAATTTCCGAGTGTTCGACGCGAGCAGGCTTTGGCCGTGCTGGAGATGGCACGGGAGGACATTCCGAGCCTGGCCCAGCGTGAAGCGCAGCAAGACGCGAGGCGTGCAGGTTGAGGGTTTTGCTTGATGAGAACCTGCCGCACGACCTCCGGCACCTGCTGGTTGGGCATGAAGTCTTCACGGTCACGTTCATGGGGTGGTCGGGGGTTCAGAACGGCGATCTGCTCCAGAAGGCGGCCGAGGGCGGGTTTGTCGCGCTCATCACGAAGGATTCGGGGATGGAAGGGCAGCACGACGCGAGGTCGTTGCCGGTTGCGGTGGTGATTCTTCGGGCGGCGACCAATGACCTTGAGGACATCAAGCCGCTTGTTCCGATGTTGCTGGCCGCGCTGTTGGAACTCAAGCCGCGGTCGTTTGTGCGGGTGGGGTGATGGTGGAGGGGCTGGCCTCGGTGCACGGCTACCTGTCGGCGGACTTGATGCTGCGCGAAGAACCGTCGGAGCGCTCGATGTCAACCTGGATGCCGCATTCCGGGCACGTGCCGGTGGTGTTGCCGGCGAGGTCGTATCGGCAGTTGCGGCACTGGTAGAGCCACCATCGGTCGCAGGGTGGGGCGCAGCAGGACCAGGTGAGGATGGCCGCGGTGAACGAGGGCGTCCAGGCCGCCGCGGTGGCGGCGAAGGCCCAAGATCCGGGCGGCCAGAGCGCGTCGAGAGGGAGTCGGAGGGCCACGGTGAGCGTGATTGCGCCGAGCGTGACGATGGTTGTGCTGGTCCATGTGGTCCAGTTCTTGAGCACGACCGCGGCGATCAGCGATGGGAGGCTGGCGTACAGGACAGTGCATTGGATCCAGGCCTTGGCTGCGCTGAGGGCGTACCACGGGGAGTAGGAGGGTCTGATGTGGAGCCATCGACGGGCGTGGTCGGCGTTGCTTCCCCAGTAGAGCCATGTGCCGACGATGCACGCGCAGCCGATGACGGCGGTGAAGAAGGATTCCGGCGGGCGTTTTTGTATCCAAGACGCGGAGGCGAACGAGGCGAAGAGCCAGAGCATGGGAACGGCGAGGATCAGGTAGGCGCTGTTCCCGGGTGCGTTCCCCGCGGAACTCATGACGGCGATGGCGGCGGCGAGCACGTTGAGGTAGAGGGCGAGGGACCAGACTGTGATGGCCACGCGCCAGCGTCGGGGTTCTTTGGTTGGCGGGGCGCTCAAGTCGCGACTCCTCGATGTCTTTGGATGGGCCGATTGGGAGTTCGACTCGGGTGACTCGTTGGAGGTGGCGATTGGTGCCGGTGTGGTTGGGGTGGGATCGGGGCGGGTCGTGTGTCGAGGGTAGTCGGGGTGGGTTGTGGTTCATACCGGCCGCGGGCGAGCGAAGTTGGATAGAATTTTGCGGGACGCTTGAGAGGCACGGCCTTGAGCGGCCGCGTGAGGAGTACATGTGATGTCAGAAGCAACGGCGTTTGCTGGATCGGTGCCGAAGACTTACCACGCCCATCTCGTTCCGTTGATCTTTGAGGACTACGCCCGCGACCTTGTGGCGCGGCTTGGGCCGTGCGGGGGGCAGCGAATACTCGAACTTGCGTGCGGTACGGGCGTGGTCACGCGCGAGATCGCCAGGGCGATGCCGTCGGACGCGACGCTCATTGCGACGGACATCAACGAGGCCATGATCGAAGTTGCACGTCCGTATGTGGGTGCAGATGCGCGTGTGAAGTTTCAGAAAGTGGATGCTTGCGAGCTTCCCTTCGCGGATGCTTCTTTCGATGCCATCGTCTGCCAGTACGGGGTGATGTTCTTCCCGGATAGAGTCAAGGCGATGCGGGAGGCGAGGCGCGTGCTTGTGCCTGGGGGGCGGTACTTGTTCAACGTGTGGGATTCGCTTGAGCACAACCCGATCCCGCGGGCCGTGCACGAGACGGTGGCCGCGATATTCCCCGAGAATCCGCCGATGTTCCTGGCGAAGATGCCGTACGGGTGGTCGGACCGGGGGGAGATCGAGCGGGTGGTGCGCGCGGGGGGGTTTGCGAACTGCACGATCGAGACGGTGGGTTTCCCGTGCGTGGCGCCCACGGCCGAGGACGCGGCGCGGGGTTTTATTGAGGGGACGCCGCTGCTGGCCGGGCTGGCGGAGCGCGGCGTCAAGGACCCGGTCGAGCAGCGGCGGGCGGCGACCAAGGTGCTCGCGGAGAAGTTTGGGGAGCGGCCGTGCCGGTCGACCAAGCGGGCGGTGGTGGTGGTTGCGTCGTAAGGGAGATTGGTGCGTTTGTGGGTGAGGTTCGGGCGTTCGCGCGGAAGAGGTCAAGTGAGCGCATGTGGTCCGTTGCGTTTAGGCCGCGCTTGAAGACTGAGATGGGATGTTCAGCAGCCCGCCTCGAAGGCGGTGACGTAGGCGTCGAAGTCGTCGCCGGTGACGAAGCCGTTGCGGTCGAAGTCGGCGGAGAGATCACCGGCGATGAAGGCGAGCGAGAAGGAATCGAAGTCGTCGCCGGTCACGAAGCCGTCGTGGTTGAAGTCGGCGGGGCAGGGAGAATTGGAATACCTAGCAACGAAGTAATCGATCTGCCCCTTGTTCGTTCCGCCGAGGTTGCCAAAGGTACCACCGCAGACATACACGCTGCCCGCGCTGTCCAAAGCGACTCCAAAGCACTCGTCGTCTGACGATGTGCCGTCTTGAATCGCCCACATCAAAGTGCCAGCCCCGTCAAACTTGACCACAAATAGGTCGCCTCCGCCCGCGCTGGACCCGCTGAGGTTGCCGTTGGTAAAACCACTGATGTATGCATTACCTAGGGCGTCAAGTGCTAGATCGCCAGCGCCGTCCCCATTCGAAGTGCCAATCTGCCGCGTCCAAAGTAGGTTGCCCGACCGATCAAATTTGGCCAAGAATGTGTCATCACCTCCCGCGTTGCTCCCGCCAAGATTGCCACCGGTCACCCCCGCAACGAACGGGTGGTGCAACCCATCCACGGCGACTCCGACGCTGTACTCGCGTCCTGATGATCCGAACTGTCGCGTCCAGAGCAGAGTGCCGGATACACTGAACTTCGCCAAGAAGCAGTCAGAAGGTCCGGCTAAGGGACCGCCGATAGTCCCCTGGGTAGACCCCGTGATATATATGCCGTCGGATTCGTCCACGGCGATGCCCGTAGCCTCATCCTGCTTTGGAGAACCGATTTGGTTGATCCAGACCAAATTGCCCATCGCATCGTGCTTGGCAATAAATGCATCGAATCCGCCGGAATTCGGTGCGCCGAGGCTGCCAGCGGTTTGTCCACAGATGTACGCGTTTCCCAAGCTATCGAGCTTCAGTCGACCTGCGAACTCAGTGGATGCAGTGCCGAACTGACGTATCCACAGCCGATTGCCTTCCGAGTCATACTTAGCTAGGAACACGTCATTCCCTCCAGCGCCTGTACCCCCAAGATTTAAATCAGCTGTACCGGCGAGATACACGTTGCCCGCGCCGTCCACCGCCACCCCCGTGCTTTCTTCAAAGCCCGGCGTGCCCAACTGACGCGTCCAGAGCAAGGTTCCCGACGCGCTGTACTTTGCAAGAAATGCGTCGTACCACCCCGCACTTGCACCACCGAGACTGCCATCGGTATAGCCGGCGACGTACACATCTTCCGATCCGTCCACTGCTACCTGGACGGCGGAATCCTCCCCGAAAGTGCCCTCTTGTCCCACCCAGAGTCGCCCCTGAGCCAAGGCGGGGGTAAGAGAAGCACACATAGTTCCGAAAACTGCGATGAGTGACAGTCGAGTCATGCTGGATTCCTTGCTCTTGGCGAACTTCTTTCTAAGCCCGTTTCATCCTACTTCGCTCAACAACCGTTCTCAAACGCGGCGGCGTAGGCGTCGAAGTCGTCGCCGGTGACGAAGCCGTTGTGGTCGAAGTCGGCGGAGAGATCACCGGCGATGAAGGCGAGCGAGAAGGAATCGAAGTCGTCGCCGGTGACGAAGCCGTCGTGGTTGAAGTCGGCGGGGCAGAGAGATGGGCCGAACTTGGCGAGGAAGTAGTCGTAGAGACCGGCATTGGGCCCGCCGAGGCTACCGAGGGTGCCACCGGCGACATACGCGTTCCCCGCGCCATCTGCCGCCACACCGTAAGCGCGGTCAGCAGGTGCCGTGCCGATCTGGCGCGTCCAAAGGCGGTTGCCGGACGCGTCGAGCTTGGCCAGAAAAGTATCGAAATCCCCCGCGTTGGGTCCGCCGAGGCTGCTTTGGGTTACGCCAGCGACATACGCGTTGCCCGAGCCGTCTAAAGCGACGCCGGAGGCACCGTCGATCTCTGTCGTGCCGATCTGCCGTATCCAGAGCAGGGTGCCCGATGCGTCGTACTTGGCGAGGAAGGCGTCGGTGTTCCCGTCACTGGTCCCATCGAGGGTGCCCTCCGTCTCGCCCGCGACATACGCGTTGCCCGCGCTGTCTACAGCGACACCGAAGGCGATGTCGGGCACTGATGTGCCCACCTGCCGTATCCAGAGTTGGGTGCCCGAAGCGTCGAACTTGGCGAGGAAAATGTCCACAGAGCCGACGTTTGTCCCCCCGAGGTTGCCCGCTGTGTACCCCGTAATGTACGCGTTTCCCGCCTTGTCAACCGCAATATTCCTGCCGAAGTCACTGGCGACCGTGCCGATCTGCCGAGTCCAGAGTGGCACGCCCGATTCGTTGTACTTGGAGACGAACACGTCGGTATTTCCGGCGTTGGTGCCCCCCAGGTTTCCATTCGTATCGCCGACGAGATAGGCGTTACCAATGCCGTCTACCGCGACGCCGAGAGTATCATCGAATAGCGGCGTACCGGTCTGCCGTAACCAAAGCTGGGTGCCTGACGCGTCGTACTTGGCAAGGAAAACGTCCGAGCTCCCCGCGTTGAGCCCGCTCAAAGTCCCGTAGGTGTAGCCCGCAACAAAGACGTTGCCCTTGCCGTCCGCTGCCACGCCAAGGCCGTACTCACCCGCTGGACTACCAAACTGCTTCGTCCAGACCAGTGTTCCCGAGGCGTCATACTTGGAGAGGAATACGTCTGAGCCCCCGACGTTCGGCCCACCGAGACTGCCGTCTGTTGCGCCGGTGATATATGCGTTGCCCGCGCCGTCCGCTGCCACGCGATACGACGTGTCGCCCGCTACCGTGCCGGATTGTCGCACCCACAGCAGATCCTGGGCCGCGGCGGGCGGGAGGGGAGAGAGGGCGAGGGCGGAGAGAATTACGAAGAGTGCGGGGCGGGTCATGGGGGTTGGGTCCGGGGGCAATCTGCCCAAGAGAGGGTTCGCTCGGCCAAGGTACCCGAACGGTCGTTCGCGCTCAACGGGTTTCGGCGGAGTTCTTTGCTGGCACGGTGCGCGTCTTGGCGTCGCTGCTCGATCCCGGGAGAGGCATTATCTTGATCCCGGCGGGGTGCGCGAAGGAGATCTGTTCGCGCACCCCGCTGGGGTGCCTGATAAATCAGAGACGGGGTCCAGGGGTGCCGAGCCACCCCTGGCAACATTCGTGGATCCCTCCGGGATCGGCATCAAGCTCTCAGGGACCGGGGCTAGGCCGCGTTGATCCCGCTCGCCCTGACCGCGACTATCCTTCCGCCCATTCGTTCACAGACACCATTCGCCAGCTTCGAAGGAGTCCTCATGCGGCGGGCCAAGATCAGCGTTATTGGGGCGGGGAACATCGGCGGGACGTGCGCCCACTGGGCGGCGGCCAAGGAACTCGGCGACATTGTCCTTCTCGACATCCCGGACAAGGAGGGAGTTGCCAAGGGGAAGGCCCTCGACCTCTTCTGCTGCGGGCCGATCGAGAAGTTTGATTCGAAGATCACGGGCACGAGCAACTACGCGGACATCGCGGACTCTGATGTGGTCGTCATCACGGCCGGTCTGCCGCGCAAGCCGGGGATGTCGCGCGATGACTTGATTTCCGTGAACACGGGGATCGTCAAGAGCGTGGCGGAGAATGTGAAGAAGTACGCGCCGAACTCGATCGTGATCGTGGTGAGCAACCCCCTCGATGCGATGGTGTACGTCGCGTGGAAGGTGACGGGGTTCCCGACCCACCGCG
Source organism: Phycisphaerales bacterium (assembly GCA_044221955.1). Taxonomy (GTDB): domain Bacteria; phylum Planctomycetota; class Phycisphaerae; order Phycisphaerales; family UBA1924; genus CAZCPB01. Next base: position 9,446 of record JBGAOD010000070.1, on the reverse strand, counting down.
TGATCGGTCAGGCGGGGGCGTTGGATGTGGCCCGTTATAAAGCCTTCCTCGCGATGGAACTGGGCGTGAGCGTCGAGGATATTCAAGGCCTGCTGCTGGGCGGGCACGGCGACGACATGGTGCCGCTGGTGCGTCTGACGAGCGTGAACGGCATCCCCATCACGGACCTGCTCCCCATCGAGAAGATCAACGCCTGCGTCGAGCGGGCCAAGGTCGGCGGGGGCGAGATCGTCAAGCTCATGGGGACGAGCGCGTACTACGCGCCCGCGAGCGGGACGATCGACATGGTGGAAGCGATCGTCAAGGACAAGAAGCGGATCATCCCCTCGGCGGCGTATTGCGAGGAAGAGTTCGGCGTGGCGCCTGGTCAGAAGGGGAAGGGGTACTTCGTGGGCGTCCCGGCCGTGCTGGGCACCAAGGGAGTCGAGAAGATCCTTTCGTTCAAGATGAACGGCGAAGAGAAGAAGTTCATGGACGAGTCGATCAGCCATGTGAAGGACTTGGTGGGGGTGGTTCGGAAGATGTTCCCCGATCTGGCGTGAGAGATACGGCATTCGTGATTCGGCATTGGGCATTCGGGGGCGGGCGTATGATTTGCGGCCGTGCCCGGACCGGGGATGTCGGTCGGGGTTCGAGATCGGTGATTGACATGCACACTCCGCTCTAGAGAAGGTGAGAAACGCATGAAGACGACGAAGACCATGAAGACGACTGTGGCGGCGCTGCTGGCTTCGCTGGTATGTTCCGGCGGGGCGATGGCGCAGAACGCGGGTCAGCCGCCCGCTCAACCGGCGGGTCAATCGGCGGGGCAGCCGGCCGCTCCGGCGGCGGAGGCTCCCAAGAGCGAGCCGCGTGTTCCACCAGCTCCGGCGGTGTGGACCGACCCGGAATTGGGAAAGCTCGGGGACATGCTGGTGGGGAACTGGAAGACGACGGCCCCGGTCGCGCAGGCGGGCGGGGAGGCGGGGGCGGTGTCGGACGTGGTGATGAGCATTGCGCACGTGCGCAACGCTGATTACCCAAACACGCTGTACGTGGAAGCGGCCCGGCTCGACGCGATGCACGCGCCGTACCGGCAGGCGATCTTCCAGCTCTACAAGTCCAAGGGCAAGATCCGTATGCGGACCTTCGAGCTGGTGGGCGAGAAGATGGATGTGAACGCGTTCACGGGGCTGTGGACGATCCCGAACTTCTTTCCCGATGTCGCCAAGGCGAACATGATCGCGACGATGGACGTGGAGTTCACGGCAAAGGCGCCGGGGTACAGCGGGAAGAGCCCGTACCCCTACCCGACGGCCCGCGGGGGCGCGGTGGAGATGACGAGCGAGATCATGGTGGGCCCCGACGCGATGACGGTCGCGGACCGCGGGTTTGACGCGGACGGGAAGGTGGTTTGGGGCTCGGCGGCGAGCGAGAAATATACGTTCACGAAGTTCAACCCTTCGGTGAAGGTGGACAGCCGTCCGAACGGGCTGGTGTTGATTGACTACGCGCACCCGAGCGAGGGGCAGGCGGTGGTGGCGAACGACCGTGTGAGCGTGCAGTACAGCGGGTGGACGCTGAGCGGGTTCCGGTTTGATACCTCGCGGACTCGGCCGCAGCCGATGACGTACCAGCAGGGGAACATGATCGCGGGTTGGAACGAGGGGATGCTGGGCGCGACGAAGGGGACGATCCGTCGCTTGTACATTCCGTCGGAGCTGGCGTGGGGCGAGAAGGGGAACGCCCGGGCGCAGATCGCGCCCAAGTCGGACGTGGTGTTCGAGGTTGAGGTTTTGAACGTTGAGACGCCGCCGCCGATGAAGCTGCCGGAGGGGATCGTGCAGCCCCCGCCGGCGGGGTCGGAAGGGAAACCCGCGGTTCCTCCGCAGCAGCCGGCGGAGAACAAGCCGGCGGACGCTCCGAAGTAGGGCGTGGGTTGTGTGGTTGGATTTTCAACGGGCCCGTGCGGGCCCGTTTTTCTTTGGGGCGGTTTGAGCTTGGGCGGGGGGCTTGGCGGCGGTGTCGGCGAAACTTCGGGAATTGGGGGACTAAAATCGGGAATGGCAAGCCGGGATTTGTACGCGGTGCTCGGGGTGGCGCGGTCGGCGTCGGCGGAGGAGATCAAGGCGGCGTACCGGAAGCTGGTGCGCAAACTGCACCCGGACGTGAACAAGGCCTCGGACGCGCAGCAGCGATTCACCGAGGTGCAGAACGCCTACGACATTCTGGCGGACGCGCAGAAGCGCAAGGCGTACGACCAGTACGGCGAGGCGGGTGTGTCGGGTCCGACTCCCAACGGTTCGGGATCGGCGGGGGCGCATCGGTGGGGTGGGCCGGGGCGGTCGGGGGCGAGTACGGAGTTCGACCCCGAGGAGTTGAGTTCGATCTTTGAGACTTTCTTTTCGGGGCAGCCCGGGTTCGGCGGTCCGGGCGCGAGGTCTGGACAGGCGGGGGCACGGGGGTCTCGGGCGCGGGGTGCGGGGCGGGCGGAGGCCGCGCGGTCGGTGGAGCACCCGCTGGAGGTTGATTTTCTGACGGCGGCCAAGGGCGGGACGGAGAGCCTTCGGGTGACCGAGGGTGGGAAGAGCCGGACGATCGATGTGCGGATTCCGGCGGGGATTTGCGACGGCGCTCAGTTGCGGGTGAAGGGCGGGGCGGGTGCGGAGGACTTGATTCTGAAGATCCGAGTTGGGGCGCACCCACTGTTCCGGCGGGCCGACGGGGCGGAGGCGGGGAAGAGTCTGGACCTGTTGATCGAGCTGCCGTTGACGCTGGCGGAGGCGGTATTGGGCGCGAGCGTGAGTGTTCCGACGCTGGACGGGTCGCTTGAGATGAAAGTCCCGGGCGGCACGGATAGCGGGCGTAAGTTCCGACTCAAGGGGAAAGGGATTGCGCCCGAGAGTGGGCCGCCGGGGGACTTGTACGCGGTCGCGAAGATCGTGGTTCCCGACGCGGCGAAATTGTCCGAGGCGGAGAGGGAAATGTTGAAACAACTTTCAGATCGGGGAGGTTCGCCCCGAACCGGAGCGGTGTGGGGAGCGAAGTGATTGCGGCTGGGCGACTTGCGAGATCGGACTGCCTGTCATCGCGCGACGAGGCGTAGGTGGGGTGAGGTTGGCGGTGAGGAGTTCTCGCAAGCGTTGAGATTTCTTGGGCGCGGCTTGTTGGGATTGCGTAGATATCATCCGGTGGGCTGCCCTGTGTGGGCGTTGGCACGTCCCGGGGCAAATCCCGGTTGATGAGTTTCCGGGTTTCGGATGACACGGGCTGCGAGCGCTGTGGCACCGACGACGGCGTGAGCCGCGACGAGGGGAAGCTTGCTCAAACAACGGCATCAGATCTTTGTCGCGTTGCTGTGCCTGATCGACGGGCTGGTGGTGATTGCGGCGTGCGTGGCGGCGTGGGTGATCCGTCGGGAGACGGTGGAGCATTTTTACCCGCGTTGGCCGCAGGACTGGGAGAGCTATGTCAAGGGCCCGTTCGTGCTGTTTGCGATCCCGGTGGTGCTGTATTTCCTGTGGGTGTTCAGGCTGTACCGTCCGCGGCGTGACCAGTCGGTTTTGCGGGAGATCGCGGCGATTTTTCGTGCGTCGCTGACGGCGATGGCGGCGATCGTGGTGGTGATGTGGGCGATCGGGGATGAGTTCGTGGACGGCGGCAAGGGCCGCGTGATGGCGTCGATCTTCGGGTACCAGGTCGCGGCGGCCCGCTTGCAGCTCGGGGCGTTGACGTTGTTTCTTCCGGTGATGCTCTCGCTGGAGCGTTGGTCGTTCCGGATGTCGCTGCGTGTGATGCGTCGTCACGGGATCAACCTTCGGCACGTCGCGGTGATCGGGGCTGGACGCCTGGGGCAGATCACGACGCGGACGCTGGAGCGGAACTCGTGGACGGGCTTGTCGGTGGCGTACTTTCTTTCGCACCACGAGCGGACGGACCGGACGACGTGTTTGGGTAGACCGGTGCTGGGCGGTCTGGCGGACCTTGAGCGGGTTCTGGATGAGCGTCGAGTGGACGCGGTGTACCTGGCGATCCCGACATCGCGGGCGTCGGTGCTGCCGTCGGTGTTGCAGCGGCTGGAGCGGTTCTCGCTGGACGTGCGGATTATTCCTGATGTTCCGCCGCGGTACATGTCGCAGAGCATGACGGTGAGCGAGCTCGAGGGGATGCCGATTTTGAGCTATCGGGAGTCTCCGCTCCACGGTCTGGGCGGGTTTACGAAGCGTGCGGTGGACATCGTGGGCGCGGCGGTCGCGCTGCTGCTCCTGAGCCCGGTGATGGTGCTGGCGGCGATCGCGGTGAAACTGAGCGGGCCGGGGCCGGCGGTTTTTCGGCAGCGGCGCGTGAGCTTGGGGGGTGAGAGGTTCAACATCTACAAGTTCCGCAGCATGGTTCATGTGCGCGACGAGTTACAGACCGTGGCGGGTCAGAGGACCGGCGCTGGTCCTGGCGGGGAGGGCGGCGCGGCGCACGAAACGGCGCACGTTCCGGGCTGGACTGCGCGGAACGATCGGCGGATCACGCGGGTGGGGCGGTTTATCCGGCGGACGAGCATTGATGAGTTGCCGCAGTTGTTCAACGTGCTGCGTGGGGACATGTCGCTGGTGGGGCCGCGGCCGGAGCGACCGGAGTTGATCGAACGGTTCCGCGAGGACTGGCGTGGGTACATGCTGCGGCAGCATGTGAAGGCGGGGATCACGGGGTGGGCGCAGGTGAACGGGTTGCGTGGGCAGACGAGTTTGAAGAAGCGGTTGCAGTACGACCTCTTCTACATTCGGAATTGGTCGCTGCTGTTTGATCTGCGGATTCTGTGGCTGACGTTGTTCAAGGGATGGATTCATCCCAACGCGCACTGAGCCGGAAGCGGTTTCAGGGACGCCGGACGGGGAAGATCGAGCCGCACCGTTGGTCGGTCTGTGCGGGCTCGGGTTTGATCCGTGTTTCGATGGATTCGGTTTTTCTCTTGCATTTCCGATGCGAACGGGTATTCTTGGCCCGACGTTTTCGTCGTTTCTGGGGTTCGTGTATGTCTGCCATTGCCTAATCGACAACCCGGTTCGCTGCTCTGCTCGTGAGGACGATTTTCGAGTCGTGCTTGCGCCGATGAGTGAGGTGTTCCTCGCCGTGTGATGCGGCGCGGGTTGTTGTAACCCCAAACTCAAACCAGATTTTTGTCCTCCTCGTGAGGGCCGTGCGATCGGCGTTGCCGAGATTTCGGAGCGCGGTGTCGCTGTGTTCGTTGCGAGCGGGGCGCGGTGGCCGCGTGCGCGCGGGGGTTCTGCGCGTGGGTGTGCCGTGTCTTTCGGTGTTTCTCACGAGGCTCGGGCCCGCTTGGCCGGATTTGACCGTCGGTTTTGCGCGGGTTCGGTTCAGAACTTTTTCTATACCCATGTCACACAAATCACAGCAGGATTCGGCGTTCACGTGTATCAAGTGCAAGTTCCAAACCCCGTCGGAGAGCTTTGGCACGCGGCATCGCAACCACTGTCCGGCGTGCTTGTGGTCGCGGCATCTGGATGATGAGCCGGGGGATCGACGCGGCTCGTGCCGGGGGGCGATGATGCCGATCGCGATCGAAGTTCGGCGCGACGGGGAGTGGGCGATCGTTCACCGCTGCACGGGGTGCGGGTTGCTGCGGTGCAACCGGGTAGCGGGGGACGATCAGGAGCGGGCGCTGCTGGCGTTGTCGCTGCGTCCGATCGCGAGCCCGGCGTTCCCGTTGGACGATGTGCGGTCGTAGAGCGCGGGGCGTGGGCGTCAGTGCTGAGGCGTCATGGCGGCTTCCATGAAATCGTCGAGGTAGCGGCGTGAGAAGGCTTCGACGGCCTCGGCGGTGCGGTGCGCGTCGATGCCCCAGCAGCAGGCGACGAGTTCGTGCATTTCGAGGTCGAACTGGACGAGAAGTTTTCCTTCGACGGCGTAGGCGCTGGGGACTTTGTCGGCGAGGTAGGCTGAGAGGGCGTTGACGGCGGGACCGCCGATGCTGATGGTGGGTCGGCGGCGGAGTGATTCGTTGTTGAGGTACCAGAGGTCGGAGCAGACGAGGACGTGGAGTGGGTGGGGGTCGTCCTCGGTTTCCGGGCCGCAGCGGGTGTTGAGCCAGGAGAGGGCTTCGCGTTGGAGGAGGTAGGCGGCGGGGCGGTCTGCGAGTTCGGCGCGGAGATGTGCGCCGACGACGATGAGCACGAGCCGGGAGGGTTCGAGCGCGTCGTGCCGGTTTGAGTGCTTGGCGGGGTTGATCTTGACGGACTCCGAGCGGGCCATGGGTGGAGTTCCCTTCGGCCCAAGGACATTCGGGCTTGAGTGGGGATCGTGGCTGCGTTTCGTACGGGGTGGGTTGGCGGAACCGATTCTTCAAGGGAAGTCTTCGGCCTTGTCGGGCTCCGGCGGCTAGGATTCTGGGCCTCCTTTGGCGATATTTCGCGTGCTGTTTTTCTACCCCGGGGTTTTCCAATGTCCAATGCGAACGAAGCGAGCGTAAACCCAGACCAGCCCAAGACCTCCGGGCCTGAGGTGGTGACGGCGGTGAAGGAGCGGCCGAAGAGTTCGCCGCCGCGTGTGGACCAGCTTCCCCCGTTCCGGGTGTTGTTGCACAATGACGACGTGAACGAGATTGGGTATGTGCTGGAGACGGTGGTGGAGTTGACCCCGCTGAACAAGGATCAGGCGGTGCTGGCGACGGTGGAGGCGCATAAGACCGGGGTGTCGCTGTTGCTGGTGACGCACAAGGAACGGGCGGAGTTGTACCGGGATCAGTTTGAGAGTCGGTTTTTGACGGTGACGATCGAGCCGGCGGAGTGATCTGTGGCGGGACTCGCTTTGGTGGCGGGGTCCGATAGTTTCAGCTTGGGAGATTTTGATCCGGCGGCCGCAAGGTCCGCGGGTGGTTCTTTGCGGTGATTTGGTGGATTGCGCCTGCGTGAGCCTTGCGGGTGTTACCGGTGGTTTTGCCGGGCATGCTTGGCAACAACAATTGCTGATCTGACAACAACTTGCGTGCGTCGTGCCCGATGGACTGGGGTCGGCACTGGGGCACGGGAGCCCTGGGCCGGCATCCAAGGGGTTGCCGATGAGCACGCTGCGTCAGAATCCGATCCGGCTTGGGGACTTGTTGGTGAGTCATGGGATTTTGAGCGTTGATGAGCGTGATCGGGTGCTCGAGGTGCAGCGTGAATCGGGCGGGGCGTTCGGGGCGATCGCGGAGAGGTTGTTTCACATCAGCCCGGCGGCGGTGGAGCGGGCTTGGGCGGAGCAGGTTGCGGAGTGGGCGCCGCGCGTGAACCCGGCAAAGGCGAAGATCCAGCCGGCGGCGCTGTCGCTGATCGAGCGGCGGCAGGCGTGGCAGTTCCGTGTGCTGCCGATGAAGATCTCGGAAGAGGGGCTGGTGATCTGCACGACGAAGGAATCGCTGGTGAAGGCGCTGAAGTTCACGGGGTGGCGGATTTCGGCCGAGTGCCAGTTCGTGCTGGCGAAGCTGGAGGAGCTTGGGGCGGCGCTGGAGAAGCACTACCCGATGTCGGGGATGAGCGCGGGGGTGCTGTTGAGTGCGCGCGGTGGTGATTGAGTTGGGGAGCGGGGGCGAGCGAGCGGGTGCAAAGGTTTCTAGATTTGTCCCGGGGCCTGACGGGGCAGCAGAAGGCCGTGACCGTGCTTGCCGACGATCTGGTAGTTGTTGACGACGGGCGTGCCGCGGACGAGGGTGTGGCGAGCGAATCCGGCGAGCGTCATGCCTTCGTAGGGCGACCAGTCGCAGCGGCTCTGCAGGTTTGAGGGCGTGATTTTCTTGGTGAAGGCGGGGTCGATGATCGCGAGGTCGGCGTCGAAGCCGAGCGCGATCTGCCCCTTGCGCCCCGCGAGGCCCATGACGCGGGCCGGGGTGTTGGCGCAGAGGTCGACGAGCTGGTTGATGCTGAGCCTTCCGGCTTTGACGCCGAGGGTGTACATGAGCGGGACCATGGTGTCGAGCCGGGCAGTCCCATGGGGATTTTGGTCCAGTCGCCGTAGCCGCCGGGTTGGCGCCACATTTGTTTTTGCTCGCGTGTGAAGGAGCAGGTGTCGGTGGAGACGAGGCTGACCTCGTGGCCGAGCCCGCGCCAGAGGCGTTCGATGTCGGTTTTTTTCTTGACTTGGGGGCAGCAGGCGAAGAGGTGGGCGTCGTCGCGGTCGAAGACGGAATCGTCGAGGCAGAGGTACTGGACGCAGGTTTCGGCGAGGACGGGGACTCCGCGGGATTGGGCGGACTTGATGAGGTCCGCGCCCTCGGCGGTGGACATGTGGACGATGTAGAGGCGGCCTTTGGTGGCGTCGCACCAGCGGATGCAGCGTTCGATGGCTTCGGCCTCGACGAGGTTGGGCCTGGTGATCGCGTGCAGGCGTGCGCCGAGCTCGGTCATCAGGCGTGGGGTGTGCTTGCGTTCGATGAGGAGGTCGAGGAGGCGTGGTGATTCGGCGTGGACGAGGAGCATGGCTCCGCCGCGGGAGTCCTGGGCTTTGATTTCCTCGAGTGTCGCGTAGAGCATCGCGTCGTCGGCGTTCCAGCCTTCGCTCTCGTAGATCATGAACTCTTTGAAGGTGGGGAGGCCCATGCCGACCATGCGTGGGATCTCGGCGATGTGGGCGCGGTTGGTGATGGCCATGTGCCAGGAGTAGTCGACGAGGGAGAGGCTCTGGGCTTTGGCGAACCAGGTTTCGTGTGCTTGTTCGAGCGTTTGGCCGCGCTCGGGGATGGCGAAGTCGATGAGTGTGGTGACGCAGCCTGCGGCGGCGGCTTTGGAGCCGGACTCGAAGTCGTCGCAGGAGACAGTTCCGCAGAAGGGGAGTGCGAGGTGGACGTGAACGTCGAGGCAACCGGGGATCACGTCCATGCCGTCGGCGTGGATGGTGTTTCCGGCGGCGATTCGGGCGAGTTGGCCGGGGGCGGTGATGGCGGCGATTTTTTCGGCGCGGATTCCGATGTCGCCGACCGCTGACCCGCTGGCGTTGTGGATGGTTCCGCCGGTGATGATGGTGTCGAAGGTCATGGTGGGTTGTGGCCTCTTGGGTTGCTCTGCGTGGTGAGTGGGCGCTTGGCGCAGGTTTTTCTTGCCGTCGATGAGGCTCTTTGTTCGCGTTCAGGTCAGCGGGGCGTCCAGGCAGACCGTGCTGCGCATCCATTCATTTTCTGGAGACTCCATGGCTCTGCGAGCGAGCGTTTCTCGGATGTTCTGGAGGGTATTTGTGGTGCCGCCGGTGGGGCATTGGACGCAGACGGTGCTCCCGCTCCCGGTCATCCAGGTTCGGTCGGTACCGGCGCAGTGGGCGACGAGGGCGAGCAAGCGTGCGACGCGGGGTTCGACGCGTGCGGCCGCGTCGGTGAGCATGTTGAGGTGGGAGTTGAGATCGGGCGCGTGCGGGGCTGGGGTCGGCGCGGGGTCGGCGTGGTCGAACTGCTGGTAGACCTTGGCGGTCTCGCAGCCGAAGGGGGGGAG
>JBGAOD010000069.1:4946-19529 GCA_044221955.1 Phycisphaerales bacterium | reverse complement strand
ACCGTTGAAAGTCAAGGCGGGAATCACGCCCTCACGGTGACCACCAACGCGGCCACGGGCAAGGTCGTGTTCGGCGGGGCCGTGGGCACCGCCTCGCCGATTTCGGACCTCACCGTGACCGGCGGCGCGATCACGCTCCGCAGCGTCACGAGCTCGGGCAACCAGACATACAACGGCTCGACCACCCTGGCCGATCCGACCGTCAGCCTCGTGGCGGACGCGCTCGACGGCGGGGGCAACGTGACTTTCAGCGGCAATATCAACGGAGCCTCCGCGGGCGCGACCGACTTCTCCGTCAGCGCCGGCACCGGCGCGATCACCTTCGGCGGCTCGATCGGCGGTGGCACGTCGCTCAAATCCGTCACCACCAACGCCACCGGCGGTACCACGCTCCGCAACGTGTCAACCCAGGGTCAGCAGACCTACACCGGTCCGGTCACGCTCGGCGGGGCCGCGGGATCTACGGTCGCGCTCACCGCGGACCTGGGCAGCACGGGCGGCGGGATCAAGTTCAACGGCGACATCACGGGCGATCCCAACCTCTCGATCGTCAGCAAGAAGACCGAACTCCGCAGGGTCACGACCAACGGCACCCAGTCCTACAACGGGCCCGATACGACCCTGGCGGGCGATCTTTCATCGGGAGGCAAGATCGAGTTCTTCGGCGCGGTGAACCTCGGCGCGGCCGCCGGGTCGGTGATCAACGTCACCGCCCCGGGCACCAGCGACATCCTCTTTGACCGCACCGTGAACGGTCCCAACGCCCTCGTCGTCACCCTCCCCGGCACGACCAACAAGGTCGCCTTCGCCGGCGTGGTCGGCGGGCTCTCCCCGCTCCGCTCTCTCTCGGTCACCGCTCCCAACGTGTCGCTCTCCACCGCGGTCACCAGCGTCAACACCAAGGACGGCGGGATCGCCATCACCGGCGCGATCCAGCTCGCGGCGTCCACTCTCGCGTTCAACACCTTTGGCGGTTCGACCGCGGACATCGGGCTCACGGGCAACATCACCGGCAGCGGAGCCCTCGCCAACGACCTAATCCTCAACGCCGGGATCGGCAACGTGCTGGTCAAGGGCAACGTGGGCACCGCCGCCGCGCCGCTCAAGAGCTTCACCTCGACGGGTAGGCAGACGACCATCGCCGCCCCAACCGGCGCGGCCGGCACGCTCACCGCGGGCACGCTCGAAGTGCTCGGCACCACCGTGCTGGGCGACACCACGGGTGCCGTCTCGCTGAATCTCACGACCCCGCCCGATCGCAACGCGACCCGCTCGGACATCGCGCGGTTCTCCGGGCCGGTGCTGCTCGATGACAACGCGGTGTTCAATCTTGGCGCTGGCTCGGTGTTCTTCGCTTCCACAGTGGATTCGATGTCCGACGCCGCGCCCCGCTCGCTCCGCTTGTCCAGCGCGCTCAGCCCCGACTTCTTCAACAAGGGCGCGGCCCCGACGATCCAGACACCCATCAAGTTCAACGGTGCCGTGGGCGGTACCCACAAGCTCGGCACGTTCACGGTCGACGGGCTGGGCGCGGTGCCCCTCGCCGCCACCATCGTGCTGGCGGGCAAGATCGGCACCGGGGCCGACAGCACCCAGGCCTTCTTTGACGACAACGGCACGCTCTTTATCGGCACCAACTTCGACGCGGCGGCCCCCGGCAACGTCCGAACCATCAAGGCCGACAACATCAACCTGAGCACCAACCACAAGCTCACGGCCATCGGCGGGCTGACGCTCGACGCGGCTGGCGGCACGCTGGCGATCGGCGATCTCAACTCCTTCGGCGCGACCAACCTGCTCGCCAAAACGGTCACGTTCAACGGCCGAAGCAACCAAACGGTGCTTCTGAACCCCACGGGCAGCGCCCCGTTCACCCGCAAAGTGTCGGAACAGGCTGACCGTGGCACGGACATCGTCTCGGCGGGCCCCGTCACCTTCACGGGTGTTACCCAGTTCAACAACGGCGTGCTCATCGCCGTCAAGGACGGGTCGGTCGTCAACTCGGGCGGCGGACTCCCCGGCAACATCACCCTTCAGAGGGACATCTTTACCACCGCCGGCTCGACCTTTGATCGTACAAACCTCCTCCCGGCCAACAATGCCGCGCTCACGTCCGGGCTGGGGCTGGACTTTGCGGCCACGATCGCCCAGGACACCGGGCTGGCCAACGCCCTGGCCAGCGCCCTGGCCAGCGACGCCGGGTTCCGTGGCGCCAACGAGAGCGTTTCGCTCTCGAGCGACCTCCGCGACAAACTCCGCAACATCGACATCTTCACCCGCACCGACGACGAGGCCAACGCCTCGAACCTGTCCGGGCGCTCGGTCTACATGGACGTCCCCGCCCTCGCCTACCCCGACGGCACCAAGGGCGACTACCTCATCTCGGCCCAGCGTCTCTCCCGTGGCCCCGTGCTGCGGGTGCTTGAGGCCTACGACAATCTCGCCGGTGCCGACCTCGCTCGCCGGCGCGAGCGGTACCGCGATCTGGCCGATCAGATCGGCGACGCGTGGGCCCGCTACCGCGACGCCCTGCCCGCCGGCACAGAGCCCGACGCGCTGGCGTTCCGCCGCTACCTTGAAGTCACCCCGGCCGAGGCCCCCGTGCTTACCGAGCTCAACAAGATCCGCACCGCGATGCAGCGACTCGACGAGCTCGGGCTGGCCGCGCTCGAAATCCGCGTTCCCAAGAACCGGCTCATCGGGCAGCTCCAACCCCAACAGCAGTTCGACATGACGGAAATCCAGCTCGAAGAAGCGGCCACGGGCGTGCGTCTGGCGCCCATCGCGTCCAGGTGATCCAGCGTCACGTTTTCGGCCATCAAGGGCGCCAGTCCCTCCCACCCTCCGCGGACCGTCAGCTAGGTTCATATGCCAGTCATCGACGTCGAAACTCTGCTCAAGCCGATCTCCGAAGATCAGCCCTGCGGCCCGGACCAGCGCTACGAGCGCGCCTATCTCGATGTCCTCCGCATCAGCGAGGGCGAGCCCGAGGTCGAGATGGCCAAGCCCAGCGGCGAGCGGTTCACCGTCGCCGCCAAGGAGCCCAACTGGCGCGAGGTCCAGGACGGGTGCATCGCGGTCTTCGCCAAGTCCAAGGACCTTCGCATCGCGATGCTGCTGACGCTCGCCAGCCTCCGCTCGGCCGGGTACCCGGGGTTGCGCGATGGGCTGGCGCTCGTGCATGGTCTGGTCACGCAGTGGTGGGACAAGTTCTACCCGGCCCTTGACCCTGAGGACAACAACGACCCGACCGAGCGGATGAACATCATCGCCGGGTTGGCCGTGCCGCCGGGCACGTTCAGCGACCCGTCGCGTTTTCAGGACCGCACCCGTCAGGCCCCGATCGTCGCGAGCCGCCAGCTCGGGCCGCTGAGCCTGGCCGACCTCATGATCGTCAGCGGCGACCTGCCCGCGCCCACGGGCGAGGGTGTCCGGGTCGTGGATTCCAACCTCGTCGAAAGCATCTTCGAGGAGGTCGAGACCGAGCCGCTGGAGCAGACCGCCAAGCTGATCGAAGAGTGCGGCGAGCTGGTGAAATCGATCGAGGACGCGCTGACCGAAAAGGTCGGCTCGGGCAAGGCGGTCGACCTGAGCACGTACCGCGCGATCCTGGTCGAGGCCTCCAAGCAGGTTCGCAAGCGGCTCGCCAAAAGAGGTATCGGACCACCCGACGGCGGGGATTCGCCCGGCGCGGATCAGGGCGGTCAGGGTGGACGCGCCGGCGGCGGGGCCCGGCTGGCGGGCGAGATCCAGTCCGCGTCCGACGTGCTGCTGGCGATCGACAAGGTCTGCCGGTATTACGAGCTGCACGAGCCGTCGAGCCCGGTGCCGCTGCTGATGGTGTGCGCCAAGCAGGTGGTCGGCAAGAGTTTTCAAGAGATCTACCGGGTGCTGCCGCCAGAGGCGGTGGGGCTGCTGGAACGGATCAGCAACCCCGAGGTGCCCCAGTCGTAGACTGTTCCTCGTGTGGGGAGAGCCGGATGGCGATTCGTTTTCCGCGCCGCTCTGAACTGGTGATGTCTGACTTGGCAAGGGTGCCCCGGCGCGGGCTGTGATCGGCGCGCGCACGGGTCGCGGAGATGCGGTATTCTGGAAAAGTGGGTCGGCCTCCCTCTGGGTTTGATCTCGTGTTCGTGGGTGTTCGGTTCTGAACTTTGGTTGTGGGTACGCGCCGCTCGGCCGTTGTGTTGCGGGCGGGAATTAAGGAGTAGTCATGGGTAAGGCAAGCAGTGCGAAGTTTATTGGCCGCAACCGCGCGCCCCGGGTCCAGATCGAGTACGACCTGGAGCTGTACGGCGCGGAGAAAAAGATCAACCTGCCCTTCGTGATGGGCGTGATGGCGGACCTGTCGGGCAAGCCGGCCGACGCGTTGCCGGACATCGCGGACCGCAAGTTCCTCGACATCGACGTGGACAACTTCGACGATCGCCTGAAGAGCATGAAGCCGCGCGTCGCGTTCAACGTGCCCAACACGCTGACGGGCGAGGGGAACATGGCGGTCGACATCACGTTCGAGAGTATGGACGATTTTTCGCCCGCGGCCGTGGCCCGCAAGGTCGAGTCGCTCAACAAGCTGCTCGAAGCGCGGACACAACTGGCCAACCTGCTGACGTACATGGACGGCAAGTCCGGGGCCGAGGCGCTGCTGGGCAAGGTGCTCAGCGACCCGACTCTGATGAAGGCGCTCGCGTCAACCCCCAACCCCAACGCCGAGAAGAAGGAGGGGTCCAATGGCTGAGTCCAGCCCCCAAGCACAGGGCGCGGCGGCCGGCCAGACCATCGAGGTCGGCGGGCTCCAAGACCTGCTCAAGAAAGAGTTCAAGCCCAAGACCGACAACGCCAAGTCCGCGATCGAATCGGCGGTGAAGACCCTGGCCGAGCAGGCGCTCTCGACGACCACGCTGGTTTCTGACGACGCCGTGAAGGCGATCGAGGGGATCATCGCGGAGATCGATCGCAAGCTCAGCGAGCAGATCAACAAGATCCTGCACCACGCGGACTTCCAGAAATTGGAATCGGCCTGGCGCGGGCTTTCCCACCTGGTCAACAACACCGAGACCGACGACACCCTCAAGATCCGCGTCTTCAACGTCTCGAAGAAGGACCTGGGCAAGTCGCTCACCAAGCACAAGGGCACGCTCTGGGACCAGAGCCCGCTGTTCAAGAAGATCTACGAGAACGAGTACGGCGCGCCCGGCGGCGAGCCCTACGGCTGCCTGATCGGCGACTTCCAGTTCGATCACACGCCCCAGGACGTCGAGATGCTGGCGGGGATCGCGCAGATCTCTTCGGCGGCCCACGCGCCGTTCTTCGCGGCGTCCGCGCCCAGCCTGATGAACATGGACTCGTGGGACGAACTGAGCAACCCGCGCGACCTGAAGAAGATTTTCCAGTCGCCCGAGTACGCCTCGTGGAAGAGCTTCCGCGAGAGCGAGGACTCGCGCTACGTTGGCCTGTGCATGCCGCGGTTCTTGGCACGCCGGCCGTATGGCGCGAAGACGCAGGCGGTGGAAGAGTTCGCGTTCGAGGAGGACACCTCGGGGGCCGATTCGAGCAAGTACACCTGGTCCAACGCGGCCTACGCGATGGGCGTGAACATCAACCGCTCGTTCAAGCTCTACGGCTGGTGCGCTCGCATCCGCGGCGTGGAGTCGGGCGGCATGGTCGAGGGTCTGCCGGTCCACACCTTCCCGACCGACGACGGCGGGGTGGACATGAAGTGCCCGACGGAGATCGCGATAACGGACCGGCGCGAGGCGGAGCTGGCCGACTGCGGTCTGATCCCGCTGTCGCACTGGAAGAACACCGACTACGCCGTGTTCGTGGGCGCGCAGAGCGTACACAAGCCGTCGGAGTACGACGACCCGGACGCGACGGCCAACGACAAGCTCGGCTCGCGCTTGCCGTACATGTTTGCGACGTGCCGCTTTGCGCACTACTTGAAGTGCATGGTGCGCGACAAGATCGGCAGCTTCAAGGAGCGGGGCGACATGGAGTCGTGGCTCAACAAGTGGATCATGCAGTACGTGGAGCCGGACCCCAACGCGAGCGAGGACGCCAAGGCCCGCCGTCCGCTGGGCGCTGCGGAGGTGCAGGTGGTCGAGGTGCCGGGGAATCCGGGGTACTACTCGTCCAAGTTCTTCCTGCGGCCGCACTACCAGCTTGAAGGGTTGTCGGTGTCGTTGCGTCTGGTTTCCAAGCTCCCTTCGGGGAAAGGGAAATAGTTGAGACAAATCGCGCGAAGGTCGCGCAAGGCCGGGCCGGTGCTTGCTCTCTTTTGATGTGGGGCCGATCGGAAACGAAAAGGACCTCAAATCGGAAAGAAAGCCAAAGAATACCGGTAGGTCGAGTAAAACCCGCCGGACTTTCGCTGGTCCCTCGTTGGGCCCGGCGGGTCGAAAAAGACAGGCTCGGGGATCGGGACACGTCGGGGACCTGCTCTGAACAGCAAGGCCTCGACCAAGCAAAGGGGTACGAACCGTGGCATACGATTGTTATCTGAAGCTCGATGGGATCGACGGCGAGAGCACCGACAGCAAGCACAAGGATTGGATCGAGGTTCTCTCGTTCAACACCGGCGTCGATCAGGGCGGCTCGTCGCACTCGGGCGGCGGCGCTTCCACGACGGGCCGGGCGAACTTCGCGGACTTCACCATCACCAAGTCGCTCGACAAGTCCACTCCCAAGCTTTCGTTGTTCTGCGCTCAGGGCGAGCACATCAAGTCTGCGAAGATCGAGATGTGCCAGGCCACCAAGGACAAGAACTGCTACATGCGGTACACCCTGAGCGATGTGGTCGTGAGCTCGGTCCGCCCGAGCGGTTCGAGCGGCGATGATCGGGCCCTCCCGGTCGAGGAAGTGACGTTTCGGTACCAGAAGATCGAGTGGGAATACACCCCGATGGACGCGGCCGGCAAGCCGACGGCGGCTCAGAAGGCCGTGTGGGACCTGAAGACGAACCTCAAGGGCTAATCCAGCATCGCTCCAGAACCCCCGGGCTCCTGTCCGGGGGTTTCTCTTTATTCGCTCCGCCGGGGTTTGAGAAGGCCCCGGCGGAGTTTGTTGGTAGATTCACCCAGAGGCGACACGGAGCGAAAACTCCGATTGGTTTCACCCGGTTCTCGCTCGGTGGCCCTCCGTGTCGCTCCGTGGTCAATAGCTTGGTCGAAACAGTTCGACCGCGCTTCTTTTCGGGGTTCCAGCATGCAGGCCGAAGAACTCATCAAGCTCGCTCGCCCGCAGGAGGCCATGGACGCGCTGGTGCCGCTGATCCGGGCCAAGCCGCAGGACGCCAAGCTGCGGATTTTCTTGTTCCAGTTGCTGGCGGTAACGGGCCAGTGGGAGCGTGCGGTCGGGCAGCTCGAAACTGCCGGTCAGTTGGACGCGAAGAACCTGCTGATGGCGCAGCTGTGCCGTCAGGCAATCATCTGCGAGAAGATGCGCACGGACGTCTTCGCGGGCAAGCGGTCGCCGCTGATCGTGGGTGAGCCGAGCGATTGGCTGGGACGGATGCTGCAAGCGGCCCAGATGAGCGGGAAGGGCGAGCACCGCGCGGCGGGCGAGCTTCGTGCGCAGGCGCTCGACGCCGCGCCGGCGACGAGCGGGACGATCGAGTTCGCGACGGCGAAGGGTTCGGCGGTCGCGGCCGACGCGACGGCGAGGCCGGCCGCGGGAGTTTCGCAAGGATCGACATCGACCGAGCCTTTCGAGTGGATCGCCGACGGCGACGCGCGGCTCGGGCCGATCTTGGAATTGATCGTGGACGGCCGGTATTACTGGGCGCCGTTCGACCGTCTCAAGCAGGTTGAGATCGACCAGCCGACTGACCTGCGCGACGTCATCTGGCTGCCTGCGAAGGTGACGTGGTCGACGGGCGCGTCCACGGTGGCGCTGATCCCGACGCGGTACGCGGGCACCGAGACCAACAAAGACGGCGGGCTGCTGCTGGCGCGGCGGACGGACTGGGCCGAGATCGACGGCGGCGGCTTTGTCGGTCTTGGGCACCGGGTTTTGAACACCGACACGTCCGAGCACGCGCTGATGAACATCCGGCGGATCACGCTGAACTCGACCCCGCCGCCGGCGGGCGCGGGCGGTGAGATGCCGGTGATGAGGCCTCCGACGGAGTTTGATGTCGGCGCGGTGAGCAAGATGATGGGCGGCAAGATTGACGGGCCGGGAGGCGCGCGGACCAATGGCTGAACTGATCTCAACAGAACGACTCCAGCCCGCGTTGCTCGATCGGTTGACCGATGATGAGCCGCGGGTGACGACCGAGAGCCGCGATCGGCGTGTGATGTCGATGCGCACGCTGCGGAACGCCGTGCTGCGGGACCTGTCGTGGTTGCTGAACACGCCGTGTCGGCCGCGGGACGACGAGATTTACGACTACCCGGCGGTGGCCAAGAGCGTGCTGAACTTCGGGATGCCGGACATGACGGGGACGACGGCGTCGGTGGCGCGGGCGTCGCGGCTGGAGCAGCAGGTGCGCGAGGCGATCGAGGCTTACGAGCCTCGGATCGTCTCGGGGACTCTGAGCGTGAAGATCACGACGCAGGGCGAGGGCGAGGTGAGCAAGGCCCGGAACTCGTACTCGTTCGAGATCACGGGCGAGATCTGCCCGCTGCCGATGCCCGAGGCGTTGTACGTGCGCACGGAAGTGGACCTGGAGACGGGCCGGTGCGAGCTGAGGGACCGGGCGTGAATGGGGGCGGAGTTTGGTGCGTGAGATTCGGCTGAGATCGGGCGTTTCGAGGGTTGCGTGAGTTGATCTGATCCCGGAGAATGACGCCCGCATGGACCGCCGACTGATCCGATACTACGAGCGAGAGCTTCAGCACCTGCGGGGGATGGGGACGGAGTTTGCGCGCGAGTTCCCCAAGATCGCGGGGCGGCTGTCGCTGGAAGAGTTCAGTTGCACCGACCCGTACGTCGAGCGTTTGCTCGAGGGTTTCGCGTTCCTCGCGGCCCGGGTGCAGTTGAAGCTCGACGCGGAGTTCCCACCGCGGTTTACGCAGAATCTTCTGGAGACGGTGTACCCGCACTATCTCGCGCCGACGCCGTCGATGGCGGTGGTGGAGTTCCAGCCCGACCTGGCGGAGGCGGGGCTGGCCGAGGGCTACGTGCTGCCGCGCGAGACGGTGCTGCGGACGATCATCGGGCCGGGCGAGCGGACGGCGTGCGAGTACCGCACCGGTCACGCGGTGAAGCTCTGGCCGGTGAAGGTTTCGGAGGTGCAGTACTACACGCGGGATGTTGGCGTGCTGGACCTGCCGTCGGTCTCGTCGATGAACGCGGCCGGGGGGAGCGGGCGCGGTTCGGGGTCGGCGAACTGGAGTCCGAAGGCGGCGCTGCGGGTCCGTTTGAGCGCCACCGCGGCGCTGGCGTTCAGCAAGATCAAGATGGACGAGCTGGTGGTGTACCTGCGCGGCGCGGACGCGACGCCGCTGCGGTTGTACGAGCAGTTGTTCGGCCACGCCCGCGCGATCGTGGCCCGGCCGGTGCTGGCGGCCAACGCAAGGGTGGCGCGGTGGCAGGAGGTCATCCCCGCGTCGAAGATCGAGCGGGTGGGGTTCGAGCCCAGCGACGGGCTGCTGCCGTTCGATGCACGCTCGTTCCAGGGTTTCCGGCTTTTGCACGAGTACTTCGCGTTCCCGCGGCGGTTCTTGTTCGCCAAGCTCGGCGGGTTGGCGACGGCGTTCAAGCGCTGCGAGCAGCCGATGATCGACCTGATCGTGGTCTTCGACGAGGAGAACGCGGATCTGGAGGGCTCGCTGGATGCGTCGAGCGTGGCCCTGAACTGCACGCCGGCGATCAATCTGTTCCCCAAGCGTGCGGATCGGATCTTTGTGACCGAGCGGTATAGCGAGTTCCAGGTGATCCCCGATCGCACGAGGCCGCTGGACTTTGAGGTCTACCGCGTGACGGGCGTGACCGGCTTCGGCGCGGCCAGCGACGAGCTGCGGAAGTTCAAGCCGTTTTACAGTGCGCGCGACGCGGAGTCGGGCGGCGAGGGCGTGGGCGCGTACTACGCGACGCACCGCGTTCCGCGGACTTTGTCGGAGCGCGAGCAGCGCGGGGCGCTGCGCTCGACGTACGCGGGGAGCGAGGTTTTTCTGTCGCTGGTGGAGTCGTCGTCCGCGCCGTACTCGGAAGATCTGAGGCAGTTGGGGATCGAGACGCTGTGCTCGAACCGTGATCTGCCGATCCAGATGCCGGTGGGGAAGGGGCGGACGGATTTCACGCTGGATGTTGGTGCGCCGGTACAGGCGGTGCGGGTGGTCGCGGGTCCAACGCCGCCGCGGGCGAGCCACGCCGAGCCGCGCGGGAACCAGACCGAGGGCGAGGCGGTGTGGCGCCTCATCAGTCACCTCTCGCTGAACTATCTGTCGTTGATGGACAACGACCCGACGACTCCCAGCGAGCAGCCGCCGGGGGCGGCGGCGATGCGCGACGTGCTTCGGCTCTACGCGGACACGGCCGACGCGGCGGTGCGCAAGCAGGTCGAGGGGTTGCGTTCGGTGACGTGCGCCCCGATCTCGCGGCGTGTGGATTCTCCCGGCCCAATCAGCTTTGCGCGCGGGCTCGAGGTGACGGTGACGATGGACGAGTCGCAGTTCGAGGGCACGGGGGTGTTCTTGCTGGGCGCGGTTTTAGAGCGGTTTTTCACGGGTTACGCGTCGATCAATTCGTTCACGGAAACGGTGGTGCGGACGCTGGACCGGGGCGAGATCATGCGTTGGCCGACGCGGATCGGGCGGAGGCCGGTGCTGTGAAAGCGGAGACGGGGAACAGCATCGGCGGGAGTTCCGGCGGCGGCGCGGGCCGCGATCCCAACCGTGATCCGAATGTGGTCGTGCCCAAGCTGCTGAGCCGGGACCCGCACGGGCTGGATTTCTTTGCGATGGCGCGGCTGCTGGAGTGCTCGTACGACGCGCTGCCGCGGCTTGGAACTTCGCAACGACCCAGCGATGATCCGGTGCGGTTCGCGCAGGAACCTTCGCTGGCGTTCCCGCCCGTGTCGGTGTCGAAGTTCGTGGCCAAGTCGGGCGTGCGTGAGGGCCGGGTGTTTGTGAATTTTCTGGGGATGCTGGGGCCGAACGGTCCGCTGCCGCTGCACATCACGGACTACGCGCGCGACCGCGAGCGGAACCAGCAGGATCCGACGCTGGCGCGATTCCTGGACGTATTCAACCATCGGATGGTGAGCTTGTTCTACCGCGCGTGGGCGGTGAACCAGTTGCCGGTGAGCTTCGACCGCACCCGCAAGCACGCGCGGTCGGGAGGCCTTCAGGTAGGTCGGCTCTCCGAGCCGACTCTTCAACCGACCTCTGATCCTGCTGCGGATTTTACGCAGACCGAACGTACCGCTGAGAACGGCGGCCGCGCGGCCTGGACCGACGAGGACCGCTACGCGACGTACATCGGGGCGCTCTTCGGGATGGGGATCCCGACGTTCCGTTCGCGCGACGAACTGCCCGACGTCGCCAAGCTGCACTACGCGGGGCGGCTCGCGCCGGGGGTGAAGAACGCGGAAGGCTTGCGCGCGATCATCGAGAGTTTCTTCGGCGTGAGCGCACGGATCGAAGAGTTCGTCGGCGGCTGGCTGGATTTACCCGACCGGTACTGGTGCCGGCTGGGCGGTTCTGCCCAGTCGTGCAAGCTGGGCGTGAACACGGTGGTGGGCGCGCGGGTGTGGGAATCTCAGGGGCGGTTCCGGGTCGTGATGGGGCCGATGGCGCTGGCGGATTACGAGCGGCTGTTGCCGGGGGGCGAGAGCCAGAAGCGGCTGGAGGCGTGGGTTCGAAATTACGTGGGGCACGAGTTCGAGTTTCAGGTGCAGTTGATCCTGCGCGAGGACGCGGTGCCCAAGGTTCAGCTCGGGAAGACGGGCCGGCTTGGGTGGACGACGTGGATGTCGCGCGGGAAGCTGGGGCGCGACCCGTCGGATTTGGTGTTCGGTTCGAGCGGTTGAGTGTGGTTCGGAAGCGTGGTTCGTTTCGGTCGGTGAGTTTTCGTTGATTCTCTTTCGTGATCTGCTTTCATCTCGTGGAGCCCTGCAATGTCCGAGATTTCCCGCACGTCCCTCTTCGGCAAGCTCAACAGCCTCGCGTACAAGGGGCTCGACGGCGCGACGGTCTTCTGCAAGCTGCGCGGCAACCCGTACGTGGAGCTGGTGCACTGGCTGCACCAGATGATGCAGAACCAGGACTCGGACCTGCACCGGATCGTGCGGCATTTCAAGATCGAGCCGGGGAAGCTGTCGGCGGACATGACGGCCGCGCTCGATCGGCTGCCGCGCGGGGCGACGTCGATCTCGGATCTTTCGAGCCATCTTGAGGACGCCGTCGAGCGTGCGTGGGTGTACGCGACGCTGATGCTGGGCGAGTCGCAGGTTCGCTCGGGGCACTTGCTGCTGGGGATCGTGAAGACGCCGAGCCTGCGCAACGTGCTGATCGGGATCTCGCGCGAGTTCGAGAAGGTCAAGGCCGAGGCCTTGGGCGATAGCTTCCGCGAAATCGTTTCGGGGTCGCCCGAAGAGGGGCAGGTCGCGACGGACGGCTCGGGGATGGGGGCGGGCGCTGGCGGAGCGCCGGGCGAGGCGAGCGGCGCGATGGCCCCGGCCCAACTCGGCAAGCAGGAGGCACTCAAGAAGTACACGGTCGATCTGACGGAGAAGGCCCGCAAGGGCGAGATCGATCCGATCGTGGGGCGCGATGAAGAGATCCGGCAGGTCGTCGATATCTTGATGCGGCGTCGGCAGAACAACCCGATTTTGACGGGCGAGGCGGGCGTGGGCAAGACGGCCGTGGTCGAGGGGTTCGCGTTGCGGCTGGTGGCGGGCGATGTCCCGCCGAGCATGCGCGAGGTCACGCTGCGGACGTTGGATCTCGGCTTGTTGCAGGCCGGGGCGAGCATGAAGGGCGAGTTCGAGAACCGACTGCGGCAGGTGATCGAGGAGGTGCAGGCCTCGCCCAAGCCGATCATTCTGTTCATTGATGAGGCGCACCAGTTGATCGGCGCGGGCGGGACGGCCGGTCAGAACGACGCGGCCAACCTGCTCAAGCCGGCGCTGGCGCGCGGCACGCTGCGCACCGTCGCGGCCACGACGTGGGCCGAGTACAAGAAGTATTTCGAGAAAGACCCGGCCCTCACGCGGCGCTTCCAGGTCGTCAAGGTCGACGAGCCCGACGAGAAGAAGGCGCTGCTGATGATCCGGGGTTTGGCTTCGACGCTGGAGAAGCATCACCGCGTGCAGGTGCTCGATGAGGCGCTCGACGCGGCGGTGCGGCTCAGCCATCGCTACATCCCGGCCAGGCAGTTGCCCGACAAGGCGATCAGCCTGATCGACACGACGTGTGCGCGGGTGGCGATCAGCCAGCACGCGGTGCCGCCGACGGTGGACGATTGTCGGCGACGGATCCAGGCGCTCGAGACCGAGCAGCAGATCATCGGGCGCGAGACGGCCATCGGCGTGGACCACTCGGCGCGGACCAAGGAACTCGATGCCGAACTCAGCGGCGAGCGCGAGCGGCTGAAAGGTCTGGAAGAGCACTGGAAGAAAGAACAGGTGCTGGTCACGAAGATTCTCGAAGCGCGCGGCCGGCTGCGTTCGAGCGGCGTGTCGCCCGACAGCGGCGCGGCCGTGGTGGTCGCGGCTCCAGCAGCCCCCTCAGGCGCACCCGCCTCTCCCGCTGCGCCCGCCGCGGCCCCTCTGCCCAAGCTCACCGACGCGGAGCGCGAGACGCTCTTGAGTGACCTGAAGAAGCATCAGTCCGACCTCGCGGCGTTGCAGGGCGAAGACCCGCTGATCCTGCCGAGCGTGGATGCGCAGGCCGTGTCAACCGTGGTCGCGGACTGGACCGGCATCCCGGTCGGCCGGATGGTCAAGAACGAGATCGAGGGGCTGCTGAAGCTCGCGGACACGCTGGAGAAGCGCGTCATCGGTCAGCGGCACGGGCTCGAAGCGATCGCGCGGCGGATCCAGACCAGCAAGGCCAAGCTCGACAACCCGAGCCGGCCGATCGGTGTGTTCATGCTGGTCGGGCCTTCGGGCGTGGGCAAGACGGAGACGGCCCTGGCGCTCGCGGACTCGATTTATGGCGGGCCTCAGTCGCTGATCACGATCAACATGTCCGAGTTCCAGGAGCCGCACAAGGTCGCCACGCTCATGGGATCGCCCCCCGGGTACGTCGGGTACGGGCAGGGCGGAGTTTTGACCGAGGCCGTGCGCCGCAGGCCGTACTCGGTTGTCTTGCTTGATGAGGTGGAGAAGGCCCACCCGGACGTTCACGAGATCTTCTTCCAGGTCTTCGACAAGGGGATCATGAAGGACTCCGAAGGTCTGGACATCGACTTCAAGAACACGATCATTTTGCTGACCAGCAACGCGGGGACGGACCTGATCATGAGCCTGTGCAAGGACCCGCTGCTGATGCCGGATGTTGATGGGATCGCCAAGGCGATGCGCGAGCCGCTGCTGAAGGTGTTCCCCGCGGCCTTGCTGGGCCGGATCAACGTGATCCCGTACTACCCGATCTCCGACGAGATGTTGAAAGCGATCATCAAGCTGCAGCTCGGGCG
>JBGAOD010000069.1:0-4905 GCA_044221955.1 Phycisphaerales bacterium | reverse complement strand
AAGGGCACAAGGTGCCGTTCACGTACGACGACGCCGTGGTCGGAGCGATCGCCTCGCGGTGTACGGAGTTGGAGAGCGGGGCGAGAAATGTGGATGCGATTATCACGCGGACGCTCTTGCCGGAGATCAGCCGGGAGATGCTGACGCGGATGGTGGAGGGCGGGACGGTGAAGCGGGTGCACGTGGGGTTGAAAGATGGTGGGTTCAGCTACGAGTTCTGAGGTTCGGAGCATTTCATCTCATGGGCAATTCTTGTGATCCATCTCGATCGTGCTGCTTGGATGATGCAATGCCCCCGCCGCGTTCTCCGGGCCCGCTTGGCATCAACGACTGCTCGGATCCAGATTCTCCGAGCTTTCGCGGCGACAGCCCGGGCCCGGTTGGGTTGAACGATCTTGGGGATCCAGGGTCAGAGCATGGGTGGATGCAGAGTTTCGAACGAGCGGCGGGTATCCGGCTGATCTCCGCCTATGACTCGAACGTCCGCCTGACCTCATACGTCGAACCCGCTCAACGGATGGCGCGCGGGATGCTTGCCGATTTCAACTCCATCCCGCCGGAAGGTCTCTTCGCCTTAGATAGGAACGGCCTCCCCGTCCACCGTTCCATGGCGGAGGCTGCTGTGTCGAATCGCAACGCGCAGCTTGCCCTCGCTCGTGAGCGGCTCAGCCCAGGCGGTAGGGCTCTTTCCGAGGCGATAAAAGAAGAAGGAAAAACCCTCGCGCAGCTCGAGAAAACCTACTCCGCCCGAGCCTTGCTGGAATCGGACACGGCGGTGGCGAGGGCATTCGGGGTTGTAAATCAGAACCCGACCAGTCGAGCATTCAAAGAAGCCGCGGAACGGCTGGCGGCCAACCCCGGGCGCTACGCCCCGCAGTTGGAACAGCTCGCATCGAGCCCGGGCGTTTCACAGGCGATTGTTCGAGCTTCGGGGAGCATGAATAGAGCCGTCACGGTACTGGCAAAGGTCGGCCGGGTCGCTGGACCTGGGTTGGCAGTCGTCGGAGTCGGCATGTCGGTGTATCAGGTTGTGCAGGCACCCGAGGGTCAGAGGTTGTATGTCGCTGGTCGTGAGACATCCGGATTCGCCGGTGGCACGCTGGCGGGGATCGGCGGCGGGATGGCAGCCGGCTGGTTGGCCTCGCTCGCGTGTGGGCCGGCTGCTCCGGTCTGCGCAATCGCCGTGACCGTCGTTGTTGTTGGTGCCGCTTCTTACGCGGGAGGGGCGGCGGCCGAAGCTGGCTACGAAGCGATTGCTCGTTGAACGCCCGCACACTCTCCGTCCGACCGATCAGCGGCGGTTCTATCGGGCGTTGGATGAAAGCGGACAGGGACGTGTCGGGTGGAGTTCCCCGCTCCTTTCTTAGTAGGCGTAGGACGGACAACAGACCATCGAGACCTCTTCGCACGAAGACGACACTCTGAGATTGACAACCTGTGCGGTAGCCGCACCGAACGGAATCAGGAGTCCGGAATGTCAGCCGAATCGAGTCACAGCCAGGCCGCGCGTGAGTTGGCCATCAAGACCTCGCTCCCCGAGAACGCCCTCGTTCTCGTCGAGTTCCGCTACAGCGAGGAGCTGGGCAGGCCGTTCCGCCTGGAGGCCACGGTCATCGCCACCAAGCCCGACATCAAGCCCGAGAAACTCATCGGCGAGAACGTCACGATCCGCCTGACCACCGGCGGCCCGAGCAAGGAGCGGCACTTCAACGGGATCGTCTGCCGCGTCAGCCAGTCGGCGGACATCAACTCGCACCCCGAGTACGTGCTGACGATCGTGCCGGGGGTGTGGTTGCTGACCAAGACGTCGGACTGCCGGATTTTCCAGGCCCAGACGCCCGAAGAGATCTTCAAGAAGATGTTCGAGAAGGTGGGGCTGGCCTCGGGCGGGACGATCAACAGCGTCAAGGCCAAGTACGAGTTCTGCGTGCAGTACCGCGAAACGGATTTCAACTTCGTCCACCGGCTGATGGAGCAGGAGGGCGTCAGTTACCTCTTCGAGCACGGCAACGGCAAGCACAAGCTGGTGCTGACCGACGACACCACGACCGCCAAGGCGATGACCGACGCGGCCGAGCTGGAGTACCACCCGCCGGGCCAGCCCACGACGGACAACAAGCCGACGATCAGCTCGTGGCACGCGGAGACGGAGATCGAGTCTTCCGGCGTGATGATGAACGATTACAACTTCGAGGCGCCGTCGGTGAGCCTGCGCACGCCGCACTCGGTGGATTTCCCGCACCTGCAGCCCAAGAGCGAGATTTACGACTACCCGGCCGACACGGAGAAGCCGCAGCATCTGCCGGACTACGCGAAGGTTCGGGCCGAGGAGTTGAAATCGCACGCCGAGAGCTTCCTGGGCGCGACGAGCTGTCGGACGCTGGAGGCCGGGCGCAAGTTCACTCTCAAGGACCCCAAGGGCGCTCTTCGCGCGGACCTGCGCAAGGACTACGTCGTCGTGAGCGCGAGCTGCCACGCGCGGCAGAACTTGTTCGAGTCGGGCGGCGGCGGCGGGATGCAGTACAGCTGCGATTTCCGGGCGATCCCCGCGACGTGGCACTACCGGCCCGCCCGCCGCACTCCCAAGCCGATGATCCCCGGGCCGCAGACGGCGGTGGTGGTGGGGCCGGCGAACACGGAGATCCACACCGACAAGTACGGGCGCGTGATGGTGCAGTTCTTCTGGGATCGTTACGGCGCGGCCAACGAAAAGAGCTCGTGCTGGATCAGAGTCTCGCAGTTGGCGACGGGGAAGAACTGGGGTGCGATCTTCACGCCGCGCGTGGGCGAGGAGGTCGTGGTTGAGTTCCTGGAGGGCGACCCGGATCGGCCTCTGGTCATGGGGCGGGTGTACAACGCGACGAACATGCCGCCCTACGCGTTGCCGGCCAACAAGACGATGTCGGGATTCAAGTCCAGCTCAAGCCAAGGCGGCGAGGGGTTCAACGAGCTGCGGTTCGAGGACAAGAAGGGGTCCGAGCAGGTCTTCATCCACGCCGAGAAGAACATGGACGTGCGCGTGAAGAACGACACGTTCGAGACGATCGGCGCGAACAAGCACCTGGAAGTCGAGAAGGACAGCCACATCCACGTCAAGAACGACCTGCATTCCCTGGTCGATCGCGACTTTGTCGAGAAAGTCGTCCGCGACGTGAACCGGACGGTGGAAGGCAAGGAAGCGATTGAAATCAAGAAAACCCTCTCGCTCAAGGTTGTGGAGGACGTCGGTGAGGAGTTCAAGGCGAACTACTCGACGGTGGTGACCAAGGACTATCTCCTCAAGGCCGACAACATCTGCCTTGATGCCAAGACCAACATCACGCTCAAGGTTGGAGAGTGTCACATCGCGATCAGCTCGGGGGGGATCAAGATCGGTTCGTCGGCGGACATCAAGATCGAGGCGGCGAGCGGCAACCTCGACGCCAAGGCCAAGGCCGTGAAGATCGAGGGCTCGACCACGGCCGACTTCAAGAGCGCAGCGGTGACGGTGGACGGGAGCACGGCGACGACGATCAAGGGCGGGATGGTCAATATCAACTGAACCGGTTACGTTCTGACAGCCCCGCGCCGCAGAGAACCGTCATTCGTTGTCTTCGAGTGCGGCGAGTTTCGCGCACGCGGCCGCGATGCCGATGAGCTGCAGGTCCGGGACGATGTGCTCGACCAACTCATCGTGCTCAAAGAGGGCTGTCGCGTCGCCCCCGGTGGCGATGACGCGCGGGTACGCCCCGTAGGCCTCGCTGTATTTCTCGATCATCAGCCGCGCGAGTCCGCGCACCATGGACTGCACTCCCAGTTGCATCGCGTGGGCCGTGTCCTTGCCGAAGGGGCCTCGGGCCGGGTCGGGTGGGGAGAACTCAAGCCGGGGTAGCGCGGCCGTATGGGCGTGCAAGGCCTTGAGCATCATCTGTGTGCCCGGAGCAATCACACCTCCCTGGAACGCGCCCTCGCCGTCGACGAAATCGACCGTGATCGCCGTCCCGGCATCGATCACGATGCAGGCCTGCTTGCCCTGGCTGAACGCGCCGATGGCGTTTATCAGGCGGTCGTGCCCGACGGTGGAATCGTCGTCGAGCGAGGTGCTGATGGGGATGGGTAGGTCCGAACCAAGGCGGAAGAGCTCCACGGACACATCCTCGTCGAGCGCCGCGCAGAGGCGGTCGGCCACGGGGTTGTTGACCGAGGCGACCACGACCTTGACACCGCCAGCGGATCCGGCGATCTCCAAAATCTTGCGCACCGCCTGGTCGATCTGGGTGTTGACCACCGCCTCCGATTTGTCCGCCTCAAGCCCGTGAAAAAGCCCGAACTTGATCCGCGAGTTCCCGACGCTTACTGCCAGCACATGGGCGTGGCTGTGGGATCGGTCGTGCGGATGATGGTGGGGGGGTTGGTCGATCACGAGAAGAGCGTATTCGCTCCAGATTGGCCGCGCACGCGCCAGAAGGGGGGGCGGACCGAACTCAATCGTCTACACTGGACGCGAGTGACGGGCTGCACCGCGTGCCGCCGACATCCAACCGAGGGTTCCCGCGCGTGGACATAGGCAAAGACCAACCAGCTCCCGACGATCCGCAGGGCGACCCACCCGGCAAACCTGCCGACGGCCCGGGCGACAGTGCGCAGCCCTCCAAGAAAGATTCCAAGAAAAAAGCACCGAAGCGGAGCCGCGATCGGTCCGACGCGGGTGGGCAGGATTCGGGCGGATCGAGCTTGGCGCGCAGTGGTGAGGAAGACGACGCCGAAGTGGGGTCGCTGACGATCCCGATTCGGTGCCGTGCCGACCCGTCGATCGATCGATTGAAGGTTGGGTCATTCCAGTTCCCTCTGGGGGTTTACCCGGTCGAAGAGATGACCCCCAAGGCCGGGTACACGCTGCTGTTCGAGCCCTCGGACGCGGACAAC
>JBGAOD010000068.1:0-19945 GCA_044221955.1 Phycisphaerales bacterium | reverse complement strand
CGACCGACGAGGAAGCTCTCGACGCCTTCGAGCTTCTGGCCCGCACCGAGGGCATCATCCCCGCGCTCGAGACCGCGCACGCGATCGCCGAGGGCATCAAGGTCGCGGCCCGGCTCAAGGGCGACCAGCACGTCATCATCAACTGCTCGGGGCGCGGCGACAAGGACATGGAAGAAGCGGCGCGGTTGCTGGGCCTCCGCGGCTCCACCGGGCACGGTGTTGGGCACTCGTGATCGACTGGGGACGCGACGAGGAAGAGATGCCGCTCTCGGATCGCGGGGCCTGTCACCGAACCAGAACCCTCCGCGGTACCGCCTCGAACGTGCCCGGGAACGCGCGCCGCAGGGCCCACCGCGTCGCCAACCACCAGCCGAGTGGGCTCCAACATGTTGCCGCTATCGCCGCTCCTTGGAAGACCCGGCCGCGATGGACGTTCCAAGCCGCCCGGATCAACCGCAGCATCTGGCGAACCGACTCCAGCGAGGGTGGGTTGTCGCCTTGGATCATGGGGCGCATGGTCTCACGCAGCAGCTCGCACTCATGGAAGAACCCTTCTTCACCGAGGTTGCTGGTCGCGGTGGCGTGCCCGTCGAGTCGATGCACGATCAGCGGTTCGTTGAGCAGGACAATCCCGCCGCGTGAGAGCAGATCGAGGTACCACAGGACGTCGATTCCGGTAGTGATCCTTGAGTGAGTCGGGAACCAGACCCCGCCGTGGACGTGCGACGCACGCACCATCACTTGCGTCGGCACTCCGATGTCCAGATCCTGGAGATACATCGACAGGCACGCAGAACGCCCGGACATCTCCTCGACGCGGGCACGCTTCCCCGGGGCCTCGTCGCGTCGCCGGCCGAGGTCGTCCACTTTCCGGGCCAGACACTGCACGATCGACGCGACCGAGCTCCTGTTCCCCGCGTCGATCATGGCGGCAAGACACTCGGGCTCCAGTTCGTCGTCGTCATGCAGGGGCTTGATCCATTCCCCGCGGGCGGCACGCATGGCGTGGTTGATGTTCCCGGCCTGCCCGTGGGGCCCGGGGTTGCTGACCACTCGGACGCGCGGGTCGCGTGCCGCGACGCCGGCCGCGTACTCCCACGATTCGCTGGGCGTCGGCTCGTCGTCGCTGATGACCAGTTCCCAACCCTGGAACCGCTGACCAAGCACGCTCTCCACCGCTCGGCGGAGCAAGGCCGGACGCTGGTACGTCGGCAGGACAACCGAGATAGTGGGCTCTCCGCTCACGCCGGGAGTCTACGGCAGCCCGACCCCGGGATGCACCCGGGTAGGGACCACGTTCATCCGGGGCCGCCTGCATACTCCGGATGGTCGTGCTATTCCTTACCGAACAGCTTCCGACAGAACTCCACGTCGGCGGTGGTGAGGGGCGCGTCGCTCCCGGCCAGCACGTTGCAGCGGGCCTGGGCGGCGTTGCGGAAACCGGGGATGGCCGAGCAGACGTGATCGTGCGCAAGAACCCAGCGACTGGCGATCGACGAGAGAGAGGCCGTACACGCGTCGGTGCCGCTGGCGGCGCTCACGCCGAAGCGTTTCTTGATCTGGCCGATTTTCTCTCGCACCTGGTGCAAGGTGTCGGCGTTGAAGTCCTTGCGGCTCGTGCGGTAGTCGCCCTCGTCGAACTTGGGCGGGTTCGCGGGGTCGAACTTGTCGAGGAGAATGCCCTGATCGAGCGGGCCGAAGGCGACGAAGGTGCAGCCGTGCTTGGCCATGAGGGAGGGGAGCGCGGACCCGGGGCGGATGAAGTCGTCAAAGCGGAGATTCGCTTTGGTCTGCAGGACGTCGGGCTTGAGGACGGGGATCGCGCGCTCAAAGTCCTCGATGGTGTACGCGGACTGGCCCACGGCCCGAACCTTGCCGGCCTTGACGAGCCCGTGCATGGTCTCCGCGGCCTCGTGGAGATAGTCGTGCATCTTGCCGGTCAGGCCGGTCGCGTAGTCGGGACCGAGGTACGTTCCGTGATGGAAGTAGTAGAGATCGA
The DNA here is from genome assembly GCA_044221955.1 of Phycisphaerales bacterium. Taxonomy (GTDB): domain Bacteria; phylum Planctomycetota; class Phycisphaerae; order Phycisphaerales; family UBA1924; genus CAZCPB01. The sequence goes on along the minus strand of JBGAOD010000068.1, from coordinate 17,946 downwards.
TGTGGTCGGTGCGCAGGTTGCGGAGCGACTGCTCGCACTGGTGCTTGATGTTGGCGGGCTCGAAGGCGTGCGGGGCGGTGCCCTTGAAGTGGCCGACCTTGGTGGCGATGACCTGGGCGTCGCGTTTGACACCGAGTTTCTGGAAGCAGTCGGCCAGCAGCCGCTCGGCCTTGCCGTTGCCGTAGACGTCGGCGTTATCCCAGTGGTTCACGCCCGCATCAAGCCCGACCTTGATGCCTTCGAGGACTTCCTCGAACTTGACCTCGGCCCAGCCGATGGGCTGCCCGTTGGCGGTGGACCAGTTCGGCCCACCCATGGTCCAGCAGCCGAAGCCGATCTCGGAGACTTTGATGGAGGTTTTGCCGATGGGGCGGTAGCGCATGGGGGCTCCTGGGTGGGTTGCGAGTGACCAAAGAATAGATCCCCTTCACGCGCGTGCGTGTGAAAACCCTTCCTCGGATCGTCGGCATGTTGTGAAGCCTTACCGCGACCGGCTGGGCCAGCGGAACTTGCTCAGCACCGTGCGCACCGCGCCGCGGGAGAGTTCGTCCACCGTGTCGCGGGCGTTGGAGGGCAGCGCTTCGATCGCGTCGGTGACGGTGGCAAAGCCGTCCACCAGGTCCAGCCCGCGGGCGAGCCAGCGGGTCCAGAGCGGGCTGAGGCCTTTGACGAGCCGGTCGGCCTCGATGCGCGGTTCTTCGGCGGGCAGGCCGGTGAGCAGGCGGTAGGCGATACTGGCGACCGAGCGGATCTCGTCGCGCACGCCATCGGCCGCGGAGAACTGCACGCCCCTGAGCCGCGACGCGAGCCCGTAGAGCTCGATCACGAGCCGCCCGTGCCGATCGACCAGCACCTCATCAAGCATCAGCGGGCCGTGGCAGGCCCCGACGCCGATCGTGGAGTGAGCGGCCGCGAGGCCTTCGAGCAGGTGATTGATCGCGCGGTCGGTCTCGTGGGGGGACATCCGCCCGCCCTTCATCTCGACCAGCGTACCGAGGGTGGTCAGGCCGTCCGTATTGCCGGTGAAGGGCGTCACGATCACGCCTCGGCCGGTAGAGCAGATCGAATACTGCTCAATTTCCAGGAGATGGGAATCTTTGAGCAACGCGAGGGGCTCGACGGCCTCGAAAAAGCGCCGCTGGCCGGGCTTATCGTGGCGGACGGGGAAGCGGTAGACGACGTGGCTGGAGTGGTCGCGCTCGTGCAGGGCCAGCCAACGCTCGGCACCAATTATGGTACTGGGCGTGGTCCCGGGGGAGGGGGCGAGCTCGCGGACGAGTTCGTAGGCCCCAAACTTCATCTTTTCGGCGTTCTCTGTCTGCAACGTCCGAAGCCTCTCGATGCCGCCCCCACCCCTGACGGGGTCTGTTCCCGGCGGGCGGCCGGTGGTACATTCTTCTCGAAACTCTCACGAAATCCCGGTCGGACCGGAGGTGGAGGGTAGGACCGTCCCGGGCCTTGGTCTTGTGGCCGGGGTGGTCGGTTGGTGCTTGAAAGCTGGGTACTCCAGTATCGACCGGGCCGCATGGACTCTCCCATCCATCGGCCAAACCCGGCGGAAAGCCCCAAGGATCGGCCCGGGGATTTTGGGCGGGAACTGGGCGAAGGTCGGGGATTCGATCGCCCGAGATCGCCGGAATGCGATCAAAGGCGGGGCCCGCGACGCCCGGCTACGCTGTCTGTTCGCCCTCCGAACCGGCCCCGAATTGGAGAGTTTCATGCCCCGCACCGAAGTGATGATCGAGAAAGGCCTCACCCTCGTCGACGCCATCAACGAGGCCCTTGCCCAGGAAATGGAAAAGGACTCGCGCGTCATCCTCCTCGGCGAGGACATCGGGCTCAACGGCGGCGTCTTCCGCGTCACGGAAGGGCTCGCCAAGCGCTTCGGCACCGACCGCGTGGTGGACACGCCGCTGGCAGAGTCGGGCATCATGGGCTCGGCCATCGGGCTCGCCATGGCCGGGATGAGGCCGATCCCCGAGATCCAGTTCGAAGGTTTCTTAGGCCCGGCGTACGACCAGCTCGTCAACCACGCCGCCCGCTACCGCACCCGCAGCCGCGGCGCGATCACCATCCCGCTCACCGTCCGCGTCCCCGTCGGCGGCGGCATCCACGCGCCCGAACTCCACAGCGATTCGCCCGAAGCGATCTACGCCCACCACCCCGGCCTGAAGGTCGTCATGCCCTGCACGCCGTCGGACGCCAAGGGGCTGCTTATCTCGGCCATCCGCGACCCCGACCCGGTGATCTTCTTCGAGCCCAAGCGGGCCTATCGCAGCTTCCGAGAGGAAGTCCCCGAGGAGGAGTACACGATCCCGATCGGCCAGGCCAAGGTCGTGACCGAGGGCGCGGACCTCACGCTCGTCTCGTGGGGCGCGACGGTCTTCCAGTGCCTCGAAGCCCTCGACGGCCTGCCCGAGGACGTCAGCGTCGAGCTGATCGACCTGCGGACGATCTACCCGATCGACACCGACACGATCATCCAGAGCGTGATGAAGACCGGCCGCTGCGTGGTCGCGCACGAGGCCCCCAAGACGGCCGGGTTCGGAGCCGAGATCGCGACGATCATCCAGGAGCACTGCTTCCTGCACCTCAAGGCCCCGGTCCAGCGCGTGGCGGGGTTCGATACGGTGATGCCGTATTACAAGCTGGAGCTGGATTACTTGCCGGACGCGAAGAGGATCGGGGAGGCCGTGGGGCAGTGCTTGGGGTATTGAGAACACCCGCGTCGGGGTTCAGATCAGCACCCGACCTCGAACGCCGCGACGAAGGCGTCGAAATCGTCGCCGGTGACGAACCCGTCGGCGTCGAAGTCGGCTGAAACGTTCCCGCTCACGAAGGCGTCGGAGTAGGCGTCGAAATCTTCGCCGGTGAGGAATCCGTCGTGGTCGAAGTCAGGGGCGCAGCGTGTGTAGCTCGCGCCCGAGCAGAACTCGAGCGTGACGCCGCTGGTGAGCGGGCGGATGGAGCTGGATGCGGAGACATCTGACTCGAGGGTCGCGGAACGGGGAGTGCCGCCGAGGATCCCATTCGCATACAGGGTCACGAGCAGGTTTCCGACGATATCCACGTTCGCGCCGACGGTGGTGTTGATGGTGCCGACGGAAACGCCCGGCGTGGTCCGCTTGAGGTTGATCGTTCCGTTCGCGGTGCGCAGCGTGGCCGAGAGGGCCGAGAGGGGGCTGCTATCGACGATAAGAACGCCGCCGACGAGTTCGAGCGTGAACTCGACGACGACCGGAGTCCCGTTGGGGAGTGTGCTCGACGAGACATGGAAACGATCGTTGAAGAGCGCCTTGGGCTGCCCGCCGATGAACTCGTCCATGCGAAAAATCACGCCGTTGCCGATCGCGTTGTTGGCGCTTCCGGATCCGACAAAGGACAAGTGCCCGTAGTCGGCTGTGGCAACGGCAGAGACCGAGGCGGCGCACCCGAAGCTGTTGGCGTTAGAGCTCGTGCCGGGAGTGACGACCGGCCCGGACGTCACCACGCCAGAATCCAAATGGACTTCTGCGGTGCCCGTCCCCCCGCTCATGTTGGTGACGAGCCGGTAGCTCGTGCGCAGGCTGCACTGGGCCCAGAGCGGACCGGCGAGAGAGCACAGAGCAAGTACGGGAAGAAGCGGAACCTTGACCGAGCGCATCTCGAAGTCCTTTCAATCGGGAGCCCCGGGCGTGATGCCGAGATCTCTCCTGATTCGCTGGAAAGAGCACGTCTTGGCACGATTCACTGACGACACGAGCCGTCGTTACCGAGTTTTCGAGCAAAGACAGAAGCCAACGGAATTCTCACGCGCCGTCGACATGAAAAAAAAAACGGCGGGTGGCATGCCCGCTGCTTTGAGCGGGCATGGGACGCTCACGGCCAGTTCAACATGCCCGCTCCGAGCAGCGGGCATGCCACCCATCACGAGCTGGCCTGCGCGTCCGCGCCTCACGCCGCCTTCTTTTTCTTCGCCTCGATCCGCTCCGCGCTGGGCACCTTCACGTCCTTGGCCAGGCCGAGGATCTCCATCGCCTTGATGAGCACATACGTCGCGTCGAACTGCCACCAGAACAGGCCGTGGCGGGCGGAGGTCGGGAAGGCGTGGTGGTTGTTGTGCCAGCCCTCGCCGAAGGCCAGCCAGCCGAAGATGGTGTTGTTGCGGCTCTCGTCGTCACTGTCGAACGGGCGGCTGCCCCAGATGTGGCACACCGAATTGATGCTCCATGTGATGTGATGCACCATGAACACGCGGATGAGCCCGCCCCAGAGGAAGCCCATCAGCGTGCCCATCCACGTCTGCGTGACCGCGAGGCCGACCGCCGCGGGGATAACCATGCCGATCACAACCCAGAGCGGGTACCAGCGGTTTACATGCTCGACGACGCGGTCTTTGTAGAGGTCGGGGACGTAGCGGGCGATGCCCCCGGCCGTGCCGCCGCCCTTCACGGTTGGTGCGCCCACCCAGGAAGGGAAAATAAACCAGCCCATGTGCGAGTGCCAGAAGCCCTTGAGGAGGCCGGAGAGGCCGTCGCCGTGCGTGGCGGGCGAGTGCGGGTCCTGCTCGCCGTCGGAGTGCTGGTGGTGGCGGCGATGGACGGCGACCCACTCGATGATCGGCCCCTGCACGGCCATGGAGCCGAGGGCGGCGAGGATGAACGTGACGACCGGACCCGCGGTGAACGAGCGGTGGGTAAAGAGGCGGTGGAAGCCGACCGTGATGCCCAGGCCTGTTGCGAGGTAGAGACCGATGAGGAGCGCGACGTAGAGCCATTGGAAGGGCACGGACCAGCTCAGCACGACCGCGGCGGCGATGCCGACGAGCGGCAGCAGCACGAGCGTCAGCGTGACGGCCTTGAGTTCCAAAGAGAGCGGGCCGAGCGGGGGATGCTCGTGCGCGTGGTGCTGACCGGCATGAGGAGGGTTCGTGGAATGATCGGCCGAGACGGTGTCAGCGGTCGGGGTTCGTTCGAGCGTGTGGGCGTGGTTCATAGTGCTGGGCTGAATCGGCGAGGGCGGGATCGTCACGAAGACACAAGAAAAAACACCGGGTGCCCCGGTGCTTGGGACAGGCTCACTCTGTGTATCGGCCGATCGTCGCGCGATGGGCCAACGGACTGTAGTCGGAGAGGGGCGGGGCGAAATTGCGAAATTTGGAAAGGGCCAAAGGGCCAAATCGGATTTGGAAATTTGGCCCTTTGGCAATTTGGCAATTTCCTCCGCGATATCGTTCGCTATGGCTGACCGCTCGCTCCTCGAAGTCTTTCCCGCCCCCACCGACACGCCGTTCGTCATCGAGCACACGTCGGAGGAGTTCACGTCGCTGTGCCCCAAGACCGGCCACCCGGACTTTGGCGAGGTGACGCTGCGCTACCAGCCCGCCGCGGCCAAGGGCGGCGGCGTGTGCGTGGAGTTGAAGAGCCTGAAGATCTACTACCAGGCGTTCCGCAACCGCGGGATCTTTTACGAGGCCGTGACCAACCAGATCCGCGACGATCTCGTCGCGTGCATGAAGCCGGTGTGGCTACAGATCCGCACGGACTGGAAAGGACGCGGGGGGATTAAGTCGGTCATCCGGGCCGAGTTCGGCGAGATCCCAGCCCATTTCCGCGGGCGGTGAGCCGAGGGGTCTTTGGTAGGTCGGCTCCCCGAGCCGACTTCTTCTCCTTCTCCCCTGCACGCCGAGTTCTTGGCTGTGCGATTGAAGACGAAGAGAACGGCTCGGAGAGCCGTTCCTAACTAGAAGCGCAAGTGCGCGGGCTTTTCCTTCGGGCCTGAGAAGCCGAGGATGAGCCGGGCCATCGTCACGTCGGCGGGACGCGTGATCTTGATGTTGCGGATGTCGCCGGGGACGACAACCACGCGCGGTTCGGCGGCCTTCTCCGACGCCAGCAAGCGTTCGACCACGCCCGCGTCGTCCGTGCTGGTGAGGTCTTTCTGTTGATACGCACGCCGCAGAAGCGCCGCGTCGAAGATCTGCGGGGTTTGGATCGCGAAGAGTGCGCTGCGATCGACCGCCTCAGCCGCGACGCGAATCGTGGCGCGACGCCCCGCGCCGGCTGACTCACCATCATCCCCAAGTATCCGCGCGAGCGGGTCCACGTCGTCCTTGGGCCGATCCATCTCGCGCGCGCGTTTGAGCGTGTCGAGGACTTCGATCCCGGGGACAACCGCCCGATACCTCTGGGCCGCGTCGATCATGCGCTCGACGAGTTCGACCGGAGCGCAAGGCCGGGCGGCGTCGTGAACAGCGATGTGGGTGGCATCGGCAGGGACGAGCTTGAGGGCCTCGCGGACCGTCTCGTAGCGGTGATCCTTGCCGCCGGCGCAGAGCGTGACGCCCAGCAGCCCGAAACGGTCGCCGTGGCGGGCCTTGAACTGCTCGAACGCCGCCGGGTCGGCCGGGCCGGCGACGATAATCGCGCACACCTCGTCGAGCTTGTTGAAGAGCTCGATCGAGCGTTGGATGACGGGCTTTCCGCCGAGGTCCTCGTCGAGCTTGGAGCGAGGGAAATCCGAGTCGGCGTTGAACCGAGTGGAGCCGCCCGCGGCGGGGATGATGACGGCGAGTTTCATGGGAAAACACTAGCTCCGCCTCCGGTTTGGCTCCCGACACGCGTGAATTCTCAGCGAGGACCGAGAAACAACTCCCAAGTTTGTTGGCATCTCCGATTTTCTGTGTCAGCTTTGTGTACACCGGCTCGCAACGGCGCTCCACCGTGGTGCGTTTGGAATCCGCGGGTCGGAAGGGAGTGGGGGAATATCATGTCCACGGGAAGCATCGGCGCGGCATTGTCTGTCATTCTTGCCAGCGTGCCAGCAGGGGCGGCGATCGTCACGTTCGACGAGATCGGCACCCAGCCCTCCCTCTTTTCCAACGCGAGCCCGTTGCGCGACGAGTACGCCGGGCTCCTCTTCTCAGGCCCCGGCCCTCTCGACGGCGGCGCGGTCCTTGATGTCGACGGCGGCTTCGGCATCGCTGCCCGCTCGGGTCGCAACTTCTTAGCGTACAACCGGAACTCGTTTGCCATCATGAAAAACGGCGGGCGTGCCATCGACCCGCAAACCATTGAGTTTCTCGCCTCGCCAGCTTCGAGCGTTGAAATCTACTGCTTCGGGCGCGGCGTCGCGTTCACCATGGAGGGTTTCAACTCCAGCGGCGCTTCTGTCGCAAGTTCCAACATCGGCTCAGCGGACACGGGCTGGACCAAGCTCTCCATCTCCGCTCCGTCGATCAGCAGGATCACGCTGAGCGAGACCGGGGGGGCCTCGAACGGCGCATGGGTCTTTGACGATCTTTCGTACACGCCGGTCCCCGCGCCAGCCGGAGTTGCGGTGCTCGGGCTCGGTGGACTCCTCGGCGTGCGCCGTCGCCGCTGATCGAAGTGTGAGCCCAACCCCGTCGCGAGCGATCCCTGCGCGTGCTGCCACGCCTGGGCCGAGGGTGTTTGCGTGCAGGGCCTGCGACGGAGCGAACCGTCGTGAATACCATCTCCGCGATTTTCTTCCGCGAGCACCGCACGCGGACTGAAACTCAGGAGATCCACCCATGTTCCAGCCCGACGCCGCTGCCCCAGCCGCACAGACCACGCCCCCTCCCGACGTCAGCCACGCTCTCGACGGACTGGCCAAGAGCGCAAGCAAAGGCGACGCCGCCGGTGCCATCAAAGCCGCGTCGACGCTCGGATCGCAAGTGCTCGACAAGGTGATCGAGTACGGCCCGCGCGTGGCGGGCGCGTTCCTTCTTCTCTTCGTCGCCTATGTCGTCGCGGGATGGGCCCAGCGTGCCACCGCCAAAGGCCTCCAGAAGGCCCATTTCGACACCACCCTGGGCAAGTTCTTCGCCAACACCGTCCGCTGGCTCATCATCGCGTTCTCTCTGCTGATGTCGCTGAGCGTGTTCGGCGTGGACACGACAAGCTACGCGGCCCTCATCGGAGCCGCCGGGCTCGCGATCGGGCTGGGGTTCCAGGGGAGTTTGGCGAACCTGGCCGCGGGCGTGATGCTCCTGGTCTTCAGGCCTTTCAAGGTCGGCGATTCGATCGTTGTTTCCGGGCAGTCCGGCACGGTCGACGCGATCGATCTCTTCACCACCAGCATCGACACGGCCGACAACCGCCGCATCATCATCCCCAACGGAGCGATCTTCGGCACCACGATCGAGAACACCACCCACCACCCCCACCGCCGGACCGACATCACCGTGGTTGTCGCCGGGAGCCACGACCTGGACGCGACGCGGCGGGCGCTCGCGGATTCGATCCGAGGGATCGAGGGCGTGCTCCACGAACCAGCCCCGGCGGTGGTGCTCGCGGACCTCGCGGCGGGCGGCGGCCCGAATTGGCGCGTTGAGATCTGGGCCAAGGCCGGAGACCTCGGCGCGGTACGTGAGCGTGCGCTGATCGCCATCCGCCGCGCTCTCATCAAGGCCGAGATCGGCGGGCCGGTGCCCAGCATGACGATGGTCATGCCGGCGAACAGATGAATCTCAGGCGGTGTGGCCGGTGTCCGAGGGAGAGTGGACAGGGCCGTCTTGAGATGGAACGTCGGGTCACACACTGATGTCGCTTGCGAGAAAGACTGCGCAAGGATAACGGCCGGTGGTATGCTGCGCGGGTGAGCGGCGGCGCAGACATCTCGGAGGATGGGCGGGTTTACTGCAGGGGGTGTCGCTACAGCTTGCGCGGGCTCGCGGCGGGGAAGTGCCCGGAGTGCGGTGAAGAGTTCGATCCCGAAAAACCCGAGACCTACCTCGTTTCACGAGTCTCAATCGCCGCGAAGTTTGTGTTCAGACTGCAGTGGGCGGCATCGACGGCTCCGCTCTTGCCCCTCGTTCTCGTGCATTTCGAATACATGGTGGGCAGGGTCGCGCTCGGGCACTGGCCAAGATCGAGCATCGATGATCCGATGGGCATTGCGTTTGGAAACTTCGTCCATGTATTTACGTTCATCTCAGTCCCGCTCGCTCTGCTGTGCGCCGCCCTCCTGATGGGGCTGGTCATGTGGATAGTCAGCACTGGCCGCTTGCTCGTCGCAGCAAGCTTGCTGCTCGTCAATGCCCTCTCCTGGGCAGTACTCATTGGTTATTGCAGACTCGACCCGCACCGCATTCTCTACTGGTGGTTCGATTAGATTGATGCGTTGTTCGTCGGGTTCACTCCGTCAATCTCCATGATCGTCCGCCGCAAAGTCTCGGGCATCGGCATCTTCGAATTCTTCGTGTAGTCATAGGTAACGATCACGCTCTCGCCGATGGCCGCGACGACGTTGCGCGACAGGCTCACCACCGCGTGGGTGAGCGTGAACCGGTCGGCCTCCACCTTGACGGTCCGCGACGTGACGCGCACGGTGTCGGGATACTCCAGCGGTACACGGAAACGGGCGTGGGCCGATTGCAGGATCAGGCCGGCCTGCGCGGGCGTGCTCGGCCCGCCAGCGCTGTTGCCGATGCGTCCGTGCCCGACGCGGCGGGCGTACTCGACGCGGCCGCTCTCGAGGTAGCGGAAGTACGCGACGTTGTTGACGTGCCCGAGCGCGTCCATCTCGCCCCAGGCGACGGGGATGTCGAGGAAGACCTTGGCGAGGGATAGCTCGCCAAGGTGATCGTGACCTGCGCGCATTGGTTCACTCCCGCAACGACGGACTCACACCCCGACAGCCTTCCGACTCTCATTCAACAACCGCCGCAGGACCGTCTGCAGCACGCCGCCGTTGCGGTAGTACTCGGCCTCGACGGGCGTGTCGATTCGGCAGCGGGTGGTGAACTGTTTCTTGGAGCCGTCGGGCTTGGTGGCCGTCACTTTCACCTCGCAGCGCGGCTCGACGAGGCCCGCGTTGGGGCCGGGGCCAGCGACGGGGAGATCGATGTCGAAGATCTCTTCGCCGGTGAGCCCAAGTGTTGCGGCGCTCTCGCCCTCGGCGAAGCACAGCGGCAGGATGCCCATGCCCACCAGGTTGCTGCGGTGGATGCGCTCGAAGCTCTCGCTGATCACGGCCCGGCAACCGAGGAGGAGCGTGCCCTTGGCCGCCCAGTCGCGGCTGGAGCCCATGCCGTAGTCCTTGCCGGCAAGCACCACCAGGGGAGTGCCGTCCTTCTTGTAGTTCATGGCGGCGTTGTAGATGAAGTCGATTTTGCCCGAAGAGGAAGAAGAGGACGAAGAAGTCGGCCCGGAGGTCCGACCTGCCGAGGACATGTCGCGCGTCCAGCCGCCTTCCTTCACCTTGCCCGTTGCCGCGTCGACGGCGAGCTTGTTCTTGACGCGGACGTTGGCGAACGTGCCGCGGGTCATCACGCGGTCGTTGCCGCGGCGGCTTCCATAGCTGTTGAAGTCCGACTTCCGCACGCCCGCGGCCTTGAGGAAGTCGCCGGCGGGGCTCGCTTCGGAAATGTCGCCGGCGGGGCTGATGTGATCGGTCGTCACGCTGTCGCCGACAAAGACGAGGCACTTGGCACCGCGTATCGGCTTGACCGCGCCGGGTTTCTCCGTCAATCCCTCGAAGTACGGCGGGTTTTGGATGTACGTGCTCTTGGCGTTCCAGGCGTACAGATCGCTCTTGCTCACCGGCACGTTGTTCCACGTTGCGTTCCCCGTGAACACGTTCGCGTACTGCGAGCGGAACTGCTCGGGCGTCACGCACTGGGCCTTCACCGCCTGCACCTCCGCGTGCGTCGGCCAAATGTCCTTCAGGAACACCGGCCTGCCGTCCTTGCTCGTGCCCAGCGGCTCGGTCGTCAGGTCAATCCCGATCGACCCCGCGATCGCGTACGCCACGCACAGCGGCGGGCTCGCCAGATAGTTCGCCTTCACGTTCGGGTGAACACGACCCTCAAAGTTCCGGTTGCCGCTGAGAACCGACGCAACGCACAGATCACCTTCTTTGATTGCCGCCTCAACCTCATCGGGCAACGGCCCGGAGTTACCGATGCACGTCGTGCAACCATAACCCACGGTGTAGAACCCGAGCGCATCCAGGTCCGCCGTCAAACCGGCCTTGTCGTAGTACTCGGTCACGACCTTTGAGCCAGGCGCCAGAGAAGTCTTCACCCAAGGCTTACGCGTCAGCCCGAAGGCCCGCGCCTTCCGCGCCACCAGACCGGCCGCGATCATCACGTCCGGGTTGCTCGTGTTCGTGCAGCTCGTGATGGCCGCGATCACCACCGCGCCGTGCGTGATCCGGCTTTCCTTGCCCTTCATCGGGCCGTCCGCGTGCTTCACCGTGCCGAAGCTGCCGACGATCTTGTCCCACGCGAACCCGAAGCTCGTGTTCCCCAGCGGTGCCGCGAGGCCACGCGCGAACTCCGACTTCACGTCCTTGAGCAGCACCCGGTCCTGAGGCCGCTTGGGCCCCGCCAGCGACGGCTGCACCGTGGACATGTCCAGCTCCACCACGTCGGTGAACTCCGGCTCCGCAACGCCCGGCTGCCAGAACATCCCGTTGGCCTTGCAGTACGCCTCGACCAGCGCGACCGTCGCGGCATCGCGCCCGGTGAACTTCAGGAAATCCAGCGTCGCCTGATCGACCGGGAAGAACCCCATCGTCGCGCCGTACTCGGGTGCCATGTTCGCGATCGTCGCGCGGTCCGGGATCGACATCGACGCCAGCCCGTCGCCGAAGAACTCGACGAACTTATCCACCACGCCCTTCTTTCGCAGGATCTGCGTCACCGTCAGCACCAGGTCGGTGGCCGTCGCGCCCTCGGGCAGCTTGCCCTTGAGCCGCATGCCGATCACCTCGGGCGTCAGCATGTAAATCGGCTGCCCCAGCATCACCGCCTCGGCCTCGATCCCGCCCACGCCCCAACCCACCACGCCCAGCCCGTTCTCCATCGTCGTGTGGCTGTCCGTCCCCACGCACGAATCGGGGAACGCGACCGGGTTGACCCCGCCGTCACAGTCGACATTCGTCAGCACGCCCTTGGCCAGGTATTCCAGGTTCACCTGGTGCACGATCCCGGTCGCCGGCGGCACCACGCTGAAGTTGTTGAGGCTCTGCTGCCCCCACTTCAAAAACTCGTACCGCTCGTCGTTGCGCTCGAACTCTCTCTGAGCATTGATCGTGAGGGCTGTCGCCGAACCGAACGCATCGACCTGCACGGAGTGGTCGATGACCAGGTCGCACTTGACCAGCGGGTTGATCGCGTTCGGATCACCGCCCAGCCTCTTCATCGCGTCGCGCATCGCCGCCAGGTCCACCACGCACGGCACGCCCGTGAAATCCTGCAGCACCACCCGCCCCGGCATAAAAGGGATCTCTTCCTTGGCCGGGGCCTTGGCGTTCCAGTTCGCCAGCCCCGACACGTCGTCGGCCGTCACGATGAACCCGTCCAGGTTCCGCAGCATCGACTCGAGCAGAACCTTGATCGAGTACGGCAGGCGATCCACCCGCCCGATCCCCTTGGCTTTCAAGGCCGCGAGGTCGTAGTACGTGTACGTGCCGTGGGAGGTCTTCAAGGTCTTGCGGGCGCTGAACGGGTCGGGACGGGCCATGGGAAAATCTCCTAAAAAGCGTGAGGAACGATCAACCCTAGCTCAGGATCGGCATGAATCGAATCGATGTTTCTATCTGATATCATCAAACATTTTGATGGCACCTCAACACCCGATACCTGGTCGAACAGACCGCTTCGGTTGGCTCTCGATCATGGAGTCACTTCGAGATCAAGCACGCACTGAGACTTGACAGCGAGGAACCCGCACGTTTCATAAAAATGTCGCGCCCGCTCGCGCTTGACGTTGGTCCGGACCCGCAGCCTGCCGGTGCCACGCTCGCCCGCCCAGCCCCGCGCGAACCGTACCAGTGCCGCCCCAACCCCGCGCCCGCGCACGGACTCGTCCACGACGAGCCCTTTGATTTCCGCGCACGGCGGACCTTCGAGCATCCATTCCACACCCAGCGTCATCCACCCCACCACGCGTCCCTCCACCTCCGCGACGAATACGCCGCGCGCTGGGATCGAACGCAGTCGCGCGAGCCTCGCGCCGATGTCCGCAGGCGTTGAGGGATAACCGAGCTGCCCCGAAAGGACGGCGAGCCTCTCGGCGTCACCGCTCGCCGCCGCCCGGATGTTCAAATCAGCGCCCGACATCGAACCTCCAATCCGCGTGGTACGCCCAAACCACCCCGCGGCCGCTGGCGAGAACGCACGCGCGTGCTCCAGCAGCGCCCGCTCGAACGCCGCCGCGGCGGCGCTCTGAGCCCGATCGCGCCGGCGAACGATCGCCATCTGCCGCGAAAGCTTGGTGTCCTTGCACGTCAACCCGTCGTCCTCGTGAAGGGCGAAGCGGCTCACAAAGCCCACACCGATGCCCGCGGCGACCATCTGCTTGATCGATTCGATCGACCGCAATTCCATCACGATATCCAGCGCGGCCCCCGCCTCGCGTGCCGACCGATCGATCACCTCGCGCACGGCCGAGCCTGCTTCAAACCCGACCATCGACGCGCGGTCAAGGTCCTTCCACCGGAACGCTCGCTTCCCCGCCAGCGCGTGTCGGGCCGGCACGATGAGCCGCAGCTCGTCGGGCACGAGGGGCACGCGCACCAGCTCATCAGCGCTGGGCACGCTGATCGGCAGCGTCACGATTCCCAAGTCAAGCTCCCCGCTCAGCACGGCCGTCGCCACGGCGTTCGATCCGGCCTCGCGGATATAGAACCGCAACCCCGGATGCTTGCGCCGGACGGCGGACACCACCGGGGGCAGCAGATAGCTCGTCGCTGTCGCCCCGCCGCCGACGCGGATCGAACCGCGCTCCAGCCCGATCAGCTGTCTTACCGCCTGGACGCCCGCGTCCGCCCGCCGCACCGCGTCCTCGGCGTGCTGAAGAAAAACGCGGCCCGCTTCCGTGAGCTGCACGCCGTGCGGGGTGCGGTGGACGAGCGTCGCGCCAACCTCACGTTCCAGCTTCTTCAACATCGCGGAGAGTGCCGGCTGAGTCACGCCCAAAGCGCGGGCCGCCCGCGTCATGTGCGCCGCGGTTGCGATCGCTCGGAAATAGCGGAGTGGCGTCAGCTCCATCGTCGCTGAGCGTAGCGGGTCAGCTCCGGGCAGCGGTCGAGCCGACGGTCGATTCCTGCGCGCGCGCGATGACCCGCTGGCGGCGGCCGAGCCAGACGCCGGTGACACCCCAGAAGATCGTGAGCCCGATGAAGACCCCGATCAGAACCGCGAGGTGGATCTTTTCGAGCGGGGCGCGAAGCCACGTTCCGATCTGGTCGCCGCCCCGGTAGACGAAGGTGTCGATGAAGCTCTTTGATTTGTACTTTTCTTCCCGGCCCAGCACGGTGTAGAGCATCTCGCGCGAGGGGCGATCGACGCCGTAGTGCAGCCCGCTGCGGGTCACTTGCACGAGCAGGAGCGTGAGGGCGGTCGGAGAGAATCCGAGCACGGCGATGCCGACGGCGGTGAGGGCGGGGAGAAACGCGAGCGTCGCCGACACGCCCAGCCGCCGCGCGATCCGGCCGGTGGCGAGGACCTGGACGGTGAGCGTGAGAATGTTTGACCAGAGCGTGATCGACGCGAGGTAATCGGTGCGCTGATCGTCGATAGGGAACTGCACGCTGGCGATCTTGGCTTGCTCGAAATACAAATATGTGGACGTGGTGGCATAGAGCAGCATGTACAGGCAAATCCCCAGCAGATACGGCGATCGCAGCAGCAGCGTGAAACCGCTGAAGAACGAGCCGCCGACATCCCCGGCCGCGCTCGTGCCCGCGGCGCGGGCTTCGGCGGTCGGCGCGACTTTCCCCCGGCCCAACCCAAAGCGGTAGACGATGACCGAGAAGCACACAACGGCGAGTTCGAGGATCACCGCCGAGACGGGCAAGAGATTCAGTTTCCCGACGCGCTCCACGAGCGCCTTGACAAGCCCCGACCCGAAGATCGCGCCGACCGTTGCGCCGATGGCGACGAACCCAAAGAGCCGCGTGCCCTGGTCGCGCCGGAAAATATCCGACATGAAACCCCAAAAGAGGGAGTTGGCGAAAAGATTGAATACGCTGACCCACACAAAGAACGAGTAATTGACCCACTTCGATTCGGGTGCGGCGTACTTCATCAGTACAAAGAACACGATGAGATTCGCGGCGAAAAAGTGGTACGTGAGCGGGATGAACCGGCGGCGCGGGATACGCGAAACAAGCCACGCGAAGAGCGGGCTCACCAGGAGCATCACGACCATCGTGGCGGTGAACAGTTGTTCGAGAACTCGTTCATCGCGCTTGAACCCCGAGCCGACGCTCTCGCGGATCGGCTTGAGGATGGAATAGCTGAAAAAGACAAAGAACAGGTACGCGGTCGACCACAGCATGGGCCCGAGTTCGCCGGGCTCAACGAGGGCGAAGCGGCGGAGCGAACGGGCCCAGAAGCTCTGCGGCTCGGACGCGATGCTCAACGTGGCGGGGGTGGTGTGCATGGTGGGACCGCCAGCGTATCGGCCCCGTGTCTACCGCGTTGGTCCACGCAGGATGCACGGTCGGAAGCGGGGCGCTACGCCCGAACACCCAGCCGATCACCGTCTGCGCTCGTGCGGAGCGCCGGACACACCTGCGCAAAGAAAAGGGCCCCCGCGGCCGGGGCGCCCGGGAAATCCGAGATGTGCGTGCGGTACGGAGCCGCGCGGGCTACCAGCTTCCCTCGCCGCGTCGCCCACCGCCGCCGTAGCCGCCGCGACCCCCACCGCCGCCACGTGAGCCGCCGCCGAAACCGCCACCGCCGCCCCGCGCCTCGCGCGGTTTGGCCTCGTTCACCACGAGCTTGCGACCACCCAGGTCAAACCCATTCAGCGCTTGAATAGCCGCGTTCCCTTGCCCGCTGTCGGTCATCTCTACAAACCCGAACCCACGGCTGCGCCCCGTCTCGCGGTCGATCACGACCGAGGCCTTGCTCACCTGCCCGTGCTCGGAGAAGAGCTGCATCAACTCCGCGTCGGTCGTCGAATAAGGCAGGTTCCCAACATAGATATTCGTCATCGTCCTCTTCGATCCTTGCCCGAGATCTCTCCACAATCGTCAACCCTCAACCGAGTCTCGGGAAGTCGCCGAAGGTTTACGAGCGAGCCCGGGGAACGCCGGGCGCGAATCTGGGAAAAAGTATACTTCAAAACTCTCGTCTCAGGGGGCTCTTTCCTCATTCTTCACGAAAAACCGTACAAAGTACGATCGATAAACCAGGCAGCCTGCGGCCGAGGCGCAAGTTGCCATTGATCGGCATGGTCGCTTCTGGTATCTGTATGGTTCCCTTTCAGCCCGGCATCCTCCCATCCAACTCGGAGATCGTTCCCATGGCGTGTCAGCCTCGCTCGCAGTCGCTCCGTTCATTCATCGGCGCCGCGCTCACGCTCGCGTGCGGCACCGCCGCGATCGCCTCGCCCGACACCGCCGCCACGAGTGCTGCTCAACGCACGACCAAGCAATGGGTCTACTTCAAGAGCAAGGGAATCAACGGCCCTGCCGAGCGTGCGGCGGCCCTAGCTCAACTCGCGCGCGAGGCCGACCACCGCACGATCCAGCGCCGCGAGCACCGCCGCACCGCCCCCGGCCTCTTCGACGACCTTGACCTTCCACTCGCACCCACCGGGCTCAACGCTGTCGCCGCCACCGGCGCGACCATCGCCCAGCAGAGCCGCTGGCTCAACGCCGTCAGCGTCCGCGCAACGCCGGATCAACTCGCCAAGATCCTCGCCCTCCCCGCGGTCGATCGGGTCGAACCCGTCCTGGGCGGGCAACGCCGCGAGGACCTCAGCCTCACCATGATTCCGGCCCCCGACGCTCATACCCCCGGCTTCTACGGCCTGGCGGAAGCCCAGAACATGCAGGTCAACCTCCCCGCCATGCACGCCAAGGGCTTCACCGCCGGCAACGTCATCATCGGCATCCTCGACACGGGCTTCCGCCGCACCCACCCGCTCTTCAACGCGCCCGGGCACGCCGTGCATGTGATCGCCGAGCACGACTTCGTGAAGAACGACGGCAACACGGCCCCAGAGCCCGGTGACGATCCCGACCAGCACGTCCACGGCTCGCTCATCCTCAGCGTCATCGGCGGGTACCTCCCCGGCTCGTTCGTCGGCGGGGCCTACGACGCCAGCTTCGTCCTCTGCAAGACCGAGGACATCACCAGCGAGACGCCCATCGAAGAGGACAACTACGTCGCGGGCCTCGAGTTCATCGAATCCCACGGCGGCGATGTCGCCACGTCAAGCCTTGGCTACATCGACTGGTACACGCAGTCACAATTGAACGGCGTGACGGCCGTCACTTCCAAGGCCGTCAACATCGCCACCACCAACGGGCTCGTCTGTTGCACCGCCGCGGGCAACGAAGGCCACGACGGCGATCCTGGCACTGCCCACCTCATCGCCCCCGCCGACGCCCTCAAGGTCATCACCTGCGGGGCCGCGGACTCCGGCGGCACGATCGCCTGGTTCAGCTCCGACGGCCCCACCGCCGACGGCCGCGTCAAACCCGAGATCCTCGCCCGCGGCGTCGATACCTACTGCGTCTGGCCCTACGACGACGTGAACTACGCCACGGCGAGCGGGACGTCGCTCTCCACGCCCGTTATCGCCAGTGTTGTCGCCGTCCTCGCCGGGCCGGGCAAGTGCTGGAGCGTCGACCGCATCCGCCAAGCCCTCTTCACCTCCGCCAGCGACGCCATCCTCACCGGCACGTTCGACCCTCAATACGTCCGCGGCTACGGCATGGCCAACGCCCTGGGCGCGTACAACGCGGCCTGCCCCGCCGATTACGACGGCGACGGTTTCCTCACCGGCGATGACTTCGACGCGTTCGTCGCGGCCTTCGAGGCCGGGGAGTCGGTGTGCGCGGATCAGGATGGGAACGGGTTTATCACGGGGGAGGACTTTGATTTGTATGTGGAGCAGTTTGTGGGAGGGTGCTGAGAGAAGGTTCAAGTTCGGCACGCTTTGCAACGGACGCGGTGTACGCGGCCGCGAGCGGATCTAT
>JBGAOD010000214.1:0-2353 GCA_044221955.1 Phycisphaerales bacterium | reverse complement strand
TCGAAGTACGTGTCCAGATCCTCCTGCAGCCCCTGGATGATCTGCTCCTGCACGCCCCGAATGCTCGGCAGGTGCGTCGCAACACTGGGGAAGTGCTCAAACTTCTTGGTGCGGATCAGATACCGCTCGGCGTGGTAGCGCTGCAGCACCTCGGGATCATCAAGCCAGATCCGCACCGCCAGATCCGCCGGCGAGAGACTCGGCGTCTCACCGAGGGGAATGGCCGCGCGCCGCGCTTCGTCGAGCAGGTCCTCGTACATCTCCGGGGCGGAGAGTTCGTCGACGAAGAACAGTGCATCGAGAAGGGGATCGGGCGCATCGTCGCCCGGCTCGATGAGGAGCGTCGCCAGACGGTCGATGTTGAGCGGGCTGGCGGCCATAAGTTCCTGCAGCGCGGGCCACCGCTCGGCGTGCCCGGCGAGGAACCTCACCAGCAGGCCCGGGTCGATTTGCCGGAGGATGGACGGGCTTGAGAAACGGCGCAATCTGAAGCTGGACGACATACGAAACCTCCCCGACGGTCTCCGCCCGCCGGAAGCGTGTTTGAACCCCCGGATGGCGTCACGCTGAAGCCGTTTGTGCGGGTTCTGTTGGTCCGCATGGTACCCGTGTCAAATCGCAATTGTTAGGGACATGACAGGGCTTCCACAGGTTTTCCTCGGACACGTGGATGACCTGTCGGAACGCTCGATTTTCCAAGCACTTGCGCCCATTTCCGGCGCTGTCCTGACCAGTCGGCAAGGGCCGCAATCTCCCGAAGATGCGTTTCCCGCAGGGGGTCCCGTCCGCGCCGGACCCGGGGCAGAAAGAGGATCGCCTCTTGGATGTCCGGGGCGAGCAGCGTGAGGTTCAGAATCTGGGTCACCCGAGCCCGCGTGACGTGCCCGAGGGCGGCCAGATCGCCCTGGTCGGGCACCGCGCCCGAGCGGATCAGCCCGTCCATCTTGATCGCCAGCGCCATCAACCGTGACACCCGCGGCACGCTGCCCTCTGGCGTGGTCTCGGTGATCGGCGCTGGCCCGGGCTTCATCTCGCGGCGGCCGCGGTTGCGCATCGAGAAGTGGATCTGGCTGGTGATGGTCAGGCCGGCGCTCATTGGTCGCTCTCCTCAGGGTCGGTGAACGTTCCGTCGTGGAACGTCACGCTGATCGATTCGGTGACGGCGTCGTACTCGACCTGCCGCACGAGTAGTTGGACCATGCGTTCGCGTTCCACCGTGGTGAGGTGCTCCCACAATGGGTCGAAGGATTCAATTGCGCCGGAGAGCTCATCCTCGTCAAGCACGCGGGAGTTGACCGACTTGATGCGGGCGTCGAGCTTCCGCACCTCGGCGTCGAGCCTGCGGATCTCCTCGCGCAGGCCGCCCGCGTGGGCTGCGGAGCCATTGCGCTCGCCGGTCGCTTCTGAAAGCCCCCGCAGTTCGACGCGACGTTGCTCCAGGAGGTCGCGGGCGGTGTCCCGCGCCGTGGCCATTGCCTCGGCCTGTGCACGGAGCCGTTCCTGCGCACGCACCACCGACTCTGAGACGAGCCCGTCGTCCTTGCCGAGCGCTCTCAGTTGATCGATGACGAACTTCTCGAGCTCGAACGCTGGCAGCGACGGCCCGGGGCACTCTTTCCAGCCGCGCTTCTGAGCCCGCTGGCAGACGTAGTAGCGGTAGCGCTTAGGGCCGTCGGTGGCGAAGTGGTGGCCCATCGCGCAGCCGCACGCCCGGCAGCGCACCAGCCCGCGGAGCAGCGCGCCGTGCTTGTTGCTGTAACCCTTGCCCTCCTTCACGCGGTTCTCGCGGAGCGTCTCGCCGACGCGGCGGAACACATCCTCATCGATGATCGCCTCGTGGAGCCCGTCGTAGACCTCCGTCTTGTGCCGGACTTTTCCGATGTACGTGACGTTGGTCAGCATCTTGAACATGGTGGACTTCTCGAAGCCACTACCACCCTTGGCGTCGCCCTTTTTGGTCGTCCACGCCTTGTTCTTGACGCCGCGCTCGTCCAGCCGCCGGATGGTCTTCTGGACCGAGCTGCATTCCAGATACAGGTCGAAAATCTCGCGCACGAGTTTCGCTTCGCGCGGGTTGACCACCAGCCGGTTGCCGCCGGGAAGGGCATCGATGTCGTAGCCAAGGATTGGCGGGCCGCCGCCCCATCGCCCCTTCTGGCGGGCGAGAGCGATCTTGTCCCGCGTGCGTTCGCTGACCAGTTCTCGCTCGAACTGTGCGAACGAGAGCAGGATGTTGAGGGTCAAACGGCCCATCGAGTGGGTCGTGTTGAACTGCTGCGTGACCGAGACGAACGAGACTCTGAACTTCTCGAACTCGCTCATCATCCGCGCGAAGTCCATCAGTGACCGGGAG
>JBGAOD010000213.1:0-2315 GCA_044221955.1 Phycisphaerales bacterium | reverse complement strand
CACTGACGATCGACTCCTCGGCCAAGACCGCGCGAGTGGGAGAACGGGCGCTCGGCCTGGCCCCGCGCGAGTTCGCCGTGCTGGAATACCTCGCGCTTCGGCAGGGCAAGCCGGTGCCCCGGGCCGAGCTTGAAGAGCACCTCTACGACGATCGCTCGCAGGTCTTTTCCAACGCGATCGACGCGGCGGTCTATTCGCTGCGCTCCGCGCTCGACGCGGCGGGGTGCCCGCCGCTGATCCACACAAGGCGCAAGGTTGGCTACGTGCTCAGCGTGCCCGATGCGGGCGAGGGCGCGCGCCGCGTGGACCAGAGGGAGCGTGGCTGAGTGACGCTCCGCGCCCGTCTCACGTGGATTCTGCTGGCCACGCTCGTGCCGCTCGGCTTGGCCGTGGGGTGTGGCTTGTACGTGTTCGTGCGCAGCTCGCTGTATGCGCGGCTCGATGATGCACTGACCGCCCGCGCTGAGGCCCTTGCGGCGGCGGTGAAGCAACATGGCGATCAGGTCGAGTTCGACTTCGAGGATGCGGCCATGCCTCAGTACCAGCCCCGCCCCGGGACAGATCCGCGGCAGGTCGCGTACTTCGAGATATGGAAAGTGAAGGGAGCCACGCTGGACGTGGTCATCGAACGGTCCACTTCACTTGGAGTCGCGGCTTTGCTCGGCGTCCCCGGCGATCCCGCGAGAGAACGAACGTGGAACACGGACCTACCCGGTGATGTGGATGTGCGAGTGCTCGCCCGGCGAATCGTGCCGGCCGCCGACCGCGACGAGTCGAAGCACGAAGCGACTGGGACGCCCGAACCCATCTCGCAGAGCACCCAGGCGGGAGCCGGAGCAAGCGCCGCTGGTGGGTCCGCCGTGCTCATTGTGGTTGCGGTGTCACGCGACACGGTCGATGGCCCGCTCGAGGTCCTCACAATCGGTCTGCTGTGCGCCGCTGCGGTGTTGACGGTGGTGGCGTGGCTCGCACTGCGGTGGGCGATCGCCAAGGGACTCGCTCCGGTCAGCACCCTCGCCGAGCAAGTGGCCGCGATTGATGCCGCTGGTCTTGGTTCCGTTGCGGGCAGGGCGGGCGTGCGGCTTCGCGTGGATCATCTGCCGTTTGAGATTGCTCCAATCCAGGAGCGAGTGAATGCACTACTCATCCGCATCGAGGCCGCGATGCAGCGGGAGAAGCGGTTTACGACCGCCGCCGCCCATGAACTGCGGACGCCGGTCGCCGAACTGCGAACACTGCTGGAAGTGGCGGCTTCGCGTCCCCGCACGACAGAGGAAGCCAATCGAACGCTTTTAACGTCTCTGGCCTGCGTAGAACGGCTGGACCGCCTGGTATCGGCCCTGCTTCGGTTGACACGTATCGAGGCGGGACGGGAGACAGCAAAGCACACGACGATCAACGTCTTTGACCTGATCGAGAAGACCATTGAAGCAGTGCGGCCAATTGCGGAGGCAAGGCGCGTGCAGTTCCGCACCGATCTGCCACGCGAGATGTCCGTACATGCCGACTCGGACCTGATGGGGCTGGCACTGTCCAATCTCATCGCCAACGCCGCGGAGTACGCTGACGAGGGTTCGACGGTGCAGGTCGTGACGACAAGGGATAAATCCGGCACCACACTGAGAATCTCGAACTCCGCAGCTTCGCTCGCAACCGTCGATGTCGCCCGTTTGGGGGAAGCCCTCTGGCGGCCAGATCAAGCCCGTGTCAGTTCCGACCACCTCGGTCTGGGACTCACGCTGGCCCGATCAGCGCTTGCAGCGTCGGGTGCCCGTGGAACCACGATGACTATTCGAGTCGAGCCGGCAACGCCTCCACGTTTCGAGGTCGAGGTGCTGTTCACGGGAGAATGAGCGAGTCGTTGTCGGTATGGTTTGGGCTGCGCGGTTGGCGAGTTGCAATCCGAATCGTTTGAGAACTACGGCAACTCCCCCGCCCCGAAAAGCGGCGACGGGCGAGACCATGAAACTGGGTACTTCCGGGATTTCCGGGGTGACGGCCGGTTGAAGAAGGGCAGGCGGAGCCCCCAATCGACCTCTGCTATCGATCCTTGATTTGCATTCCCCCCGGGGTCGCGAGACCTGCTGGTGTCGTTAATGTTTTGAATGCCTCAAACCTCACATACCACGTTCACGAGGTCCGTCGGGCTGTTGTTAGTGCCGTGGACCACGTGCCGCGTCCGCCAACTCTCCCCAGCGCCGGCGCTGCTCGCGCCAGTCGGATACGGCACACACTTTGCGCAGTTCGTGCTCGCTGACCGCATCCCGTTCACGCTCAATGCGAGGCAGGAACAGCAACTCCTCCTGGATGTCCGG
>JBGAOD010000067.1:0-20773 GCA_044221955.1 Phycisphaerales bacterium | reverse complement strand
CGGGATAGGACTTTGCTCGCCCCTCATCGAAACGGCCCAGCAGCGCTTCGGCGTTGTTCGGGCCGTTTCTTTTGGATGAGGTGGGTTGGGCGGAAATCGGCGGCGGGGAGAAACCTCGACGTGCGATGGGGCCGATACTCTTGGTGTCGGTACCATGCCGTTCGAGAACTGGGAGGCCACGGCGTGATCGGTCAAGGAAGAAGTAGGAACGGGAAGACACGGGCGGGACGCCCGTGCCACGAGATTGGTAGGTCAGGACGGAACCCAGTCGAACTTAGCCGGAGCCAACCCGCGTGAATCAAACTTCAAGTGCCGCGTCCGCCACCGAACTTGCCGCCGAGGTTGTCGCCGAGGTGCGGCGGGCCCAGCAATCGCTCAACACTGAGATCCACAAGGTGATCGTCGGGCAGGACGAGGTTGTTGACCAGTTGCTGATGTGCATCTTCAGCTCCGGGCACGCGGTGGTGGTCGGTGTGCCGGGGCTGGCCAAGACGTTGCTGATCTCGACGATCGCGCGCACGCTGTCGCTGGGGTTCAGCCGCATCCAGTTCACGCCCGACCTGATGCCCGCGGACATCACCGGCCCCGAGATGATCCAGGAGGACAAAGCGACCGGTCAGCGGGCTTTGCGGTTCGTGCGCGGGCCGGTCTTCGCCAGCGTGATCCTGGCCGACGAGATCAACCGCACTCCGCCCAAGACGCAGGCGGCGCTGCTCGAAGCGATGCAGGAGCGGCAGGTGACGGTCGGCGGTGTGCGGCACGAGCTGCCCAAGCCGTTCTTCGTGCTGGCGACGCAGAACCCGATCGAGCAGGAAGGGACGTACCCGCTGCCCGAGGCCCAGCTCGACCGGTTCATGTTCCAGATCCAGATCCGTTACCCCACGTCCGAGGACGAGGTCGAGATCGTGCGGCGGTCGTCGAACAAGGCGGACGTGAAGGTTGAAGCGGTG
Source organism: Phycisphaerales bacterium (assembly GCA_044221955.1). GTDB lineage: Bacteria > Planctomycetota > Phycisphaerae > Phycisphaerales > UBA1924 > CAZCPB01. Next base: position 19,823 of record JBGAOD010000067.1, on the reverse strand, counting down.
CTCGATCAGGCCGGGATCGCGCGGGTGCAGCAGCTGGTGCGCTCGACGCCGGTCGCCGATCACGTCATTCGCTACGCGCTGCGGCTGGTGCGGGCGACGCGGATCAAGGAGCCGATGGACGGCGGGCACAAGCGGCCCAAGCTGGTGCAGGATTATCTCTCGTGGGGCGCGGGGCCGCGCGCGAGCGAGTACCTGGTGCTCGCGGCCAAGGCCCGCGCGATATTGAGCGGCTCGACGCACGTCACGCCCGAGCACGTCAAGGCCGTGGCCAAGCCGGTGCTGCGGCACCGGCTGCTGACGAACTTCAACGCCGAGGCCGACCAGGTGACGACCGATGACATCGTGGACGGTTTGCTCGCGGACATCGCGGTGGAAGGATCGGGCCCGGCGGAGCGGCGTCAGATGGACACGGTGCTGCGGTAGTCCAGATCGGTTCGGTGCGGTTCGGCCGCGCGTCGTGCCGGCGTGCCGTGGCACTTGGCGCGAGGCTGCTAGCGTTCAGGTATGAGTTCCCCTGATGCCGCTCGAATCCCGCGACCCACGGCGGGCGCTGCTGCGCGACCCGAAGCGGCCGCGCGAGCCGAGGTCATCCATGGAGCCGATCGCGGTCTTCTGAGTTGGTTCTTTTCCAGCAAAGGCGAGCTGGCGAGCGCGATCGTCGCGGGCGTTCTCCTCGCGGCCGGGTTCGTTGGGCAGCACATGCTCGTGTCGATCGGCGGCGATTCCTGGGGCAAGGCCTGCATCTGGGCCAGCCTCGCGCTTGGCATGGTCCACGGCGGGCGGGCCGCGATCGATGCCCTGCGTGCGGGCGAGTTCAACATCGACGTGCTGATGGCTCTGGGGGCGGCTCTCGCGGCGTGGATCGGGCACCCCGAAGAGGGCGCGTTGCTGCTGTTCTTGTTCGTGCTCTCGGGCGCGCTCGAGGACCTGGCGATGGCGCGCACGAAGCGCGAGGTCGAAGCGCTGACCAGGCTGATGCCCACTCTGGCGATCGTCGAGCGCGACGGGTCGTGGGTCGAGGTCGAGCCGGGCGTGCTGATCGCGGGCGAGAAGCTGAAGATCAGGCCCGGCGATCGCGTGCCGACCGATGCGCGGGTCGTGAGCGGGCGGTCTTCGATGGACCAGTCGGCGATCACGGGCGAATCGATGCCGCGCGACGTGAAGGCCGGCGACGAGCTGTACGCGGGGACGATCAACGTCGGCGACACGATCGAAGCCGTGGTCACGAGGCCGGCGTCCGAATCGAGCTTGCAGAAGATCCTGAACCTCGTGACGCAGGCTCGCGAGCAGCGCGAGCCGGTGCAGCGGGCGGTGGACGCGATCAGCCAGCCCTACGCGATCGGCGTGGTGGCGATCAGCGTGGCGGTGCTGGTGATCTGGACGCTGATCCTGTCGCGGCATTGGCAGGACTCGCTCTACGCGGCGATCACGCTGCTGATCGTGGCCTCGCCCTGCGCGCTGGTGATCGCCACGCCAACGGCCACGCTCTCGGCGATCGCCAGGGCGGCCCGCGCGGGCGTGCTGTTTAAGGGCGGGCAGTCGATCGACCAGCTCGCCAGCGTCGGGTCGGTGTGCTTTGACAAGACGGGAACCCTGACGGTGGGTCGGCCGCGCGTGTACGAGGTACACCCGGTCGCGTGGTCGGATTCGGAGCAATTGATGGCGATGGCTTCGGCGCTGGAGCAGGACTCGACGCACCCGATCGCGGCCGCGATCCGCGACGCGGCCACGCAACGCGGCATCGCGCCCGCGACGCTCACCGATGTCGGGCACACGACCGGGCGCGGCATGGCGGCCCGCTACCACGGGTGCCCCGTGCGGCTCGGCTCGTACAAGTTCACTGAGGAGCTCATCCCCGTGTGCTTCCGCAACCGCGTGAAGGACGTGCTCGAGAAGATCCAGACGCGCGGTCATCTGGGCGTGGTCGTCGCGCACTCGTGCGTCGAGCACGACGGCGGCGGGCAGGCTGCCGTCATCATCATGTCCGACACCGTGCGGCCCGGCGCGAACAAACTGGTCGAACGCCTGCACGCGCTGGGGATCAGGCCGGTGCGGATGCTGACAGGCGACAACCGCAAGACGGCCGAGCACGTCGCGGCCCAGCTCAAGCTCGATCAGTTCGACGCGGAGCTGTTGCCGCAGGACAAGGTTGACGCCGTAGTCTCGATGAAAGCGGCGCGCGGGCGCGAGCGTGAGGAACGCGAAAGTTCCGCGGTGTCGCTGGGATCGCTGGCACAGCTCTGGCGTTCCAAGGCCGACGGCGTGGCGGTGATCGGCGACGGCGTGAACGACGCCCCGGCGCTCGCGGCCGCGGACGTCGCGATCGGGATCGGCAGCATCGGGTCGGACGCGGCCCTGGAATCGGCGGACATCGTGCTGCTGTCCGACGACCTTTCGGTCGTGCCGTGGGCGATCGACCTGGCGCGGCGTGCGCGGCGCACGGTGAAGGTCAACCTGCTGTTCGCGCTGGCGATCATCGCGGCCATGGGGATCGCGACAATCGTGGGTTCGCTGATGAACAGACCGCTCCCGCTCAGCGTGGGTGTGATCGCGCACGAGGGCGGGACGCTGCTGGTGGTGTTCAACAGTTTGCGGCTGCTGCTCGTGAGGCCGCCGGGCGCGTCAGGTGCTGGCGGCGGCGTCGGGCATTGATTCGATGGACGCGACGGTGACGTCGTCGGAGAGCGCGATGTCGTCGACAGTGCGGGTCTTGGCGCCGGCGACGGGGGGTGCGGCGAACAGGGCCAGGGACGCGAAGAGGGACGCGACGTCGGTGGCGGGGGCGCTGGTCTGGGCGAAGGCGGCGATGGTGCGCTCGAGCCCAAAGAACTCGCCCTCGGGGGATTGTTGCTCGACCAGTCCGTCGCTATAGAGAACCAGTCTAGAGCCCGGCGGGAAGGCGATGGTGTCGTTGACGTACTGAGTGCCCGCGTCGATGCCGATGGGGTACCCGCCGGAAGATTCGATCCGTGCGGGGGGCATCCCTGCGGGCTTGACGAGCCAGTGCCCATGCCCGGCGTCGACGAACGTGAGGGAGCCCGGACGCGGGTCGATGACCCCCAGCCAGAGGGAGATGAACCGCCCGTCCTTGATGTGCGAGGCCATGTGGCGGTTGACCTCGTTGATGGCGGCGGCGGGGTCGGGGTTGTGCTTGAGCGAGGCGTTGAGATGGGCTTGCGCGGTGGCCATGAGGATCGCGGCGTCGATGCCCTTGCCCGAGACGTCACCAAGGAAGACGGCGACCTTGCCGTCGGTAAGCTCGAAGACGTCGATGAGATCGCCGGCGACGAAGCGGCCCGGTTTGGAGCGGAGCGCGTAACGGACGGGCCCGAAGCCGCCCTCGGCGGGGGGCATGATGAGCCGCTGGACCTCTCGGGCCGCGTCGAGGTCCGCTTCGAGCTGGTGCTGGCGACGGCTCAGTTCGATGCGCTTCAAGTTCGAGAGCGCGAGCCCGCAGATGCGCGCTACGGCCTGGCAGAACGCGGGGGCGTCGGCCTGGATCGTCCACGCCGGCGCGCGAGCGAACCCGAACCCGGGCTTGGCCTGCGGGCGCCGAGCGTCGAGGTAGAGGTACGCGATCGGGAGCGCGTCGAGCATCACCGGGGCGCAGATCGCGGCCTGGATTCCCAGTTGCACCACGCTCTGCCCGTAGTCCTGCACGCCGGCCTCGTCGAGGCGGACGACCTGCCCGTGCGACGCGGACTCAATAAGCGATCGGCTGAACGAGAGTTGCTCGGGGAGCATCGCGGGCTGGGTGGGCTGCGTGTGTGCCGGCTGGCCGGGCGTCGGGGTGAAGGGAGAGGGGGTGGGGATCGGGGGCGTGAAGCCCGGCGTGGCGGCGGCGGCGAGCGAGTTGGGGTTGGGGGTGTGGTGGGCCGGTGTTGCAACAGGGTCGAGCCCGCGCGATGAGACACCCACGGCGGCGGGGCTGGAACGACCGAACTGCGAGCCGCCAGCCCGCGATCCGCCCGAGGTCGTGAAGTTCCCCGGGCGGCTGCCGCCGCTCTGGAGCGAAGGCTGGGCGTTCGGCGTGGATTGACCGCCGGGGTTTGGGCTGCGCGCGGCGAGGACTTCGATCTGGGCCGTGCCGTCCCCGGTGCCGATGCGGCGGATGAACGCGGCGTGCGGGAAGCCGGTGCCGGCGATGAGCGCGTCGAGCACGGCATCGGCCATCTGGGATTCGGATGTTGCGGCGGTGATCGACGCGGCGCAGTCGATCAAGAGTTCGAGCCGGTGCTGGGCCCGAAGAGAGAGCTCGTTACTGGGGACACGGTGGACGCGGTTGAGCGTGGAAGCGGAATCGTCCTGCGTGGTGTGGACGAGGGTGCTATTGACCGCCCCGCCGACGCGGAGGGTCCAGGGACCGATACGGATCTGGTCCCCGTCATAGACAGGAGAGGACGCGCCGGGTTCAAGGCGGATGCCGTTGAGGTAGGTCCCGTGCCGACTGTCCAGATCGGTGAGGAGCCAGGTGCCGGCCTTGTGAGAAAACTGGGCGTGGCGGCGCGAGACGGCCGCGTCGCCGAGCACACCCTCGCAGGCGGACTGACGCCCGATCACGAAGGGCTTGTCCGAGGCGACCTCAAGCGGGGGCAAGGCAGGGCCGGCGACGGGTTGCAGGTGGAGGTGTTTCGAGATCGACGTGGTGCTCATGATTGACGAAGCATGGATCGCGGGGAGGAATCGGGCGGACGGGAGCGCGGCTCGATGATCAAGCATACTCGACCGGGGCGCGGTTTATCGCGGCGACCGCCCCGCCCGAGCCGTAGATGGAAAGATGGGTCGATCGGGCCACACGCGGGGCGGGAGCGGGGCGGTTTGGAACCTCAGGCGCGGGCCCGAGAATGCTCGATCAGCGTGCCCGCGTGGGTTCGACGGCGTGAGTCGGTTTGGGTTTGTAGAGGAACCGGACGTAGCCCGCGAAACCGGTGAACGCCGCCGCGGTCACGCCGACCCAGAGGGGCCCGATCGTGTTCCAAAGGAGGTAGACATTCAGCCCCGCGATCAGCGTGCAGACGGCAAAGCCGATCACGCTGACCCAGAGCGGGTTGACAAACCCGCCCATTCTCTCGCGACTGCTCGTCACCATCATCAGGGGGAAGATCGCGAAGGGGAGCTGCATCGAGAGAACGACTTGGGAAATCACGAGCAGTTGGACGGTGTCCTTGCCGCCGGTGGCGGTGATAACGAGCAGGGCGGGGATAATCGCGAGGCAACGGGTGATCAGCCGTCGGAGCCAGGGTTTGATGCGGATTCTAAGGAAGCCCTCCATGACAATCTGCCCGGCGAGAGTGCCGGTGATGGTGCTGGACTGCCCCGAGCAGAGGAGCGCGACGGCAAAGCAGGTCGCCGCCGCCCCCCCGAGGGCGGGTTTCAAGAGTTCGTGCGCCTGTTGGAGTTCATCGACGTGCGTGCCGGACTTCCAGAACACGGCGGCGGCGAGCACGAGGATCGCGGCGTTGACAAAGAACGCGAGGCCCAGCGCGACGGCCGTGTCGATGGTGTTGTAGCGAATGGCGGACTTGATGTCGGCGGCGGCGCGGCCGTACGCGCGGGTCTGCACGATGGAGGAGTGCAGATACAGGTTGTGCGGCATGACCGTCGCGCCCAGAATGCCCAGCGAGATCAGCAACGCCTCGGTGTTGGGCATGGTCGGGACAAACGTGCCCGCGACCGCGGCGTGCCAGTCGGGCTTGGCAAGGAAGATCGTGTACGCGAAGCAGAGCCCGATGGTGGAAACGAGCGTAATAACCACGGCCTCGAGCTTGCGGAAGCCGAAATTGATGAGCGCGAGCAGGACAAGAACGTCGAGCCCCGTGATGAGAACGCCGTACTGCAAGGGCAGCCCGGGGTAGTCGCCGTGCCGCGTGAGCAGATTGATCGCGACGGCCGACCCAACGACCTCGGCCAGGTCGCAGGCGATGATGGCGATCTCGCAGAGCAGCCAGAGCGCGATCGCGGTCGGCTTGGAGTAGTAATCGCGGCAAGACTGAGCGAGGTCTTTGTTCGTCACGATGCCCATGCGGGCGCAAAGAACCTGCAGCAGGATCGCCATGAGGTTCGATGCAAGGATGACCCAGAGGAGCGAGTACCCGAACTGGCTGCCCCCGGCCAGGTCGGTGCCCCAGTTGCCCGGGTCCATGTACCCGACGGCGACCATGAACCCCGGGCCCGCGAAGCCGAGCATCTTGCGCCACCACGGGCGCCCGCCGTCGGTGGACTTCCAGACGCTGAGCGTGCCGTGGGCCTCGGGGAGCGAGTGTGTGAAGTCGTGCGCGCCGGGCGCGAGCGGAACCTGGGGGGTTGGTTCGGAGATCGTGTCCATCGGGTTCTGTCGAGATCGACGCGCCGGGGCAGGGGCTTGAAAGGCCAGCCCATGATGTATCACAGGCTACAGAATCTAGGTAAGGCCACCGATGGGGTCAACCGCCCGCGGGCACCGGCAGACGCGCCCGCATTCAGCCCGGGAACACGGTCGGCGCGCGTTCCCGGGTTGTCTGACGTTCACCGCTGGGCTAATCTGGTCCCAGATGCCCAAGGCGGCGAAAAAAACCGGGAGCCCACGCCCCGCAAACGGCTCAGCGGCGCGGCGGCGTCCGTCACCCACGGCGCGGCTCGCGGTGCAACAGGCCGAGAACCACCGCCGCACGCGCAAGGCACACTCGGCCGAGATCGCCGAAGATTACGTCGAGACGATCGCCGACCTGATCGACGCCGGCGGCGAGGCCCGCGTCGTTGACCTGGCGCGCTGCCTAGGCGTCACGCACGTCACCGTGGTCCGCACCGTGGCCCGGCTCCAGCGCGACGAACTGGTCACCGCCAGGCCGTACCGGTCGATCTTCCTGACCGACTCGGGGCGCAAGCTCGCAGAGAAAGTCCGCGAGAGGCACCGGATCGTGTACGAGTTCCTGCGAGCGGTGGGGGTGAGCGAGGCGAGCGCGCGACTTGATTCGGAAGGGATCGAGCACCATGTGAGCGCGGAAACCTTGGCGGCGTTCGAGAAGTTTGCGACAAGGCGGTAGGGAGTGGCTCGTCCGGCGGTCTCATGGACCATGATTGCGGTGCGTCATGCTCCCTCGATCTGTAAGGAGTTCACCAATGCCAAGCGTGCTCATGGTTCTGCTGTGCTGTGGCGTGCGGGCCGTTGAGCCGCCGGTCTCTGATCTCTCGGGCCCGCCCGATCCGAACGCATCATCGCAGAACGACGCAACGCCCTTTCCGCTTTCGGAAAAGGCTTTTCAGCCTCTGCTTGATGGCATCCGCGAAGCCGTGAGTGAGCGGTCCACGCGGATCGAATTGGAGTTACAGGGAATCCAACAGGGTGCGGCACCCGAGTCCCCTTGGGCCAAGGAGTGGGCGGGCACGTACTACACAGGCGATCACCTTGGCATGAATGTCTCGATCGAAATCGCCCCAAAATCTGGCGTCAGCTATCGGTGGACCGGCTGTTTGGGGCTCTATGACGCGAACCACGGCGACGTCGTACGGAGCTTCCCGGATGGCGTTGAGGTCAAGCTCGCGATCGACGAGCGGGCGAGTCAGAACCAGTTCATGTCTTCTCGGCTGTACTTTGTCCGTTGGGGCGATCAGAAGTATCTGGTCCCGAAATCGCAGATGCGCCAGCTCGTGAACAACTACAACGAAGGCGGGTTCGCGCGCGAGAGCATGTTCGCCGTTCCAAGAATGCAGGACGCGGCTGTGCGGAATATTGGTTTTCACGAGGAAGGGTGCCCTCGGGGCCGGCCGGTGCTCCCAGCCGAGTACAGCGTGCTCCTGATCGATAAGCCCGTTGTTTTCAAGATTACGAGCGTCGCGAGCAAACCTGTCAAGGACCTGGCCGGAAGCGATGATTTGCTTTGCACGATGGAGCTCGAGGGCGGGCACGACCGCGGAGCATTTGTGGGAATGAAAATCTCCTACGACGGTGCCGAGGGGTTCGGAGACATCGAGTTCACGGATGTTCGGGCGGACAGCGCGACGGCGACCGTATGGCTGTTCGGCGTGGGCGGTCGATCACCTCAGCCGCTCAAGGTTGGCACCGAGATCAAGTTGCCGGGGGCGGATCTCGAAATCACAAAGCCGGATGCGTCGAAGTAGAGCGCGCAAGGGCGGTGGCAGAGAAAACTATTTCGTTGCGGCCGCATCGCCGCTCTTTGTGCTCGCCACACCCAGCGCGAACTTCGCCAGGTCAAACTCGCCCGGATGGTTCGGGTAGAACGAATCGCCGCGCACGTCCACGCCGTCGATCTCGATGACCTCGATGTCGCGATTGGCACGGAGGTCGATCTTCCTTCCGCCCGCGGATTCAGGGTTGATGCGCCCGCCGTCGTGCGGGATCGTGACGACGGTGGGGCGGCAGGGGTCTTCGGGGTGCCAGTCGGCGACAACGGCGTGGACGCCGCCGGTGATCTTCACCATCGACCCGGGCGGGAACGGCGGGACAACGTTGATGAGGGCGCGCAGGACCAGCGGATCAGTCCACCGCGAGTACGGCGGCTGCCGTGGGTGTCGGCCGGGTTGCGCAGGCGATCGAGCAAGTCCGCGGCGGTAACGATGCGGGCGAAAATGTGGATGTCTGAGCCGGAAAGTCCACGCGTGGAGTCTGGTTTGGCGGCAGGGAATCCTGAACCGTCGAAGTGTTGGTGGTGGTGCTGAGCGGCCGCAGCGGCAGAGGGCTCGATGTTGCCCTGTAGAATCCGATAGCCCAGTTCGGTGTGCTCGCGCCACGCCGGGTCGGTTTCGTCGTGACCGTTGTTCCAGCGGGCGAGCGTGTCGGCGTCGAGACGGAGCATGCCGATGTCGTGCAGGAGCGCGCCCAGGCCCAAAGTGGTCACGCCCTGGGCGAGCGCGGACTTGAGTCGCGGGCGTTCCTGAACAAGGTAGAAATCAAGCTTGATCCCCATAAGCACGCTGACGAGGCAGACGTTCGATGCGTGCCGGAGCGCGGGTTGGCTGCCATCGACAATCTCGTTCACGAGAATCCCCGCTTTGGGAGATTGAGCGAGTTTCTCGAGCAACGCGGCGATGGCGCGGCGGTAAGTCGGGTAGTCCAGCTTGGCGTGCGCGTCGACGAGCACACGGTCAAAGGCGTCGGCGACCTGCTGGGTGATGCCGTGGCAGGCATCGAGCACGGCCGGGTTGACGAAGTCGGCGATGAAACTCAGGGCCGGGTAGCTGATCCACACATCGCGCAGCCCCATCTCCCAGAGCCGCTTGATCGTGTGGTTGTCCAGCACGATGCCCGCGCGCAAAAGGACAACCCCCGGACGCACCGGGTGGTACAGCGGCAACGCCAGCGACATGCCCTCGACAGCCTGGGCCAGACTCACTCTGAGCATCGAATCCTCCGTGACATCCAGCAATCGGTCCGACGTAGGGAGATCATCGGCGCGGCCGCCGAGAGAAATGGGTTCCGAGCGCAACGGCTCGGCGCACCCGGAATTGGTGAAATGACCGCCGCCGGCCCGCGGGTTACCGGATCTTCTGAAACTCGCCCCGATCGGATCGCAGATCAGCGCGGCGCCGAGGGCAACAGCTCGAAGACCTCGGCCGAACGCGGGACGAGAACAACAAGGATCTTGACCCGCCCGCTCCCGGCAAAGGCGGCGTTGCTCAGCATGGCCTCGCCCAGGGACGGCGGGTCGGCACTCGGTCCGTCAGCGTGCGGCGCGGGCTGGTCGTTGCTGGCCTCGTCGGCGCGTTGCCACGAGACGCCGGGAGACTCCGGAACAATAAGGTAGACCTCGCCCGGTTGGGTGATGAAGCGGAGCGCGAGCTCGTCGAAAACCTTGCCAACGCGGTCGATCGGCCGCCTTGGGGTCTGGACGAACGTGGCAAGGTCGGGGTCGGTCTGCTCGTGCTGCGGGAGCAGTTCGAGCCGCAGACGAGCGAGCGAAGCCTCCGCCGAGCCCGAAGGCTCAATGAACGGTTCATCCCAAGCGCGAGCGAGCATTCGCAGGCGGCCCGGGGGAAGCGAGAGATCGCCGGTCGAGCCGGGATCATGCAGCCCGCCGATGATTCGGGGGCCTTGCCACAGACCACCGATCGCCACCGGGGTCCAGCGCGTGAGAACAGTGAACGACTGTCGCTGAACGGACCCAACGAGCGGCAGGTCGTGCAGAAGGGCTTCGATCTCGTTCGCGGGGACGGCAAGAAAACGCAGCCCCTGGGCACGCCACAATCCTGCGGCGGCGGCCGAGATCGGAACCGGGCGGTCGGTGAACGGGGCGAGGACGCGCCCGAGCGAGCCACGCGAGTCGTCCACCGGATAGTTCGAAACATCCAACCCCGGCCCGCGGGGGTTCGGTTTGACGGTATCCGTGCCGAGAGTCGGGGCTGTCGCGTGAGCGGGCGAGGACTCGCTCGCGGAGGGGGCCGGGGAAGCGGTTGGTTGATGGCTTTCACACGCCCCAATCGCGAGCAGGGCGAGCGCGAGCGCGGCGCGAAAACGGTTGTGGAGAGGAAGCGTCATGGCGCGTGTGTGCGGACTCACCAAAGGGTATCAATACACCCCGCGACCCCGAGGGCGCAGCTTACCACGCCGTTGATCGTGAAGAAAGCCATGTCGAGCCCGGCCTTGCCGCGCCTGGCGAGAACGACGTGCTCGGCTGCAAGGAGCGCAACGACCATCCCGACGCCGACCCCGAAAACGACCTCGAAGCGCGGCTCAGCTCGCCAGGCCAGGACGAGCATCCCCACCGCCCCGACATGCATGGCCCGGCTGAGCCAGAGGGCCGCGGAGACGCCGAGTCGCGACGGAACGCTCCAGAGACGCTCGGCACGATCAATGTCCGTGTCCTGGAGCGCGTAAATGATGTCAAAGCCCCCGACCCAGAGGACGACCATGCCCGCGAGATACCACAGGGCGGGAACGGAATTGGGCGCCGACGGTTCGACCGCGATCGCCGCGGCCAAGGGAGACGCGGCGAGGGCACCGCCCAAGAACATGTGGCAGAGCCAGGTAAATCGCTTCGTGAAGGAATAGAACGCGATCCACGCAAGCACCCCCTCGGCAAGAACGACCGGCCACGGGTTCCGGAACATGAACCAGAAGAGCGACGCAGCGGCCAAGAAGAGCAGGTTGCACGCGATCAGTACGAGAAGCCCAGTTGTGGGGGAAAGTCTCCCGGAGGCGAAAGCACGGTTCTTCGTGCGCGGGTTGCGGGCGTCCAGTGCCCGGTCCGCGAGGCGATTCACGACCATCGCCCATGTCCGCGCAAAGACCATGCACACGACAACGAGCGTGAGCTGCCCGCCAAAGCGGGGCCACGAAGAATCGCTGTTGCGGGCGAGGAACGCGCCCAGAATAGCGAAGGGCAAGGCAAAGACAGAGTGCGCGAGCTTGATGTCCCCGGCCACGGTGCGCAGGATCGCGATGACCCCTGAGTTTTCGGCGGATCGGTCAGAAGGTTGGGGCGCAGATTGGGGCGGGGGGGCTGTCCCGGAAGGGGCGGCGGTCATGCGGAAAAGGTTAGGCTGCGACGCCCGGATTGATACCGATTTGCGGCTTGGACCGGCAGACCCGGTACACGTTCTCACGCCCGTTACAAACCAGTGACCGTGTTCAACCGCGGGCGAGGACAGAAACGGACCCGTTCGCGTCCGGTTCGCGTAGAGTTCAGGAGCGTTGGGCGCGGAAGGCCGATGTACCCCGTACAGGCCCTGGAGGCTTCGATGATGCCGGAAACCGAGAACGCCGGAGAGGGCCCAGAACGTCGTTTGTCGGAGTTCGAGCGTGGCCTTTGGACCGTGCGGGCGGCGGCGCAGCGGCTGTTGACGGTGCGAGCGCTCGCGTGGATGCTCGCGGCGGTCTCGCTCGCGGTCTTCGCGTTTGGTTTGTTGGACTACGCGCTCCGCACCCCGACCGCGTTCCGTGTCGTCGTGTGGATCATGGGAGCTGGTGCGGCGGCATGGCTGGCACGACGATGGGTCTGGCCGGCGCTGGTGTTCAAACCTTCGCTCACGGAGATTGCACTGCGTGTGGAACGCACGCCCGAGGCCGAGCGGGCAGGGCTGCGCGGGACGCTGGCGGCAGCGATCGACTTGGCACGATCCAAAGAACCGGCGATCGACGCCGACGAAGAGACACTACGCTCGGGCCTGATCGAGACGGCGCGGGCAAACTTGGCGGGGTTCCGGCTCGCCCCCGCGGTGCTCGCGGGCACCGCAGTTCGGCGGAGCGTCCTGCTGGCGCTGGCGGCGCTCGTACCGATCGGTGTGACGGCGGCGCTCACGCCCAGGTTGGCGCGGATCGGAGCGGAGCGCGTGATGACGCCGTGGGCGGGCGCGGAGTGGCCCAAGCGCACCGCGATCGCGGACGCGACGGGCCTGCGAGCCCATCCGATCGGAACGGCCGTGCCGCTCCGGGCGATCCTCTCAGAGACCGATCGCAGGCTCGGACGGACGGACGTGTGGGTGAACTACCGCCTCGTGCGGGATGGATTGTCGGCGCCTCGCCACCTCGCCGAGAACGAGCCGGTCAAGCGCGTGCTGCTGACCAGCCAGATGCGGATCGCCTCGGCAACGGTGGTCGCCCGGGCTCCCTCGATCGAAGGAACAACCACGATCACTGGCGAGCCGTATGAGCGGCTGCTCGATCCTTCGGGCACGGCCGGGCTCGGTGGTGGGGCCACACCGGAGGGCTCCGCGAACTCTGACCCCAGCGCAACGATGACGTTGGAGTACTGGTTCGAGACCGAGGATGACTCCACCACGCCCGCCCGGATCGCGCTGGTCGAGCCGCCGGCCGTTGTTTCGGCGTCCGCGACGATCGTTTCTCCGGCCTATGTCGGGACGGTGAACACGGCTGCGGCAGGTTCTCCGGGGACGTTCGCAGCGGGGAAGAAAGACTTGGGCACCGGTCGTGACGAGCGTGCGAGCGTTGCGGCGGTGCTGACAGGATCGAAGATCGAGCTGGGGTTCACGCTCAACAAGCCGCTCCCCGCGCCAAAGTCCGCCAGCGAACTCTTCGGCAAAGGTGCGGCGCCGGCGGACGCGACGATCACGGCCGAGGGCAACGAGTGGCGCGTGGCGTGGACAGCGGCCCAGTCCGTGCGCCTCCCCGTGGTGCTCACCGATGAGTACGGCATCCGGAGCGTGCTCGAATCCGCGTACCAGTTCACGGTCGTCGCGGACCAACCCGCCAGCGCGACCGTGCTGGACCCGTCGCAGGACGAGGCGGTGATCGCGACCGCCAAGCTCGACGTGGCCGGGGAGGGTCGCGACGACGTGGGGCTGGCGTGGGCGTCGCTCGAATATGAAAAAGCCACCTCGCCGGCGGGCTCGGCGGGGGCGCCGGCGGAGGGCTCCGGCAAGCGGTCAACGTTGGCGAGGTCCCCCGCCGAGGACCACCCCGCACTGACCGCACTGACGCTTTCGCTCAAGGCCGCGGCCCGCCTCGATCTCGCAACGCTCGAACTCAAACCGCGCGACGAGGTGTGGTTGACCGCGCTCGCCCAGGACGCCTTCGCGCTCGAAGGGAAATCACACGAGCCCACACGATCAGCGGTGCGGCGGCTGCGAATCATCGCCGAGTCTGAGTTGGTCGAGCAGATCCGCGGCGAGTTGAACGGCGTGCGACAAGCGGCGCTGCGGCTCGACCAGGACCAAGCCGACGCCATGAAACGCCTGGAGAACGGCGCCTCGTCCGGGGACGTGAAGAACCTGCAGGAGGGGATCACGCAGCGCGTCGTCCCGCAGGAGGACACGGTCAAACGCCAGAGTGCGCGCGTCGAGCGGAACGGGCTCAGCGATCGTGCCCTCGAAGGGATGCTCAAAGACGCCGGGCAGGCGCTGGAACAGGCGGCCGAACGATCGGCCGAGGCCGCCGCGGCCCTTGAGAAGCACGAGCGGAGCGCCAACCAACCTTCCCAGGCAGAGTCCGAGTCGCTCGCAAAGACCCAGCGCCAGGTCCGCGACCAGTTGGGGCAACTCATCTCGATGCTCGACCGCGGACAGGACGGGTGGACCGTGCGGCGCGAGTTGCAGCGGTTGCTCGACGAACAGAACCGGCTCAAAGCCCAGACGCAAGCGATCGGGAAGCAGACGGCCGGAAAATCCGCGTCGGAACTCTCGCCCCAGCAGAGGTCGCAGTTGGAGCAGATCGCACAGGAGCAGCAGGACCAGTCGTCGCGCTCGACGGCGGCGCTGCAGGACCTCACCAAGCGGGCCGAGCAGCTCGCCAAGGCGGACCCGGCCCTGGCGCAGGCTCTCAAAGAGGCGGCCAAGAAAGGGCAGGAATCACGCCTGAGCGACGCCCAGCGCGACGCGGCCCAGCAGGTCAAGCAGAACCAGACCAGCTCGGCCGCTCAGAACCAGGAGAAAGCCTCCAAATCCATCGAGGACATGCTCGAAGAGATCGACAACACCGAAAAAAACCGCGACCAGGCGCTCCGCCGACAGATCGAAGAAATCATCGACGCGCTCGACGCGCTGATCGTCGAGCAGAACGGAGAACTCCGGGCCCTGACCGAGGCCGCGACGCGGACGTCGCTCACCGGGCTCGACAAAGGAATGATCGCGCTGCACGGCGCAACCCTGGCGGTGAGCGAGCGGGTCCGCTCCGGGTTCCGCGAACTCGCCGACGTGGCCGACCTGCTCGACAGCGCGACCGGGGCGCAGACCACGGCGATCACGCTGCTGCGAGCGGCGAGACCCGAGGGGATCGAGGTAGACCAAGCCGAGCGGATCAGCCTGGACCGTCTCAAAAAAGCCCGCGAGCTGGCAGAGAAAATCCAGAGCGAGGCCGAGAAGCGTGACCAGGAACGCAAGCGTGCGGAGCTTCGCAAGTCCTACCGCGAAGCCCTCGAATTGCAGGTTGCCCTGCACGCCGACACCACACCTCTGCTCGGGCTGCCCCTGGATCGCAAGCAGCGAGCCGGGGCGCGCGGGCTGGGCGAACGCCAACTCAGGATCAAGGAAACGCTCCACGACGTGCTCGCCAAGGCCGAAGGGCTCGCCGATTTCAAAGTCTTCGACTTTGCGCACCGCCGGCTCGATCTGGCAACCGGGCGGGCGGCCGAGACGCTGCGCGAGGGTAACGCGCCGCTTACAGTCGGCGTGGATCAGAAGACCGCGATTCGAGTCCTGCAGGCGCTCGTCGAAGCGCTCAAAGAGAACCAGAACAAAGAGTTCAAGGAATCTCCCAACAGCAACGGCGGCGACGGACAAAGCGGCGGGCAGCAGCCGATCATCCCGCCCATCGCGGAATTGAAACTCCTCAAGCTCATGCAGCAGGAAGCCGCGGACCTCACGCGCGCCATCGGAGACGCCCAGGGCGCGAACACGCCAGCTCCGTCCACAATCGACGAGATCGGGAACCTCCAGATGGAGCTGTTCAAACGGGCCGAGGAGCTGATCGAGAAGCAACAGAACAAGTCCGGCGGCGAAACTCCCCAGGGCGATCAGGGAACACCGCCCGGATACGGACCGATTGCTGCGTCACGCGTCGGCCATGCACAAGCGTCGCAGCTCGCCCCCAGCCCGGCATCGCCCCCAACTTCACCCAGCAGCCCTCCGCCAACGGATCAGGCGAAGAAGGACCAGCCTTCCAAGGACAAGCCGAACCCCGATGATCCGCTCCCCTCGCTCGACGAGTTGCTCGGGCTTCCCAAGGGAGAACGGCCGACCGACGGCGCGGGCGACGATTCCAATGACCCGACGCGCGACGAGCTCGACCGCAAGCTCGCGCCCGCGGAAGCCGCGGCCGAGTTCGAGCAGACAGTGGCGCTGATGAAGCAGGCGGCGCAACGGCTGGGGCAATCGCGCGACGCCGGCGTGGCCACACAAAGACTGCAGGACGACATCATCCGCCGACTCGACCAGATCATCTCGGCCGCCGAGAAAAACCAGCAGCAATCGCAGTCAAAGTCCAAGAAGCCGCAGGAACAGCAGAAACAGCAGTCGCAGCAGCAGCGCCAGCAGTCGCAGGCGAACAAGGGTGACAACCGAGCTCAGGTGGACCCGCCCGCGCGGCAGGACGGCTCGCTCTCGCCGCCTAAACCCGCCGCGAGCGCGGCCTGGGGAAACCTCCCCGAGCACGTCCGCGAGTCGCTCATGCAAGGGCTGGGCGATCGCTTCAGCTCGCTGTACCAGTCGCTGACCGAGTCGTATTACAAGCGATTAGCGGAAGAACCCAAGCCGGCGGGGGGGACGCGATGAGCCTGCGACTCCCCCCATTGCCAGCTTGGGCCCCGCGCGGAGCGGGAACGGCGTTGGCGATCGCGCTGATCGCCGCGCACCTGCAATGCGCAGCCGCGCTCGCCCAGAACGCACAGTCTCCCGATCAGCCTCCCGCGAGCGATTCCCCGGAAGCCGCGCCCGCGGAGGCCCGACCAGGCGACGATCGAAAAGGTGCCGAGAGCAACCCGGCCGAGGGTGAGATGTCGCCCGCGCTGGACGCGCACGTTTCCAGAGGTCTCGCCGCGCTCGCCAAACAGCAGAACGAAGACGGCTCCTTCGGCGACGGTCGCTTCGGGCGCAGCGTCGCGATCACCGCCCTCGGGTGCATCGCGCTCATGGCCGACGGCAACCTGCCCGGGCGCGGCACCTACGGCGAACAGGTGAACAAAGGGCTGGAGTTCGTGCTCAACAACTGCACCGAGAGCGGGCTGATCGCCGCCGACGCTTCGACCGGTCCCATGTACGGGCACGGGTTCGCGACGCTCTTCCTGGGCGAGGTCTACGGGATGACGGTGGGCGGCGGAGACACCGTGCTCGCCGCGCGCGTTCACTCCTCGCTCCTCAAGGCCGTGCGCCTGATTCAATCAACACAAAACAACCAGGGCGGGTGGCGCTACAACCCCGTGCCCTACGACGCCGACGTGTCGGTAACCATCTGTCAGATCATGGCCCTCCGCTCGGCCCGCAACGCGGGGCTCGAAGTCCCCAAGGAAACGATCGACCGCGCGGTCGAATACGTCCGCCAATGCCAGAGCCCCGACGGCGGGTTCCGCTACCAGCTCGAAAGCGGCGGGAGCGCCTGGCCGCGCTCGGCGGCGGGGATCGCGAGCCTCTACTACGCAGGCATCTACAAGGACGATGCGATCGACCGGGCCCTCAACTACCTCGTCAACAACGCCACGCCCGGGCGCGGCGACAATAACCGCGCCCACTATTTCTACGGGCACTACTACGCGGTGCAGGCCATGTACCTGGCCGGCGGCGAGCGCTGGGCCGCGTGGTGGCCGGCGATCCGCGCGGAGCTGATGGACTCGCAGCTCGAGAATGGGATCTGGGAAGACCCGAGCGTGGGGGACACCTACGGAACATCGATGGCGCTGATCGTGCTCCAGATGCCCAAGCGCTACCTGCCGATCTTTCAGAAGTAACTCTCCCCGCGGCCGGGCCCGGCACGCCGCGAGAACAACGGAACCACGAGCATGTGTGGACTCAACAGGCACGACCACCTTCACACGCCGCCAACAGGCGCTCCGGCGGATCGCCGCGCACCCACGAGAGGCGGGCCCAACACCCGCCTCACGCTGCTGTGGTGGGCAGGCCTATCCATCGCGTGCCTTTCCGCGCCCACGGCCGCACGCCCGCCCGCACCACAAGCGACCCAATCAGCAACCCGGCCCACGACCCCTGCCCCCGCTTCCGCATCGGCCAGCCGACAACCGCTCAATCGCACGCTCATTGATCGGTCGCTGCACTCAACACCGGTCAAGCTCGTCGGCATCTCGCAAGGGCACGTCACCTACTTCGGAATCGACGACCCGCCCGGCACCGCCGCTAGGACCGTGGACGCGAGCTCGTTGCTCGCGATCGTGGCGTCGCCCGAGGACTCGAAGGCTCGCCCGCGCCGCTCGCCGTTGCTCGTCACCGAGCCCAACAGCCCACCGCCCGTGCGCGTGACGCTGACCGACGGACAGCGACTCATCGGTCGCGTGGCCGAAGGCGGCGGGCCGCCGAGCAAGCCCTCGGCCCGGGCCGGAGATTCGGGCGCAGCAGCAGAGCAAGCCGAGGATACGACGCTGCGGCTCGAGGTTCCGGACTTGGGGCCCGATCCGATAACGCTCAAGCTCGACCAGATCGTCCGCATCGAAACACTCACCGATCCTTTCTCATCGAAGGCTCAGTCCGCCGATGTTTCCACGCAGCACTCCGGCACAGCGAAGGAGGATGAAATCGTCCTGCTCAACGGCGACGTGGTGCGCGGGTTCGTGGAATCGGTGGGTGCCCAAGTCGCGGTGCAGCTCAAGCCCGGCGAGGCCGCGACGAAGTACCCTCTGACACGGGTCGATCGCGTGCTGATCGCGAACCCGCTCGGAGCGCCCAGCGGCCCGTGCGCGTGGTTGAGCGACGGGTCCATGATCGCGCTCGCCGAAGGTGCCGCGAGCGGACCAGATTTCTTGGCAGCGCCGGGGAGGTTGGGCGGATCGTTGCGAGTCAAACCCCACGAGGTCGTCGGGATCGCGCTCGAAGCAGGGTTGATGACGCCACTCTCGGCCTGTGCGGTCGCTGAATATCGGGCGGCACCTGAGCGCTCCTGGACCAGCCCGCCCAAGGTTTCGACCGGCGACAGCCCGCTGAATGCGTCGAACATCGAGATCCCCGGGCCGATGACGGTGGAGTGGGAGCTGCCCATCGGCGCAACCCGACTCTCGGGAACGGTCGAACTCACGCGCTCCACCGAGCGTTGGGGTGACTGCGTGGTAGTTATCGAAGACGTGCTCCCGGGCGTTGCGCCCAAGCGGGTGTTCAACCAACGCTTGACCGCCGACGCTCCCCGCGCGGCCTACGACGTGGCGATTTCCGCGACCGGGCAGGCGGGCCATCGCCTGCGCGTGGTACTGGAAGTCGGCGAGAACGGCCCGATCCTCGATCGCGTCGTGCTGACCCGTCCGCTCCTGCTCATCAGCCCCGCGCTCCGGGACCGCCTGCGTTGAGCGATCAAGACCCACGACACACTACCGCACTTTGATCGATGCCAGCGCCAGCACCACCAACAGCACGGAAACAATCCACAAGCGCGACACGATCTGCGGCTCGGCCCACCCCGAAAGATGCAGGTGGTGGTGGTAGGGGGCGCACTTGAAAATGCGCTTGCCCTTGGTCGCCTTGAAGTACCCGACCTGCATCGCAACCGACGCGAGCTCGACCAGGAACACGCCACTCATCAGCAGTACGACGATCTCTTGGCGCACCACCATGGCGATATAACCAAGTATCCCGCCAAGGCAGAGCGCGCCCGTATCGCCCATGAAGACCTGCGCGGGCGAGCAGTTCCACCACAAGAACCCAAGGCACGCCCCGGCCGTCGCCCCCGCCAGCACCGCGAGTTCCTCCGACCCCGGCACGTAAGGCACCAGCAGATACTGAGCCCAGGATTGCGTGCCCGCGACCAACGCCAGCACGCACACCCCCAGAGCGACCGCCGTGCTGATGCCCGCGGCCAGCCCGTCCATCCCGTCGGTGATGTTCACCGCGTTGCTCATCCCCGCCACGACCATCGTGCTCAGCACAACAAACGCGATCGGGGTGAGATACACAAGCCCCGGCGCCGGCGTGATCGCCGGAGTGACGTACGTCTTCTGGAACGGCAGCGTGAGGACGTGCGCGAGGCTGTGCCCCTCGGGGCGCGCTCCGTGGGAGTAGACGAAGTACCCAACGAGGATTCCCAGCCCCAGTTGGAAGACCAGTTTTTCCCAGGAATACAAGCCTTGGCGGCTCCCCGAACCGCGCTGGATCGCGGTGAGCTTGAGCCAGTCATCAGCCGCCCCCAGCGCCGCCAGCCACACGACCACGATCAGCCCCATCTGCACGTAGAACTTGGTGAGGTCCGACAGGAGCAGCACACTGGCGAGAATCGAGGCGGCGATCAG
>JBGAOD010000066.1:0-21348 GCA_044221955.1 Phycisphaerales bacterium | reverse complement strand
GGTCCACCCGGTCTACCTCCGACTCGCCGACGCACCGTCCAAGCCCAGCACCCCGGCGCTCACTTCGCCAGTTCCAGCCCCGCCCGATCTCAGCAAGCCGCAACCGCCAACCACCACCCCGGCCAATGCCCCGTTGGGCCTTCACATCACCCTCGCCCAGACCAAGAAACTCTGGGACGCCGGTGCCCCCTTCGTTGACGCCCGCCTCGCCAAGGACTTCGCGCTCGGGCACATCCCCGGCGCCAAGGACATCAACGCCGTCAACTTCAACGAACCCGAGTCGCTCCAAGCTTTGCAGTTCATGGACACCACCAAGCCCGTCGTCATCTACATCGGCGGCGGCGATTTCCCCCACTCGGAGAACACCGCCAACCGCCACCAGCAAATCGGCTTCACCACCCTCCACATCTTCACCGACGGTTTTCCCGCCTGGAAAGACGCCGGCTACGAGGTCGAGATCCCCGCCGCTCCCTCCCAGCCCAGTGGGGGCAAGCAGTGACCCACCCCGACGTTCAGACCAAACGCCAGCGCCCGGCCTTGTCGGTCGCGCTCGTCGTCGTGCGACTCTTCCTCGCGGCCCTGTTCGCCTATGCCGCCGTGCTCAAGCTCCAGAACCCCCAAGCCTTCGCAAACTCGGTCAAGGCCTTCGAAATCCTCCCCGACCACCTTACCACGCTCACCACGTTCGCCGTCCCGTGGACGGAAGTCGTCATCGCCGCCTGCCTCATCCTCGGATTGTGGACCCGGGCCGCCGCCGCACTGCTCGCCGTGGTTCTCATCGTCTTTATCTACGCCATTTCGTCCGTTCTTATCCGGCACCTCAGCGTCAGTTGCGGCTGTTTCGGCGAGGCCGCCAAGGGAATCTGCGGAGACAAGCTCGGATGGTGCAACGTCATCCAGAACTCGGTCCTGCTCGTCCTCACCCTCACTGTCGCCCTCGGCGGCCCCGGAACCCTCAGCCTCGACCACCGCAAGACCTAAGCCCCCACACGGGTGGACATTCGCCAATCCTCACCCGTTCGACATCGGCACGCCAGCCTCCTAACCTCACCCCTGCGAACCGTCGCCCCGGACCCTTCGGCCTGTCGCCGATCAGACCCCGGGGCCCAACCCGAGACGGAGCCCGCTTGCCGCGGGTCTGACCAATGTCCAAGTTCAACCGCTTCACCCCCGTCCAGAAAATCCGCGTCGGCAGGACCTCCGCCAACGGTTCCATCTTCGTCGATTGGAAGGATGTCGAAACCCTCCGCCGGATGATGAGCCCCAACGGGAAGATCCTGGGCCGCAAACGATTGGCGACCTCCGCCCGTGAGCAGCGCATGGTCGGCCAAGCCATCAAGCGGGCCCGCTTCATGGGCCTCTTGCCCTACACCTCCGCCACGCTGTAATACCGCGGCTTCCTGAACAATCCGTGCCCCACCCAGAACGCGGCCACGCCCGCGTTTTTCTGCTGCATTCCTTTCCAATCTAGCAGGGCAGGTTTCAACCGGCCTCTACTCTTTCTACCCTTCGTCCAAAGGCTCTCCGCCTCCGAGCACCTGCGCCGCGCGACAAACACCCCGGCTCAAGGCCGATCAACCAATGCCGAACTCAAGAGACTACAAACCGCTGCTTGCCGACCTCTCCAAGCCCTCCACGCGCCTCCAAGCAATGACCCTCGCCTGCGATCTCCTCTGGGACGCCTTCGGCCCGGCGGGAACGCCCGGCCCAAACTCCGCCTTTTTCTCGTGGGTCGGTTTCTACGAAAAAGTCCTCCATGCGGACGAGATGGTCCTGGTCGCGCGCCGCGACAAACCCGCCTGCTCACCCATCGGCCTGCACGGAGCCTGCGGCCAATGCTGGTCCCAGCGCGTGCCCCTGCTCATCCATGACGTGAAAACCCTCGGCCAGGGGTACATCGCCTGCGATCCTCGCGACCAGGCCGAACTCGTCATCCCCCTCTTCAACCCCGACGGCTCCTGCTGGGGTGTTCTGGATGCCGACAGCTACCAGAAAGAAGCGTTTGACCAGCACGACACGCAAGGCGCGACAGAGCTTCTGGCACGCCTCGGGCTGACTACCTCGGCTCATCTTCTCGCCGTCAAGCGCTAGCGCCGCCGCCCCCTCACGCCTCGCTACGGTGGCGCGAAACCTCGATCAAGCCGGGGTTCTGACCTGGGGTGCATATCCGCTTCTCCAGACCGATAACTGTGATGAAGCAGATTCCTTCTCGAAAGGTGCCATTTTCCGGTTTTCAACCAGTGTGAACCCTGGTACAATTCTGGATCGTTTCTGAAACAGTATCAGTTTTCGATTCATATAGGTGAGTTGGTATGAGACAGGTCCAGTTGATCGCGTTGGCCGGCTTGGTCGGCACGTCCGTGGCTTCGGCCGCGGTCTTCGGCGTTGCGGACACCAGCGCCACGTGGCTCGGGTACATGAACGTCTTCAACCTCCCGAGTGACGGCGGAGCGTTCCAGTTCGGCAACCCCTGGGGCATCCCGGACCTGAACGCCAACTTCAACAACCCGGCCGGCACGCTCACACTTTCGCCCGACACCATCGGCGATTCCAACCCCTACTGGTACATCGGCGGCGGCGGCCCCGGCGCGGCCGGCAACAAGATCATGGAAGCAAACCTCTACCAAGAGTTCAACGGCTCGCTGGCCGGGCAGACCGTCACCTTCCAGGGCAACGTCCTCTCGAACTCCTTTACTGGGGCTCACTCCGCCATCGCGTTCGTGAAGGATTACGCCCCTGATTTCTCCTCTTTCACCGTCTCTCAGGTCGCCCTGACTCCGGGTGCGTTCAGCATCAGCCTGAACACGATCAACGATCCCGCGCGGCACGTGCAATTCGGCTTCCAAGTCACCGGCGTGGACGTGTGGGTGACAGACACCGGTCCGTTCGGCAACGCGGTCATCGCCACCCCGACTCCCGGCGCTCTCGCTCTCGCCGGCGTTTGCGGTCTGATGGCGTCGCGCCGCCGCCGCACCGCCTGACCCAGCATTTTTTTCTCCAATCGCATCACGCGAGGCCGTTGAGTTCCACTCAGCGGCCTTTTTCTTTGGTTCGGAACGCAGAGAGACGCCCGATAACTCAAATATCATAGATTATTCGGCGTTTCTCCAAAAATCATTTCCCCGGCGGTCGGTTGTGTGGTACCTTCATGTATCGTTTCAGAAACACCCGCATCATTGATTCATGGGAGAGCATGTATGAAGAAGATTCAGCTTCTTGCGTTGGCAGGTTTGATCGGCGCGTCGGCGGCGTCAGCGGCGGTGGTGACCGCGGGCAACTCGACCGCGACCCCGCCGTGGTTGGGATTCATGAACGTGTTCAACCTTCCGGCCGACGGCGGCGGCTACCAGTTCGGTAGCCCGTGGGGCCTTGGTGACCTCGTTGCTCAGTTCAACGATCCGACCAACGAGCTCACGCTCAAGGTGAACAGCATCGGCGACGCCAACCCGTACTGGTACATCGGCGGCGGCGGCCCCGGCGCGGCGGGCAACAAGATCATGGAAGCCAACCTCTACCACGAGGCCACCGACGTTTACAACGGGCAGAACGTGGTGTTCAAGGGCAGCGTGGTCTCGAATGACCTCTCCGCGACCCACTCGGCCACTATGTTCATCAAGGATTTCGCTCCGGACTACTCCTCCTTCAATCTCACGCAGGTTGCTCTGCCGACCAGCGGCTCGTTCAGCATCAGCCTGGCGACCGACCCGAGCCCGGGTCGGCACGTTCAGTGGGGCTTCTCGGTTTACGGCCCCTGCGTCTGGATCACCGACGCGGATTTGTTCGGCAAGGTCGTCCTTTCGACCCTCACCTGCCTGTCGGACTTTGACGGTGACACCTTCGTGACCGGCGACGACTTCGACGCCTATGTCGCCGCCTTCGAGGCCGGCAACGACAGCGCCGACTTCGACGGTGATACGTTCGTGACCGGCGACGATTTCGACGCCTACGTCGCCGCCTTCGATCGAGCAGCACTTCCCGCGGGAAGACCTTCTTCATCTCGGCGCCGCGCTCGCCCGGTATCCTGGGCGATACGGCCCTTGGCGATCGACTTCGGCGGCAGCGGCATCGACGAAGCGCCGTTGACCCGTCTACGCTCTTCGCTGCGCGTCTTGCTGATCGTTCTCGCGCCCTTCATCACCCAGAGGATGCTCGTGGCGTCGCCGTCCCGAACGCGTCGTGCAGCAGGCGAAGGCGAATATCCGGCCGTACACCGCCGCCAGGATTACCAGCTGTAGATCCAGCGGCTTGGTCGAGGTCATCGCGTGCTGCGCCGCCTGAACGCTCGCGTGCGTCCCCCCGACCACCGCGGCGAACACGGCCGCGCCCAACGCACACGCCTGATCGCTCCCGGCGATGTGCATCGGTCGCCGTAGCATCGGCGTAGATCTGCATCAGGAGCGGGTTTCCTCCGCGACCCGCCGCAGCACAGACGCCCGGTCGACCTCACGCCGCGCTCGGTCAGGCCCACGCCCGCGCCCCGAACGCCGTTGCTTCGATCAGCGACCGGTAGACCTCGGCGGGTGTTGTCGCCAGCGTCTGTCCCAGCGTCAGCCCGGTGAGCAAAGGATCGACGAGCACGGTGCGGTTCCCGTTGTGCCAGTCGAGCGTGAGCAGCCCTGACTCTCCCGCCCGGGCCCGCGCCGCGTCGGCGGTGAGCGCGGCGTGGGTGGCGGCGGCCTCCGTGCCGGTACGACCCAGCATCCGCGAAACGAACCAATGGAAGATATCGCCGACGGCCGATTGACCGGCCTCAATGCCGAAATGGTCCGGCAGGATCGACCCGGGAACGATGCCGCACACGCCGGGGATGTCCGCGAGGCCGCCCTGCATCGGCACCACGGCGCAGTCGCACGTGCTGGTCCCAATGATCTTCACCAGCGTCCCCGGCGCACACCCCGACCCGACCGCGCCGGCGTGCGCATCAATGATCCCAACCGCGACGGGGAGCCCCACGGGCAACCCTAGACTTGCTGCCACACGCTCGGACAACGCCCCGGCGAGCGAATCTGATGCGAGCGCGGGATTTCGATACCGGTTTCGGAACCGAGAGAGACCCGGCGCGAGCGAATCCAAGAACTCGGGGGCCGGCAGCCCGCCCCACGATTCGTGGTACATCCCTTTGTGCCCGGCTGCGCAGATGCTCCTCGAAATCGTGGCTGGATCGGTTTGCGCGCAGAGGTGGGAGGGAATCCAGTCGCAGAACTCGACCCACGAGTACGCCGCGGCCGCGACGCGCGGGCTTACGCGCTCGCAGCGCAGGATCTTGGACCAATACCACTCCGACGAGTACGTCTGCCCGCACTTGGTGAGATACGGGCGGCGTTGCTCGCGTGCCGCCCCAGTGATCTCGGCCGATTCAGCGTGCGACGTGTGGTCCTTCCAGAGCCACGCCATCGCGTCGGGCTCGTCGAAAAACTCGGGGAGCATCGCCAGCGGCGTGTTGGACCGATCGACGGGGATTGGCGTCGACCCGGTCGCGTCCACCCCGATCCCCCGCAGCGAAACCGGCTCGGTGCCCGCGTCGCGGGCCTGCTCGACTGCCGCGCGAACGGCCGTCGCCATCGCTTCGAGGTAATCGCCGGGATGTTGCCGCGCCAGGTGCGGGTCGCTCGACGAGAGGATCACGCCGCCTTCGCCGCGCGCGTATTCCGCGGAGGCCGAGCCGAGAACTTGTCCGCCCTCCGTCTCAACGACGGCTGCACGAACGCTGGAAGTTCCGAAATCAATACCGAGCACGGGGCGCATGGCGAACCAGTCTACCGGGAGATCAAGACGCGGTGGAGGATCCGCAGACCCCCTGCTCCTTCCTCGAGTCCGCGGCCGCTCGTTCGTGGGTCAACTCGTGGCGACGCTAGCCAACACGCCAGGTCCGCGCGAGGAGCCCGCCCCCGCTTCGATCCGCGGTTCACCGCGATCCGGATGGGAAACACGGAGCGAGCGGAAGACGACGAGAGTCTTACACCAAATCTGCTCGGTCACGACTCGGGCAGGTGCCCCAAACTCTCGCCGGAATCGATCAAGTGGTAGCAGTGGGGGGTGCGTGCTTCGCACAGGAAGCTGCTTTCAAGGAGGCGAGGCGGCGGCAGGCGCAACGCACCGGCCAGCTTCGCCGGGTCGTCGCACGACGACCTGCCGGTGAGATCCTGGTCCGCACCGGGTGAGCGTTCCTGGGGCCCAGGAGCCCTCAAGAGAGTGGACGCGGCAGAGCACCGACGAGACCATCAGGAAGCCGCGTGAGCCCGAGGCGACGGGGGCCCCGGCGATCCTTCAGGGTGCAACTCCGGTCACCCCGACCCCCGGCCGCGCCTGAGTTGGTGTTGATTCGCGTCGGCAAAGCAGGCTTGAGACGAGTTCGTGGCGCGAGTGCGGCGGTTCAGATTGTCGATGGAGCGTGGACTCCGCCCTGAATGCTGGATATAATACTCCGTATCTCCGTTGTCGTGTACCTTTGACCATTCCCTGAGGAGCAAGATCCATGGCCATCCGCGCAACCGTTCCGAGTGGAGGCTTCGTTGTCGCGAGAGGCACGGACTGGTACCCCTTGCCCGGGAGCGGGCTGCGCGAACTCGGGAGTGCCGTTCTGTGGGCCTGCGCCTTGCTTGTCCCAATGCTCGGCATCGGGGGATGGATCACGTACCACAGCTGGCGCGCAAGAGAAGACCAGCGGGAAGCGGCGATCCTGGCCGCTCGCGCCCACGATCGTTTGGTCGCGGCCGATCCGCTCCCGGTGTTGCCGATCCCCGAGACGACTCGCGGTCGCGATCTGTTCGTGGGGACCTGCGTCGCCTGCCACGGCCCGACCGGAACGGGCATCGAAGGGCTCGGCAAGAACCTCACCACAAGCCCGTTCGTGGCGGCACAGTCGGACGAATCGCTGCGCGAGTTCATCATCACGGGTCGGCCGAACGCCAAGCCGATGCCGATGCCGCCGCGGGCCGGAAGAGAGGATCTCACGGACGACGATCTTCGTCACATCGTGATGTATGTGCGCGGGCTTCAGGACCCACGCCGCATGCCCGAACTGCCCGCGATGGTGGTCGTGAACACGCCGCCGACGGAAGCGGAGAAGGCCCAGGCTCTCGCGGCCGCGGGCGGTGACGCAGAACTCGCGGGGTACATCGCCAACGGGAACAAGCTTTTTCACACGATCTGCATCGCGTGCCACGCCAAGGGCGGCGTTGGTATTCCCGGCAGTGGCAAGCCGCTGGTTGCGAACCAGTTCATACAGAGTTTGAACGACGACGGGCTGCTCGCATTCGTCAAGAAGGGGCGCGACCCGAGCGACCCCAAGAACACGACCGGCGTCGGCATGCCGCCCAAGGGGGGCAACCCCGCGCTGAGCGACGACGACCTGCTCGACATCATCGCCTATGTGCGCACGCTGCAGGGCACGAAGCCCGCGTTGACGCAGGGCCAGAAGTAGTTCGTATCAACCACCGCAGCGCGCGAATCTCGAAAGGTTCATCCGCGACTGCCCAGTTTGGAGTTTCGACCATGAGACGTTCCGATCGGTCGTTCCGGTTCAGATTCCCCTTGCTCGCCGTGCTCGCCGCCGGAGCCGTGATTGGTGGGTTGGCGGCCCAGAGCTGGGCCCAACAGGAAGGCCGTCGTAAGCGCGGCGGCGATCAGGAAGCGAAGCCGATCGAGCTCGCGCCCGACCAGGTCGCACGCCTGACCAAAGTTGCCAACGAACGCAAGCTCAACGTCGACGACCTGCTCTCGGCCGCCAAGACCTACACGCCCAGCGGCCGACACGACGACTACGTCCTGTTCTCTTCCGGTGGGCAGAGCGGGCAGGTGTTCGCGATCGGCGTGCCGAGCATGAGGCTGCTGCGATCGATCTCGGTCTTCACCCCCGAATCCTGGCAGGGTTACGGGTTCGCGGGCAAGGACGACCCGGTGCTGAAAAGGCTTGAGATCAACGGCAAACCCGTGCTCTGGGGCGATACCCACCACCCCGCTCTCTCGGAGACCAAGGGCGATTACGACGGGCAGTTCCTGTTCATCGGGGACAAGGCCAACGCCCGAGTGGGCGTGATCGACCTCCGCGACTGGGAGACCAAGCAGATCGTCAAGAACCCGCTGACGATCAGCGACCACGGCGCATCCTTCGTCACGCCCAACACCGACTACGTCATCGAGGGCGGGCAGTACGCGACCATTCTCGGGTACGGGTACGCGCCGCCGGAGGACTACAAGAAGTCCTACCGCGGCATGGTGACGATGTGGAAGTTTGACCGCGAGAAGGGCCGGATCGACGTCGAGCACTCGTTCGCTCTCGAGCTCCCTCCCTACTGGCAGGACCTCGCCGACGCGGGCAAGCTCGCCAGCGACGGGTACTTCTTCATCAACTCGTTCAACACCGAGATGGCGACCGGCGGCATCGAGAAAGGCAACCCGCCCTTCGAGGCCGGCGCGAGCAAGCGCGACATGGACTACCTGCACATCATCGACTGGAAGAAGGCCGAGCAGGTCTACAAGGCCGGGAAGGTCAAGCAGATCAACGGGTTCCCGGTCATCAGCATCGAGACCAGCGTGGCCGAGGGAATCCTGTACTTTGCTCCCGAACCCAAGAGCCCGCACGGCGTGGACGTGACGCCCGACGGCAAGTTCATGGTCGTCGCCGGCAAGCTCGACCCGCACGTCTCGGTGTACTCGATCGAAAAGGTCAAGGCCGCCATCGCCTCCAAGAAGTTCACCACCAAGGACGACTACGGCATCCCGGTACTTGACTTTGACTCGGTGATCGAAGCCCAGGTCGAGCTGGGCCTCGGGCCGCTGCACACGCAGTTTGACAACAAGGGATACGCCTACACGTCGCTCTTCCTCGATTCGGCCGTCGCGCGCTGGACGCTCGGCGGCGACTTCGCCAAGCTGCACAGCGAGCAGCCCTGGAAGCTCGTGACCAAGACACCCGTGCAGTACAACATCGGGCACCTCTGCGCGGCCGAGGGCGACACCGTGAGCCCCGACGGCAACTACCTCATCTCCATGTCCAAGTGGTCCGTGGACCGCTTCCTCTGCACCGGCCCGCTGCTGCCGCAGAACTTCCAGCTGCTGGACATCGCCGCGCCCGGAACGACCATGCCCGTGATGTACGACCTGCCCATCGGCGTCGGCGAGCCGCACTACTGCCAGATGATCAAGGCCGACAAGCTCAAGAGCTGGACGGTCTACCCGGAAGTCGGCTGGAACCCGCACACCCAGATGCTCGACCCCAACGCGCCTAAGGCCGGAGACGAAGGCGTCACACGCGACGGCGACAAAGTGCTCGTCAAGATGACCGCCATCCGCAGCCACTTCAAGCCCGAGCACGTCATGGTCAACGAGGGCGACACGGTAACCTGGCGCATCACCGCCATGGAGACCACGCAGGACGCGACACACGGGTTCTGCATCGGCGGGTTCAACATCAACCTCTCGCTCGAACCCGGCGAGTTCACCGAGTTCACGTTCGTGGCCGACAAGTCCGGCACCTACCCGTTCTACTGCACCGAGTTCTGCTCGGCGCTGCACCTTGAAATGATGGGCTACCTCCACATCAAACCGAAGGGCTTGGCGTCCGCCGCGACGGCGGGTGAGCACGCTCCCGTCAGCAAGTGACTCTCAGTCCGCGGAGGGCGAGAGCGCTCCGCGGGCCTTCTGCGTGGACCGATTTCTAGGAGCGGTTCGGAACAAGCGTCTCGGAACGCCCACACACGAACAGGAGCACGCCCCATGGCCGGATTCTTTGAACACCTCATCGGCCCCAGGGTGCCCGTTGAAGAACTGCGGGCCCACCGCGCCCGCTATCTCACGCCCACGTTCATTTTCATGGCCGCGCGGGTGCTGCTTCTGATCTCCGTGTTCTTGCCGTACTGGCACATGGAGCTCGAAGCGCCGCAGTACCCCAAGGGCCTATTTCTCACGGCCTATGTGAACCACCTCTCGGGCGATACCAAGGAGATCGACGGACTGAACCACTACATCGGCATGAGGCCTCTGGGCGAGGCCGGGGCGGTAGAACGGGCCGCGTCGGTCTGGCTCATCATCGCCATGTTCCTTCTGGTCGAAGGGGCCACGTTCATCCACAGCAAATGGGCCGTGCTCTTGGCGGTTCCCGCGATCACGTTCCCGATCGTTTTCCTGGCGGACATGTACTACTGGATGAGGGAGTTCGGGCAACACCTCAACCCCGAGGCGCCCCTCTCGGCGTCCGTCAAGCCGTTCACTCCCACCGTGATCGGCGAGGGCGGCATCGGACAATTCAAAACCTACGCCGAGATGGGCCACGGGTACTGGCTCGCTGTCGCGTGCGCGGCCCTTGTCATCGTCGGATTTGTCTTCCATTACCGCGCGTACAAGCCCCTGTTCGAGCGGATGCGCCGAACGGTCAACGTATCAGGGGCTCACGCGTGACACTGATCGGTCCAACCATCTCGACGCTCACGGCCCTGCTCCTTGCCGCAACATCGCTCGCTCGGCAAGGTTCGCCGCCTTCAAACCACGACTCGCCCGATGCACTACGCACGCCGAATGAACACGGGGTCGCACCGATCGTCCTCGGCCAGATCAGCGCGATGATCGCCGCGGCCGCCGACGGAGCAACAGTCCAAATCCCTCCCGGCATCTACCACGAACACGTTCGTATTGACAAACCGGTCACGCTCGTCGGTGTTGGTCAGCCGACCATCGACGGCGACGCCAGCGGCGACATCATCGAGATCACCGCGCCGGGGGTTATCGTCCGCGGCTTTACGATCCGTAACACCGGTATCGATCTCGACAAGGAAAACGCCGCGATCCGCGTGCTCGGGCCCTGTGTCGTGATCGAGGACAACACGCTCGAAGACATCCTTTTCGGTATCGACGTCCGCGAGGCATCGGACTGCGTGGTCCGTCGCAACCACATCGGCGGGAAGACTCTCGACATCGCTCGTCGCGGCGACGGGCTCCGCCTTTGGCGTTCGAATAACGCGCTCGTCGAGGACAACGACATCCACGACGGCCGCGACTCGATCGTCTGGTATTCAAGCAACGTCACGGTGCGCAACAACCACGCGCACGACTGCCGATACGGGCTCCACCTGATGTTCGCCGACAACGTCACGATCGACGGCAACGTGCTCACGGGAAACTCCGTTGGCGTCTACCTCATGTACAGCACCGGCGTTGAGATCCGGCACAACCGCCTGATCCGCAACCGGGGCCCCAGCGGTTACGGCATCGGACTGAAAGAGACCGATCAGTTCTCAGTCCACGACAACCTCTTCACGCAGAACCGGGTAGGGGTCTACATCGACGGCTCGCCCTTCTCATACAAACAGCCCGGCGAGTTCACCCGCAACACCATCGCCTACAACGACATCGGCTTCACCTTCCTTCCCTCGGCCAAGGGCAACGAGCTCACCGAGAACAATTTCATCGACAACATCGAGCAGGTCGCGGTCGCCGGGCGCGGGCAGCTCGACGCCAACCGCTTCTGGAAGGGCGACCGCGGCAACTTCTGGAGCGACTACACCGGCTACGACCTCAACGGCGACGGTGTCGGCGACTTTGTCCACGAATCTCAGACACTCTTCGAGAACATGCTCGAACGCGAGCCCAAGCTCAGGCTCTTTCTGTTCAGCCCCGCTCAACAAGCCGTCGAATTCGTGGGAAAGGCGCTCCCGTCGGTGCGCCCGGAACCAAAGTTCACGGACGAGGTGCCGCTGATGCGACCGGTAGCGATGGACTGGGACTCATCCGAGGCTCGACGGCCAACCACGACGCTCGCCGTGACAGGGCTCGCGCTGCTCGGGCTGGGCGGAGTAATCGTCAGCGTTGCGCGCAGGCCCGCGGGCGCGGGAGGTCTTTCGTGATCCAGATCGAACACGTCACCAAACGATTCGGGCGCACGGCCGCGGTCGATGACGTCACCCTCCGCATCGCCCCCGGCGAGAGCGTCGCCCTCTGGGGCTCGAACGGCGCGGGGAAGACAACGCTCATCCGTTGCGTTTTGGGCTTGCTCCGCTTCAGCGGGCAACTGACCATCAACGGGCACGACGCCCGGCGCGACGGCAAGCGTGCGCGAATGCTCATCGGGTACGTACCTCAGGAACTCGGCTTCTATGACGACTTGGGTGTCGCCGAGGCCGTTCGCTTTTTCGCTCGCCTCAAAAATCTCCCTGCCAGCTCGCCCGAGCGTGTGCTGGAGAGCGTCGGGCTCGAAGCGCACCATCACAAAAGAATCCGCGAGCTCTCCGGCGGCATGAAGCAGAGACTCGCCCTGTCCATCGCCCTTCTGGGCGACCCACCAATCCTGGTCCTGGACGAGGTCACGGCGAGCCTCGACGCCTGCGGCCGCGACGAGTTCGTCGCGCTGCTCTCGGGGCTCGCGGGCGCTGGGCGAACCATGCTCTTCGCTTCGCACCGTGTTGAGGAGGTCGTAGCGTTGTCCAATCGTGTCGTCACACTCGAACGCGGACAGGCTGTATCGGTCGCTTCGTCGCACGACTTCGCCAAGGGGCTGTGCTCCGCGCTCGCGCTGCATCTGACGCTTCCGGTCGCGGTTCGCGAGCACGCCATGGATCGGCTCCGGGCCGGCGGCTTCTGGCCCACGCTCAACGGCGTGGGCGTGCTCGTCCCCGTGACCGCCGAGCACAAAGCGGCACCGTTCCGTCTTCTCGCCGAGGCAAGGATCGCGATCGAAGATTTCGAGCTGCACGCTCATTCAGCGGCGTGCCCTCATTCACCGCACCACAAGGAGATCGACCAATGACCACGGTGCCACAGGATCTCGCACCAGTCCGCGATCTCATCGGAGCAACACCGAGGTTCCCCCCCGGGATGGCTCGGAATGTGCTCACCATCGGGCTGCGCGAGCTGCGTGAGGCGCTCCGCAGCCGCTGGTTCGTGCTGTACACGCTCGCCTTCGCGTTGCTCGGGCTCGCGGTCTCGATCGTCTCGGCCGCGGGCATGGGCGGGACCGGGCTGTCCAGCTTCGGCCGAACGTCCGCCGGATTGATCAACCTCGTCCTCCTCGTCGTGCCGCTCATGGCGCTCACTGCGGGCGCGGGTTCCATCGCCTCGGACCGCGAACGCGGGATGCTTCAATACCTGCTTGCGCAGCCGGTATCGCGGGTCGAAGTGGTTCTCGGGAAATACTTCGGGCTCGCGATCGCGCTGCTCTCGTGCCTGTGCCTTGGCCTTGGTTCGTGCGCCGCGGTGCTCGCGTGGAAGGGTGTCGCGACCAGCCCGAGCAGCATCCTCTGGCTCAGCGGTCTCTCGTTCGGGCTCGCACTCGGCACGCTGAGCCTCGGCGTCTTGATCTCAGTGATGGCCCGCAAAGCGTCCGTGGCGGTTGGCACCGCCATCTTCGCGTGGCTCACGCTGGTCTTCGTCACGGACCTCGGGCTCATGGCGGGGACCATCGCGCTCCGTCTCCGTGTTCAAGAACTCTTCGCGCTCTCGCTCATCAACCCGCTGCAAGTTTTCAAAATGTGGTCGCTCCACGCCGTGGACGCCACGCTCGACGTGCTGGGCCCCGCCGGTCTTTACGCCAGCGAAGAGTTCGGCTCGAAGCTCCATCTGATCTTTGGGACCTGCGTGCTCGCCTGGATCGTGATCCCGCTCGTCGTTGCGACCCTGATCTTCTCGCGGAGGCCGCCGATATGAGATCGACCTCGTTCGCGTCTCTCCTGATGGGCGCTCTGGCCCTGGCGGCCGGATGCGACCGTCAAGAGCTCGCCGGACCACCCACCATCCGACTCGCCCGCGACCAGTGCGCCGAATGCGGGATGATCATCAACGACGAACGGTTCTCGTGCGCACTGCTCGTCGAGCGAGACAGCCGCCGCGAGCACGTCCTCTTTGACGACGTCGGGTGCATGCTCGACTTCGAGCACAGAGACGCGACGAACACCCGCGTGATCGATCGTTTCGCGCACGAGTACACCACCAAGGCATGGCTGTCGCCCCACAGGGCCTCGTTTCTCTTCTGCGATGCGAGCAAGGTGCCCACCCCGATGGGGTCGGGCATTCTCGCGTTCGCCGGCCCGGGCGAGGCGACGAAACAGCAAGGCCAGCTCGGCGGCGAAGTCATGGACTTCACCCGACTCGTTCCCACCCGAATGGCGTGGAGGGACGCCCATTCCGGCGAGCGGCGGGAGAAACGTTGACGCGGCCACGCGACGACGATTCCCGAGCACTGAGTGTGCAGCGCCGCGCGGCAATCCGTTGAGAGGACGAGCATGCCACCTCAGATCCTGATCGTGCTCTTTCCTGTTGGCTCCGCGCCCTGGATCGGCCGGCACGTCGTCCTGGTCGCGGCGATCCTGCCTACGGCGATGCGTGAGCGGCCCATGCTTGGATCGCCACCGCGATCGCGCTGTTGATCCTCGTGGCGGGCGCCTCGAGCCGGGCTGGCGACTGGGCACCGGAGTAGTCTTGGATCAAAGTCACATATCAGGATAGACTTCTCCAGAAGCACCAAGGTCAGGCCGAAAAACGACAAAGCGAAGCGATACCGGAGCATCCCGAAGAATGATCTCACAAACCATCGAATACGCCCTTCGAGCTATGACCCACCTCGCCGGGCTGGAGGCCGGAGTGTCTGTCAATAGCGAGACCATCGCGGCTCGAACCAAGGTGCCTCCGGGCTACCTCTCCAAACTTCTCCGTGACCTCGTTGTCGCGGGGCTCGTGCATTCTCAGCGCGGTCCGAACGGAGGCTTCGGCCTTGCAGCTCGTCCCGATCAGATCTCCATGCTCGACATCATCAACGCTGTGGACCCGATCTCACGCATAAGGAGATGCCCGCTGGGCAACCCCCTTCACATGCAGCTCTGCCCACTGCACCACCGCCTCGACAACGCCCTCGCAATGATCGAGAACGAGTTTGGTCGCACAACGTTGTCCGAAATTCTCACGGACAACAGCAAGTCCAGCCCCAAGTCAGCGCGCCGGTGCCAGAGCCTCGGTCCTTCCAATCTTGTTATGCCCGCCGTGCGCGGAAGGCGGGAATGACCATCCTTTCCCCTGAAGAACGTGCAAGTTGGTCCGTGTCGTGGCCCGACGTGCGAACTCCCGGCACCAATCCTCGGGCGATTTTCACATCCGTGCCGCCGCCTGACCGACCGGGGACGAATGCAGACTATGTTGTTCAGGGCGCTCCTCCAGAGCGCCGTGAATGGCTGAGACTGCCCGGGAACTGCGGGAGTGGCCGATTCCCAGTGCGAAATCCGGTCATGGTGGGGGCGGGCGAGAACGCCAAGCCCAAAGTCCGGGTCGTGGTACCAGACGATGAGGGCCGAGTGATTGACCAGCTCGCCCTTCCCACCACGCTCAGCACACGCCCAGCCCGCTTCGGCGTGACGCCCCCGACGAGCGCACCGCATCGGATGGAACGCCCCCAGCCGCCGCGCTATTCGTCTCGAACCCAGCGGCTTCATCACGGTCCTCGCGTCGCAATTCGAGGGCAAAGACCTGAACGGTCCCAACGGGCTCGCGTTCTCGCCCGATGAAAAGCACCTTTACGTGGACAACTGGGACGAGGCAAGGAGGGTCGTCGTCCGCTACGAAGTCGGAACCAACGGCGACCTGACCAACCCGACCACGCTCGTCGAGCTCACCGCCGAGAAGGGCGAGATCTGCTTCGACGGCCTCAAGGTCGATGCACGCGGCGACATCTACGTCTCCGCTCCCGGGGGCGTCCGAGTCTTCTCATCACAAGGCCGGCCGCTCGGGATCATCGCTACCCCCGAGCTTCCGGCAAAGTTCACCTTCGGCGACGCGGACCGGAGAACACTGTACATGACCGCCCGGTCCAGCCTCTACCGGGTCCGCGTTGGCATCCCCGACCTGACCGGTCGCCGAAGCGCAATGATGTTTCCAAGAATGGAGCCGGGGGGAATTGAACCCCCGTCCCGTGACAGTCAACAAGACGCCTCTACGCGTGTGTCCGATGATTTGATCTTGACCTCGCGTCCGCCATCGACAGCGTCCGCTTCGGTCCAGCCCGCGGCTTTATCTCGTCAGCGCTGCCGTAGGCAACCCACGCTGACCAGCCCGATGTCTTGTGGTACCCGCGGTATCAGGCGTCCCGCGAATGCCAGCAACCTAAATCTTAGGCTGCGAGAGCGTAATTGCTGTTAGCAATTAATGTGTTGCATGCTTTTTACGAGGCCAGCATGCTCCTCGACGCGCCACGCCAAGTCTTCCCTGCCCGGTCGAATCCAGTTCGGCCCCAGTTGTCAAAGAGCTCCAACCAACTTCCTATTCTAGCGCGCCCCGCGACCTTGCTTCGTCCCGGCCTCCCCTTCCCCCCGCGCGCCGATCCATGCAAGGCCGTGCCCGGCCCGCTCCGAACCAAACGCTCCGCCGTCTACCATCCCCCGTGGATCTCCGTACCTACGAAATCATCGTCGTCGGCGGCGGGCACGCCGGCGTTGAGGCCGCGTGGGCGGCCGCCAATCTCATGGCGCGCCCGAACTCCGTCGCGCTCGTCACCCTCGACCCCTCCAAAGTCGGCGTCATGTCCTGCAACCCCGCGATCGGCGGGCTCGCCAAGGGACAGCTCGTCCGCGAGATCGACGCCCTCGGCGGGCTCATGGCCCTCGCTACCGACGCCACCGGAATCCAGTTCAAGGTTCTCAACACCAGCAAAGGCCCCGCCGTACACGGCCCGCGCGCTCAGTGCGACAAGCACGCCTACGCCCGCGCCGTGCAAGCCCTGATCGCGTCGCGGGCCGAAATCGAAGTGATCGCCGGCAGCGTCGAATCGCTCACCATCGACCACGGCCGTATCACCGGCGTCGTCATCAAGTCCGCCGACCCACGCACGCTCGGAGAGTTTGTTCCGCTCTCCGCCCGCGCCGTTGTTCTCACCACCGGCACGTTCATGCGCGGGCTGATGCACACCGGCGAGTCCAAGTCCCCCGGCGGCCGCTTCGGCGAGCAAGCCGCCGTCGGCATCTCCAAGGCCCTGACCGACCTCGGTTTCGAGCTCGGACGGCTCAAGACCGGAACGCCGCCGCGGCTCAGGAAATCCACGATCGAATGGGATTCGCTGCCAGCGCAGCGCGGCGACCCGACCCCGACGCCGTTCAGCGACCTCAGCGCTTCAGATCTCTCAGCATCATCGGGGAACACGGACCGCACGGTTCCGTCCCTCGGAGCGTTCCCGGTCCTTCCCCAGATCGAATGCCGTCAAACCTCCACGACCACGGCGGCGCACGACACCATCCGCGCCAACCTCCACCGCGCCCCGATGTACTCGGGCCAGATCGAGTCCGTCGGCCCGCGCTACTGCCCCTCCATCGAAGACAAGGTCGTTCGTTTCGCCGACCGCGACTCCCACGGAGTCTTCCTCGAACCCGAATCTCTTACCGACGATTGGATCTACTGCAACGGAATCTCAACCAGCCTCCCCGCCGACGTGCAGGACGCCATCGTCCGCTCCATGCCCGGCTGCGCCCGCGCAGAGATCTACCGCTACGGGTACGCGGTCGAGTACGACATGGTCCGCCCTCACCAGATCCTCGCCACCGGCATGACTCGACGTGTCGCGGGGCTGTTCCTTGCGGGTCAGATCAACGGCACCAGCGGGTACGAAGAAGCCGCCGCACAAGGGCTCATCGCGGGCGTCAACGCGGCGCGATTCATCCAAGGACAGCCAGAGTTCATCCTCGGGCGCGAGCAGGCCTATATCGGCGTGCTCATGGACGACCTCGTTACCAAGACGCCCGTCGAACCCTACCGCATGTTCACGAGCCGCGCAGAACACCGGCTGCTCCTGCGATCAGACAACGCGCCCGAAAGGCTCACGCCGGTCGCGATCGAGCTCGGGCTGCTGGCGAACACAGACCTCGGTCGACTTCGGCGTGATCTCTTCGCGGGCGGGCGGGCGGACGCTTCAGAACTCAACGCCCGCATCGACGGAGCCAAGTCCGACGGTGAGCCCATTTCAAAGCTGCTCCGAGGCCCTGATTTCTCACTCGAACAAACCCGCGCCGCCGTGGGACCGCTTGCGATTTCCGAACGCGTCTGGAACACCGTCTACGCCGACCGACGGTACGCGACCTACATCGAGCGCCAGCACACCCAGATCAGGCGTCAGGCCGAACTCGAACACCGGCGAATCCCTGACCACCTCAACTACACCCTCATGCCCACACTCCGCGCCGAGGCCCGCCACGCCCTTCACAAGTTCCGCCCGCGCACCTTCGGGCAAGCGGGCCGCCTGGAGGGAATCACCCCCGCCGACCTCACCCTTCTCGCGGTCCTTGTTCACAAGAGCGGGGCCGGCGGGGGCCGCGCGATCACCCCGGAATAGCCGCGCCCAGTCCGATCGTCCCGCGAGCCGCGGCCCGAGTAGAGTTCGAGGCATGTCTTCGCTCCCCTCGATCACCCTGCCGCTCGCCCAAGCCGATGCGCAGCACCTCTTCTTCGACGTTCTCGCCATCTTCGCCACCGCCGCGGTCGTGGCCACGATCTTCCGCAAGCTCAAGCTCGAAACCATCCCGGGCTACCTCGTCGCCGGAGCGCTCGTCGGTCCGCACGCCCTCGGGCTCGTTTCCGATATCAAGACCGTCGAACAAATCTCAGGGCTGGCCATCATCCTCCTGATGTTCGGCATCGGGCTGATGCTCGAAACCTCAAGCGCCAAACGCGGGATGCTCTCGATCCTCGCCGTCGGTGCCGTTTCGACCACCGTCTTCATCGTGACCATTTGGCCCGTCGGGTTGCTCTTCGGCGCGACACCTCCGCGCTCGCTCGTCGTCGCGATGGCATTCTCGATGTCCTCGACGGCCGTCCTTCTCCGCGTGCTCCAACAACGCCGAGAACTCCGTCAAATGCACGGGCGGATCGGGATCGGCGTCTCGATCGTCCAAGACCTCATGTCCGTGATGGTCCTCGCCATGCTCCCGCTCATCGCCGAATGGGCCGGCGCGCGCACGCCCCCGATCGTCAGCGCCGCGACCGCCGAAGAGCTCTCACGCCCCATGCGACTGATCTCCGCCGCCGCCACCGGGTTCGGCGGCATCATCGCCATGATCGGCTTCGGGCGGCTCTTCCTGCCGCGCATCTTGCACTTCGTCTCGCGCGCCGATTCCGCCGGCGGGTCCAGCTCGGGAGAACTCGTGCTCATCGCGTCCATCGCCATGGCGATCGGCAGCGCCATGCTCACCGGCCGCCTCGGGTTCAGTCCCGAAATGGGCGCCTTCCTCGCAGGATTCATGCTCTCCTTCACGCCCTTCAGGCTCCAGCTCGCCGGCCAGCTCGCGCCCCTCCGCGACCTGCTCATGGCCGTGTTCTTCACCGCCGTCGGGCTCAAGATTGACCCTTCCCTGCTCGCCCACGACTGGGTGCGCATCGGGCTCGGGCTCATCGTGCTCCTCACCTTCAAATCTTCCGTCATCGCCCTCTCAGCCTGGGCTCTCGGAGCATCCGCGCCCGTCGCGGTACTCTCGGGCATCTACCTCGCCCAAGCTGGCGAGTTCAGCCTGGTCATCCTCTCCGCCGCCGACAGTTTCGGGATTTTCAAAGAAACCGGCCCGGGCAACGTGATCGCCATCGTCGTCCTCTCCCTCGTCGTCTCACCCCTGCTCGTCAAGCCCGCCCACGTGCTCGCCGCCCGCGTCGGGCTCTGGCCCACAGCTCGCTGGGTCCGCGACTCGATCATGAACGTCCCGCACCACGAACACGCCCACGAGCCGCACGCCGGCGCAACGCACCTAACCAAGTCCGACACTGCAAGCGACATTCAATCCGACGATCCGCACGCCCCGCCTCACGAGAACGGCGCGATCCGCGGGTGCGCCCCGGTCATCATCGCTGGCTTTGGGCCCGTCGGCCGCAGCCTCGCCGAACGCTTCGCCAAGATGGGCGTTCCCATCACAATCATCGAACTCAACTCGACCACCGTCCGCAAACAGTCCACACTCGGTCGCGCCATCGTGTACGGCGACGTCACCAACCCCGAGGTGCTCGAATCCGCCGGAGTCGCCGAGGCCGAGGCCGTCGTCATCACCATCCCCGACGAGGACGCCATGCTCCGGGCCTGCGCGTCGGTCCGGCGTCTCGCGCCGAACGTGTTCCTGGCGGCGCGCACGAACTACTTGAGCACCGGCCTGAAAGCCAAGGCCGCGGGCGCCGACCACATCACCGTCGAAGAGATCGCCACCGCCGAAGCGATGTCGCTGGAGATCCTCGAAAAGCTCCGAGCCCGAGTCGTGGCCAAGGCTCCCGCGCCTCAAAATCCTTCCCTCTGAAAGAGGCCCAAGGGCGCAGGAATGAAGTCCGGCTCAGTCCTTCACCTGCCGTAGCTCATCGCGCAGGATCGCCGCCAACTCATAGTTCTCCTGCTCGATCGCCTTGGCCAACCGCGCCCGCAGTTCGCTGACCTGGCTGAGGGGCAGCTTCGGGATGAGCGCCTCGCGCATCCCCCGCAGCATCTGCACCTCGCTCGACGCGTCGTACATCTGCGGTTCGCCGTTGTCCGAGAAGTGTTGCTTGAGCGCGTCCAGGCCCTCGTCGATCGCGTGGATCGCCGCTTTGGGCTCGTTGTCCTTGAGGGCCTGGCTGGCGAGGGCTCGGGCCCGCACCATCGTGATGTACGGCCTGAACTGTTCGAGCACGTTGCGGTCCTCCTCGGACTCGGCGTGCTTCTGGCACAGATCAATCACGCGCAGGTTGCGGGTTGTGTCGCGCACGACCCCCTCGAAATCCTCCAGCGCCAGGAGCGCCACGTAGCGGTGGTAGTACTGCACCGCCTCGTCGCGCAGCGCTCGACATTGCTCGGATGTGAGTTTGGGGGGTTCGTCACCGCCGTGCTCAGCCTCTTCGATCTGATGCTCGAACAGCTCCAACAAGCTCTCGAATCCTTCCGGTCGCTCCCCGTCGGGCCGACCCGTCGCGTGCATCTGGATGATCCCGAGGTCAACACGGACCTGCACACGCGGCTCACCGTCCTCGGCGCGGATAATTCTCGCATTGATCTGGCCCGGCTGATACGGCCAACGCCCGAGAATCGGGGTGAGGTCCGGGTTGGGCTCAGGGCTCGGATCGGGGTTTGATTGGTGTGTCGTCATCGTACTCGTATGTCCATTTACGCCAAGGGTCCGGGAAATCTTGGGATCTCTTCAACTTCTTCAACCCGCGCAGGCCGATGCAACATCAGGAGTAAACCAATCGTAGAGACTCGGGTTCCTTTGAGAACTCTCCAAAATCTACTGTAAATATGGGCTATTTAGCGCCGGAATCAATCTTCGTCGCCTCTTTTCAAAGCCTGTCGGTGGTGCAAAGATCGTAGAGCAGCGAGGCCCGCGGGTCGAAAAACCCGACCGGGTGTGCCCTCAGAACGGCGAGGACCGGGAACTTTGAAAAAAA
>JBGAOD010000065.1:0-20896 GCA_044221955.1 Phycisphaerales bacterium | reverse complement strand
CCCCGCCGACGGCAACCCGGGGATGCTCTACATCGGGAACGTGGGTTGGTCCGACTTCGAGGAACTGAACGTTTGCGACACGCCGGGTCAGAACTTCGGTTGGCCGCTGTACGAGGGGATGAACACGCTCTCGGACTACTTCGACGGATCTCCGGCGAATCTCGACGCCCCCAACCCCCTCTTTGGCACGGGTGGGTGCACGCAGCCGTACTTCTTGTTCCGTGATTTGCTCGTGCAGGACACCAGAAATCCAAGCCCTTCATTCCCCAACCCCTGCGATCCAACCAAGCAGGTCCCCGTGTCGGTACCCAGATTTGTTCACCATCGCCCGGTGCTCGACTGGGCCCGCTCGGTCAAGACTGAGGCGTCGTATTACGTCGGGAACGACTCGCTCTACGCGGACATCGGCACGCCTGGTGCCCCG
The DNA here is from genome assembly GCA_044221955.1 of Phycisphaerales bacterium. Taxonomy (GTDB): domain Bacteria; phylum Planctomycetota; class Phycisphaerae; order Phycisphaerales; family UBA1924; genus CAZCPB01. The sequence goes on along the minus strand of JBGAOD010000065.1, from coordinate 20,472 downwards.
GTGCAAGGCGTGCCCTCCGAGTCGTTCTGCGTGACCGGGGGCGTGTGGTACACCGGGTCGCAGTACCCGGCCGAGTACCAGGGCAAGTACTTTCTGGCCGACTATGTCCTGGGTTGGCTCAAGTACGTCACGGTGGGAGCGGGCGAGAGGCCCACGGCCCTGCAGAACTTCCTGAGCACCTCCACCCACAACATTGTGTGCATGACAACCGACCCTGTGTCGGGCGACTTGTACTACATAGAGCTCGACTCAAACGGGGACGGGCGGCTGCGCAGGATCCGCTACGTCGCGGGGGGCAATCAGCCGCCCCTCGCGGTCGCCTCGGTAACCCCATCGTTCGGGACCGCGCCGCTCACCGTGCAGTTCACCGGCAGCGCTTCGTCCGACCCCGAAGGAGGGCCGTTGACCTACGTCTGGGACTTCGGCGACGGTACCCCGCCCAGCACGCTCGCCAATCCGGTGCATACGTACACGGGCGACGATGACATCTCATCGCAGGGGACGATCATCGCTCGCGTCGACAACTTTGTCCCGCCCGGGCCGCAGGGGAACGGGAACTACAACAGGGAAATCCTCCGCGACGGCGTCTTCCCACCCGTCGGTACCCAGGACCCCAAGCTCCAGTTCGACACCTTTCACTTCGGGGACCAGGGGACCAACGACTGGGTCGGGTACACCTTCCCGACCAAGCGGACCATCACCGGCGTGACCTTCCAGGAAGGGGCTCAGTTCGTCGATGGCGGGTGGCTGGACACGCTCAACTTGCAGCCCAGGGTCAACGCGATCTTCGGGAACAGGCCGTACACGATCACGCCCGCGTACCCGGGCGCCAACGGCGTGACCTACGAGTCCTTCGTGCTGCGGCTCACTCCGCCGGTCCTTGCCGACGGCATCCGAATCCAAGGGGACCCGGGCGGTTTCAACAGCTTTTTCAGCCTGAGCGAGCTCCGCGTGTTCGCGACCCCGCTCGCTGTCGTGCCCAAGTGCTGGACGGCCAAGCTCACCGTGACCGACGACGCGAATCTCTCCACGACCACAACCGTTGGGGTCTCGCTCAACAACACTCCGCCGAGCGTGACGATCACGAGCCCGGTCAACGAGTCGTACTACCCCGCGTTCCGCTCGATCACCGTGCCGCTCACGGCGACGGTCAGCGACGCCGAGTCACCCACCAACCAACTCACATGCAAGTGGCAGACGATCCTGCACCACAACACGCACACGCACCCCGAGCCGCCGGACACGAACTGCTCGACCTCGGCCCGGCTGGACCCGCACGGATCCTTGGGGGACACGTTTTTCTATGAGATCAAGCTGACCGTGACCGATCCCAACTGCCTCTCCACAACCAAGACGGTCTTCATCCGCCCCAACCCGTGCGCGGCCGACTTTGACAACGACGGGTTCCTCACGGGCGACGACTTTGATCAGTACGTCCCGGCGTTCGTCGCGGGCGATCCGTCGGCGGATTTCAACTTCGACGGGTTCGTCACGGGCGATGACTTTGACGCGTTCGTGGCCGCGTTCGTGGCCGGGTGCCCGTGAGCAAACTCTGCCGCTTCGCGGGCGGTGCATTCGCAAGATTGGGAGTTCGCAACACCATAGTTTCTCGCGCGCGGAGCGCGATCCCCGCCTGTGATCGGTGGCCGTTCTCCCGCACGCCGTCCGAAAAACGATGGTTTTTCCGGGATTTCTTCGATTTCGGGGCGTTTGCGCGCGCCGGGTGTCGGCGGTCAGGGCTGTTTGATACACTTTGCTCGGAGATCTAGAGAACCTTTCGAGGAAATTGAGCATGCGCTTCCGCACGACGTCTTTGTCGCGGTCTGTTGCTGTCACCGGTTCGGCGCTGAGCATTCTTGTCGGCGTTGCGAGCAATCCGCGCGGCGCAGCGGCGAGCCTTCAGCTCCCGCCGGGGTTCATCGATCAGACGGTGGCGACCGACTTTGAGCAGTTGGTCGGTGTGGGCTTCGCGCCGCTGGGCGGGCCCGCGTCCGGGCGGATGTTCGCGTGGGAAAAGGGTGGCAAGGTCTGGACGGTTGAGAACGGCGTGAAGTCGGTGCAGCCGTTGCTGGACATCTCCGAAGAAGTCGGCAACTGGGGCGACTACGGGATGCTCGGCTTCGCCGTGGACCCGAACTTCCAGAGCAATGGGTACATCTACGTCAGCTACGTGGTTGATTACTACTACCTGATGAACTTCGGGCTGCCGGGGTACGACCCCGCGGCCAGCACGCCCTACCACGACACGATCGCGCGGATCACACGCTACACCTGCAACGCGAGCGACGGCTTTCACAGCGTGGACTACGGCTCGCGGTTCATCCTCGTGGGTGAGGCGATCGGGCAAGCGCCGGCGATCGCGGGGACGACGCACGGCGTGGGGACCTTGCTGTTCGGAACGGACGGTACGCTGCTCGCTTCAGTAGGCGACGGCGCGAGCGCGGCCTCGGTGGACGTCGGGATCACTCCCAAGCCGGACTCTTCCAACACCGCGCGGATTGACGGGATTATCTCCGCCAAGCAGGACATCGGCGCGTACCGCGCGCAGTACCTGGGCTCGATGAACGGCAAGGTGCTGCGGCTTGATCCGGCGACGGGCGACGGCGTGCCTTCCAACCCGTTCTACAACCCGCTCGAGCCGCGCTCGCCCGAATCGCGTGTGTGGGCCTTGGGCTTCCGCAACCCGTTCCGCATGACGCTCCGCCCGGGGACGGGGAGCGTGAACCCGGCCGACGCCAACCCGGGGACCCTGTACCTTGGCGACGTGGGCTGGAACTTCTGGGAAGAGCTCAACGTCATTACCGTGGCAGGGCAGAACTACGGGTGGCCGATCTACGAGGGGATGGTCCACCAGGGTGAGTATCTCCTCGCCGAGTGCCCGGAGAACCCGGACGCTCCCAACCCGCTCTTCGGCACGGCGGGGTGTACGAGGCCGAACTTCACGTTCCGGGAATTGCAGATCTTGGAAACGCTGCACCCGGACCCGCGCTGGCCCAACCCGTGCGATACCGCGCTGGACATCCCGGCGAACATCCCGCATTACCAGTACCGCCGCCCGACCACGGCGTGGTTCCACGACACCAAGGCGTTCGTCTCGTGGTTCCAAGAGGGCAACTCGACGTACTCGCTGGTGGGCGAGCCCGAGTCGCCTTGCAGCGGCAACCAGTTCGGCGGGTCGGCCTCGGTGGGCGGGGCGTGGTATACGGGCACGGAGTACCCGCCCGAGTTCCAGAACAGTTACTTCCACGCCGACTACACGCGGCGCTGGATGAAGCATTTCGTCATCGGTGCGAACGATCACCCGACCCACATCGACGACATGATGCCCGATGATTCGACGGTGATCGTCTGCATCTGCGCCGACCCGGTGAGTGGCGATCTGCACTACGTGAATTACGACGACATCGGTACCGCCTCGATCCACCGCATTAAGTACGTGGGCGGGACCAACCAGCCGCCCACGGCGGTCGCGACGGCCACGCCGAACTTCGGGTACTCCCCGCTGCCGGTGCAGCTGAGCGGGACGGGCTCGACGGACCCCGAGGGCGCGCCGCTGACGTACTTGTGGAACTTTGGCGATTCGACCCGCCCGAGCCGCGAGGCCCAGCCGCTGCATGTGTTCACCGACGACACGGACGTCACGGCGCTGGGAACGTTCGTGGCACGCGTCTTCTCGCTCGACCCACCCAACCCCATCGGGGGTGGGAACCAGAACCCGGAAATCATGCGCGATCTGGTCTACCCGGACCTGAGCGATGTTGATTCGGCCCACCAGTACGACACCTTCCACCTGGGCGATCAGGGCAACGACGATTGGATCGGGTACACCTTCGCGACGCCGCAGACCGTGCGCGGGCTGATCTTCCAGGAGGGGCGTCAGTTCAACAACGGCGGGTGGTTCGACGTGCTCAACGTGCAGGTCCTCACGGGAGGGGTCTGGGTGAGCGTGCCGTACAACTCAACGCCCGCCTACCCGGGCGAGAACGGGGTCAGCTTTGAATCGTTCGAGCTTCGGCTTGATGCGCCGGTGGTCGCCGACGGCGTGCGTATCCAGGGCGTGCCGGGCGGGGCTGCGCAGTTCATCAGCGTGGGCGAGCTGCGCGTGTTGGGCGCTCCGGCCACAACCGCGCCGCTGTGCCGGACGGTGACGCTGAAGGTCACCGACGACGTGAACTTCTCGGGTACCACGCAGATCAAGGTGGCGGTGAACAACACGCCGCCGGTGGTCGAGATCACAAGCCCGGCCCCGGACCTGAAGTACTCCAACTATGTGCCGACGACGATCCCGCTGACGGCGAACATCTCAGACGCGCAGCACCCGCTGAACCAGCTGACGTGCCGCTGGCAGTCGATCCTGCACCACAACACGCACACGCACCCGGACCCGCCGGACTTCAACTGCGTGAGCAGCGCCTACCTGTACCCGCACGGGTCGGTGGACGACACTTTCTTTTACGAGATCAAACTCACCGTGACGGACCCGGACTGCTTGTCAACGACCGCGACGGTGCTGGTCTTCCCGGCCAACTGTCGCGCCGACTTTGACGCCAACGGGTTCGTGACGGGCGAGGACTTCGATTCGTTCGTGGACGAGTTTGAGGCCGGGAACGCGGGGGCGGACTTTGACCTCAACGGGTTCGTCACCGGCGATGACTTTGACGCGTTCGTGGCCCAGTACGAGCTCGGGTGCTGATGGGAAGCGACCGATAAGCCGTGAGAAATACCTCGGGTTTTCTCGGGACGGCGCGGTTCGGGAGGTGACGGAACGGAGTTTTGCGGATGCGCTCTGGGGCGGATCACGGATCGACGTGTGCTTTCCGATAATCCCTGAGTCCGTGGTCCGAGGTCGGGAGTCGGAAATTGCGTGAGACCGGAGAATCGGCGATGCTTGCATCTTCGCTTTGGTGGCGGCGTGGGCTTGGGCTCTGGGCGTGCGTGGGGGCGGCGGGTTGCTTGTCGAGCATGCGGACCTGTGATGCGCAGGTGCCGCCGGGTTTCGTGGACCAGCCCGTCGCGTCCGGGTGGACCCAGGCGGTCGGTGTCACTTTCGCGCCCCTGGGCGGCGTGGCGTCGGGGCGGATGTTCGTGTGGGAGAAGGCGGGGCTGGTCTGGAACGTGGAGAACGGCGTCAAGGGCGCACAGCCGCTGATCGACCTGACAGAGGAGGTCGGCAACTGGCGCGACTACGGGTTGCTGGGCTTCTGCGTGGACCCGAACTTCTCGGTCAACGGGTACATCTACCTGTTCTATGTCATCGATTTCCACCACCTCAAGTACTTCGGGACCAACCAGTACGACCCGCAGGCCAACGAGTACGACCGGGACACGATGTCGCGGATCGCGCGGTACACATGCAACGCGAGCGACGGCTTCCGAAGCGTGGACTATTCGTCACGGAAGATCCTGCTGGGTGAGACGATCGGGACCGGGCCGGCGGTGCTGCACCAGTCGCACGGGCCGGGCACGCTGCTCTTTGGCGCGGACGGCACGCTGATCGCGTCGACGGGCGAGGGCGCGAGCTATGACACGTTCGACATCGGCGGGTTCCGCACGGGCTCGTCCAACACGGGGCTGATCGACGGGATCATTTCGAGCAAGGAAGACGTCGGCGCGTTCCGGTCGCAGATGGTTGATTCTCTGAGCGGAAAGGTGCTCAGGATGGACCCGGCGACGGGCGACGGCGTGCCGTCCAACCCGTTCTACGACGCGGCGGAACCGCATTCGGCCCGTTCGCGGGTGTGGCAGCTCGGGCTCCGCAACCCGTTCCGTATGGCGATCCGCCCGGGGACCGGCAGCGCCAACCCGGCCGACGCGAACCCGGGGGCGCTCTACATCGGCACCGTCGGCTGGGGCTCGTTCGAGGGGCTGTACGTGGGCGACGGGCCGGGGCTGAACTTCGGCTGGCCTTCCTACGAGGGGATGGACCCGCAGGTCGTCTACCAGAACTTCGACACGCAGAACAAGGACGAACTGAACCCGCTTTATGGTGTCAACGGGTGCGGGTATGAGTTCTTCCCGTTCAACTCGCTGATTCTCCAGGACACGCTGGACGCGAGCCCGTCATTCCCGAACCCGTGCGACGCGGGCGCGCAGATCCCACCGACAATCCACCGGTTCGTGCATCACCGCCCGGTGCTGGAATGGTCGCACGCCGGTGTTGCACGGTGCTCGTTCTACAACGGGACGGCGTCGCAGGTGCTCGACGTCGGAGCCCCCGGTTCGCCCGTGGCGGGCCCGCAGTTCGGCGGGTCGGCGTCGATCGGCGGCGTGTGGTACACCGGAACCTCGTACCCCGAGTCGTTCCGCAACACCTACTTCCACGCCGACTTTGCCTACGGGTGGGTGTGCAGCATCGTCTTCGACGCCAACAACCGGCCTTCGCTGGTGCAGGCGTTCATGCCGCCGGGCAGCAGCGCGACGGTGTGCCTGACGACCGACCCGGCGACGGGCGATATCCACTACATCAACTACGACCAGAACGGGAACTCGGTGGTGCGCCGGATTCAGTACTTGGGCGCGAACAACTTCCCGCCCACGGCCGTTGCCTCGGCGGCGCCGCAGGTGGGCCCGTCTCCGATGACCGTTCAGTTCACGGGCAGCGGTTCGATCGACCCGGAAAATCAGCCGCTGACCTACGCCTGGGACTTCGGCGACGCCACGCCGGCGAGCGCGGTGGCCGACCCCGTACACACGTACTTTGACGACGTGGACATCACCGCCCAGGGCGTTTTCATCGCGAAGGTGGACTCACTGGACCCGCCCGGATCGCAGGGCGGCGGGCGCGATCCCGAAGTGCTGCGCGACGGCGTCTTCCCGCCGCCGACGAGCGAGAACAACCGCCAGCAGTTTGACACGTACCACTTCGGCGATCAGGGCAACGACGACTGGGTTCCAGGAGGGGTTGCAGTTCGAGAACGGGGGGTGGTTCGACACGCTCAACGTGCTTGCCCGCGTGAACGGGGTCTACGTCAGCGTGCCCTACACGATCGCGCCCGCGTACCCCGGCGCCAACGGGCTGCCGTGGGAATCGTTCCGCATCACGCTGCTCTCGCCCGTCGACGCCGACGCGGTGCTGCTCCAGGGTGATCCGGGGGGCGAGGCGGGCTTCCTGAGTTTCGGAGAGTTCCGCGTCTTTGCGAAAGCCCCAACCACCGTGCCGCTGTGCCGCACGGCCACGCTCACCGTCACGGACAACGTCGGGTACACCTCCACGACCAGCGTGAATGTGGTGCTCAACAACACACCGCCGCAGGTGGCGATCACCTCGCCCGTGGACGGTTCGCTCTACCCGGCGTACCGGTCGATCACGGTCCCGCTGACCTCGGTGGTGACCGACGCCGAGCACGACGCCAGCCAGCTCGAGTGCAAGTGGGAAGTCATCCTGCACCACAACACGCACACGCACCCCGAGCCGCCGAACTTCAACTGCCAGGCCTCGGCCCGTCTCGACCCGCACGGCACGGCCTTTGGCGACACGTTCTATTACGAGGTGAAGCTGACCGTCACCGACGCCGACTGCCTCTCGACCACGACCGTCTCGCGGATCTACCCGGACCTCTGCACCGCGGACTACAACCTCGACGGGTTCCTCACCGGCGAGGACTTCGACGCGTTCCTGGTGGCGTTCGAGTCGGGGGACGACTCGGCCGACTATGACAAGGACGGGTTCGTGGCGGGCGAAGACTTCGACGCCTTCGTCGCGGACTTTGAGGCCGGGTGTTAGCGCCGGTCGTTCGCCTCGTGTTGCTTCAAGAAGGAAGAAACCAATGAAGAACCCCACGCGCGGGCGTGGGGTTCTTCATTGTTCTGCCGGAATGAACGGTGAAACCCGTCAGGCGCAGTGTGACGCGTGACGAACCCGCCTTACATCGGCACTTCCTTGAACAGCACGATCCGCGGCTTCTGGCCCTTCTCGACCACGTTCGACCGGTCGACCACCATCAGGAACCGGCGCTGGACGCTGGGGACCAGCGGGTCGGTGTCCAGGAGCGGCGTGCCATCGCCCCGCACCAGGTCGGTCTTGGCAAAGCCAGCCACTACGAACCACACGGCGAAGACGTCGCTCCGCACCGCCACCGTGCTCGACGCCGCGTTGGCGATCAGCAGCTTGTCGCTGTAGAGGTCCTTGAGCGTCGGCGCCGCCGTCGGCGCAACGGGGTCGCCGCTCCGCACGCCGTCGGTGGGGATCGTGACAGACGTGCTGTGCCCGAGGTAGTCGATGTTGGAGGGGTCCGCAGGGTCGGCCGTGTTGCCGCCGTGAATCGCCATCAGCTCGCCGATTGATGCGAAGCCCGGGCTCTCGCGCAGAGCGTCGATCGGGTTGGCGGTACGGCGTCCGTAGCGATTGGCAATGTCCGTCGGCTTGGTCCCGGCGTCATCAAACTTCGCCAGCGTGCCCGCGACGCGGGTGTTCACGATCGACTTATCCCGGTACGCCTCTGCCGCGGCCGCCACGTCCGAGCCCGTGCCGTGGCTCGCGAACCACCACGTCGAGCTCAGCGGCAGCGACGCGGGGTTGGGCGGCGTGAACAGCGGCAGCGTGCGCAGGACGGGGAGCGGGGCCGTGTTGGCGTTCACTGTGCCCGGCACCAGGCGATCGAGCTGCGGTTCCACGGTCGTGAAGACGTTGAGCACGTTGAGCGCCAGCGGGATGCCCGAGCCGCGGCGATAGTCTTTGGTCTTGTCAAAGGCTCCGATCGGCGCGGCGTCGTAGAAGGGCGCGAACTCGTCGAGCCGCAGGTGCCCGCGATCGACCAGCGCGAAGGTGTTGGAACCGGCCGCCGCGCCGCCGCTCGCGTCGAGCTTCTGGTGCCCGCCGAACTGGTTTCCGATCAACTGGAACGGCCTGGGGTCGGTCGCCCCGGCCGCCGCACGGTCGTAGCCCAGCGCCATCGCCAGCGCCTCGCCCAGCGTGGTGTAGTCGGAGTCCTCGAACTGCGCGGCCGTGGGGTTGAGCGGGCTGAACTCCGGGCCCACGGCCAGGGGGGTCAGCATGTCGCCCACCCGCGCCACGTCGAGCAGCTTGGTGGTCGCGGGGACCGAGGACCAGCGCAGGATCTCGGTCCGCAAATCGGCGAACTTCGCGCCATTGATCTGATTAGAAGCGGTCTGATTGATCGTCGGGTCCGGCCAGTCCTTGGGGCTTTTGACGAGCCATTTATCGAACGGAGCCTGAAACACCGACTGACCGCCTTGGGACATGAACATTGCATCGATCGACTGATCGCCGTACGGGCTGCTTTCAAAGTCCGTGAACGCAAGCGGTGAGTCCTTCACGCTTTCACGGACAAAGGCTGCTTCGTTGATGAACCCGAAGTTCTTTGCAAACTCCGAGGTGTACTTCCGTTCGATCATGAACGCCGGAGCGCCCGCCGCGATCGTGTCCGCCGTGGCCCCGAGCGGGTCCTTGGGGCGCCTGAAGACCACGCCCAGCGTGATCGCGAGGTCGCCGTAGATCTTGGTGTCGTTCTCAGGCGCGATGTCCTGTTGCCCCGGCGGCAACCGGAGCCAGCGGTCCTCGGGCAGTTTCTTGGTCGGGTCCAGCGGAATCCGGAACCGATCGACCAACTGGTCCTTCCTTCCGAACGGATCGACCTTCCAACCGAGCGTCCGGTCCAGCGGGGCACGCCACAGTCGCACCACTTCGACCGTCGGTTTGTGGATCGTCGGCGCGGTGTTTCCGAGGTTGGCCTTGACGTCGCTCACGACATCAACGAAGGCCCCGGTGCTGTCGGTCACCACGCCGTTGGCGTCGGATTCCTCAACCCGGATCGGGTTTGGCATCTGCCCGCCGGCCCAGGAATCGAACTTGTCGGAGTATGCGTCGGACCACACCGCGAAGAACGTTTTGGTCTCGCCCGGCGCGTAGTCGAGCGCCACCGTCGGTGATCGCTTGTCAAAGTCCACGTAGAGCCGACGCCCGCCGTACTCGACGTACCGGCGGTCGTAATTGGGTTTCCCCTTGAGCTTGGGGTCGTAGCCCTTGATGATCTCGTTGAACGGGTTGGTGATCTGGATCGCCAGCACTTGCCCGACGAGCCCGCCGTAGTCCTTGGAGTTTTCGTCGCTTCCGACGATGTAGGGCTTGTTGGTGCCGCCGACGCCCTTGTACACGTGGTACACCGCGAAGGCCGTGATGACCGGCTCGGGGACGATCCCGTAGACGTTCATCACCGGGTTCAAGACTTTGGACTTCACATCCGCCAGCTTGTCCTTCCCGAGGTCCATCAGCTTCTCGGGGTAGGTCCAGGCGTAGGGGGTCTTGCTCTTATCGACGAACGCCCGCTCGCTCTCGGCCAGGAGCAGCGTGTAGGGCTTCATCGCGTTGGACGCGAGCAGCCCGTCGGCGTCGTTGGCGTTCTGGCTCGAGAGCGCGGCCGCCATGTTCGCGGCCATATGGGCCGACATGATCGCGCCGAGTTCGGGCGTGCGTGCGCCGTAGTTCAAGTGCTTGTACGGGTCGTAGGCCGCGTCCACGAGCTTGGTCGCGGACCAGGTGTCGTCCGTAAGCCCCCCCACCGCTGGGTGCGCATCGGGAATGAGCGCGGCCGCGTAGCCCTTGAAGAGCGACGCCGCGTCGGGCGTGATCTTGATCTTGAGTTCACCCTTGGACAGGTTGTTGACCACCACGGCGTTCGCGGCCTTGTCCGAATCGGTCTTCTCTTCCTTGATCGGCAGGCGTGTGGAACGGATCGGGCGCGCGCCGCTGGTGGTCGTGAGGTACTGCCGCACGCTGGTGGCGGCGAGGAGCATGGCGTCCGGGTCCGCCTGCCCGAAGGGCGCGGCGATGTCCTGCTTCTCGCGCTCGACATCGAACCCGCGGTTGCCGCGCAGGGGGTCGTAGCGGGCCACGCTCGCGTTGCTTGCCAAACGCCCGCCGAGGATCAGTTCCAGGTTGGACGTGATCTCCGGGTTGTTGAGCCCGCGGTAGGTCAGCAGGTCTTCGAGGTCCGACGTGTTCACCGTCGAGACCAGCAGCCCGTCGAGGGCGGGGCCGGACGCCTGCGAGATCGGCGCGGCGCTCACGTTCATCATGTTCGCGGCAAGGCGGCGGTAGACCTGTGAGCGGTCGAGCACAGAGCCGGCGAGGGGCACCTTGCTCATCGGGTCGCCGTAGGCCCAGAAGTTCGAGCTGCCGAAGTAGAACTCGTTCTTGGGGAGCCCGCCGAGCGGCGGCGTGGGCGGGATGATGCCCGAGACCATCGCGCCGCGCCCGGTCGGCGGGCGCGTGGTGCTGGCGATGTCGCCGGTTGCGAACAGCGCGCCGTAGGCCGCGGAAGCGACGCGGACGGCGTTGGCGTCGTAGAGGGAGTAGTTGTCGGGGTCGTTGGCGTTGAGGGGGAGGCGGTTGGGGATCGTGCCGTAGGCCACGCCGCCGAACTGATCCTGGAAATCCTGCATGGTCAGGAGTCGCCGCAGGTCCACGTCCGAGGGCGTGAGCCCGATCGGTCCCGTCAGGGTCGGCTTGGTCACGGTGTCCGTCGCGGTCGTGACGTTCACGAGCCCCGACAGGTCCACGATGCGCGTGGCGAAGAAATACCGGATCTTGCCGTTGGTCTTGAGCAGCCCCTTGGGAAGCGAAGGATTCCGGGCGTCGACCATCTCGAACCAGCGCGAATCCAGGAACCCGTCGCCGTCGGCGTCGGCCCACTGATTCATCGCGTACTTGGGGTTGCTGGGGAGGAACGTCACGTCGGTCGCCAGACGGAACGCGCCGCGCTGCCGCATGGTCAGTTCGGCCGGGTACTGCGAAACTCGGACCGCCTTCCCCGAGACCCTTGCGGTTGCGAAGCGGATCTGCGTGCCGAAGTCGGTGTCGTTGGTGGGGTCCATCAGCCCGCTTGCGAGGGGCTTGAGCAGGCTCAGATCCTGCCGCATCTCCGTGGAAGAAATGCCGAAGTTCCCGCGCAGGTTCGCGAGGTTCACGAACGCCCCGTCGGGCGCGACGTTGCTGATCTGGGCCCAGTCGCGGTAGTCGAGGTACTGCTTGGCGTTGGGTGCAACGCCGCTGTAGTTCAACCACGTCGGTGTCAGCGAGGCCAGCCACGGGTCCGAGGGAAGGTGACGGTCGCTGCTGATAAACGTGGTCGCGGCCGCGGCCTTGTAGAGGGAGTAATCACTCGTCAGGGCCGTGCCCACGGGTCGGAAGTTCAGGGTGGGGTTGGTGTTGGCGAGGGAGGTCACGTCCCACGGCGTGGCGGGGTAGTCGGTGTCCTCGCGATGGAACATCGGGTTGCCCGCCGAGTCGACGCCGTCGACGTAGGTCGAGAAGACGTCCTCGGCGATGATCTTGTCCGCGATGTAATTGCCCAACTGCTGGGGAACATCGTCGCGCTCCGCGTTCCGCTTCACGCCCGCGCTCGTGCCCAGGTCGGCCCGTCCGATGGCGATGTACACCACCGCGAAGACGGACATGATCGCCAGCGTCCCCACGACCAGGACAAGGAACGACCCGCGGCGCGTCGCCCGCAGTCCGGCCGGGCTGCCGGCCATGGCGCGCATCACCGCGCAGGCCGAGCGGGAGTTCTCGTCGTTTGAACTGAAGAACACGCGTGGAAGGTTCATCACAAATCTCCTGAGGCCGCGGTGAATCTCGGGCCGTCCCGTTCGCCGCTTCGTTCGTCGCTTCGTTCGTCTGCGTGGCGCTGGCGCGACTCCGCCGAGGGCGTGCGCACTAGCCGGGGTTCGCCGCCGTCGGGAAGACGAACTGGAACGTCTCCTCGCTCGTCGGGTTGTTCGGATCGGTGAGGCTCAACGTCACCCGCACCAGCGTCGGCCAGGCCCAGGGCCGCCCGTCGGGGACCACCTTTAGGCCGCTCACGGTGGTGGGGTCGATGTAGACCAGCGGGTCGAGGTACCCGAAGTGGGCCGTCTGCGAGAGGTCGTTGGGATCGGTCTTTTTGCTGTAGATCAGCTCTGGGGGCACGGCGGGGTTCAAGGCCGTCACCACCGCGCCCGTCGTGGACGTGTACGTCCGATCGGTCACGCTATCGCCGTCGAGGTTCGTGTACCTGGGAGAGAACGACGCGTCCCGCGTACCGGCCGGGGGCGCGAGCTCGGGGTAGGGCAGCACGATCGCCCGGGGCAGCGAGCCGTCGCCAACGTCCGCGTCGCGTTTGAGCCCGTGCCACACCAACTGCTTGGTGACCGGGTGAACGACGCCGAACGAATACTCGACGATGAACTCCGTGCATCCGGGCAGGAAGTTCGACGCCGACATCATCAGTTGGTCGGATCGCAACGAGGCCAGTTCGGCCGCCGGGTTGGCGCTCGTGCCGGTGGCTACCAGCGCGCCCACGTAATTGATCGGGCCCGACTCGTAGCGGATTCGCAGCCCGCCCGGCACGTTGTTGCCCGCGCTGTCCCGCGCCGCCACGCTCGGGTCCGACTGCGCCGGCCAAGCGTCGTCCATCCAGGCGTGCATCGCCAGCGGCGGCACCTTCGGATCGGCCCACGGCAGCAGCTCGAACACGCCGTCGGGCGCGGTGAGTGTGCCCGCGGTCGTTGGCGGGAACTGCGTCGGCGTGGGGGAGAGCGCGATCGTGCGGATCGCGCCCAGATCTTCGGTCGCGATGTCGATCAGCCCCGACTCAAACAGCGCGCGCACCGAGCGGTTCGCCTGCAAGGACGGCCGCGCGTAGCTGTAGGTGTCGTTGGCGCGAAACTTGTTGAGCGAGCGGAAAATACTCGTCGCCGCGGGCTGCAGCGCGATCTGCCCCGGATGGTCCATCAGGAACGCGGCCTGGGTCGCGATCGTGGGCTTCCACCCGAAGACCGTGTCGGGCGGCAACTGCTGCTGGGCCGTCTCGGGCCGGACTAGGAGCGTCGGCTGCCGCAGCAGGGTCCAGTCCTTGGCGTACTCGTTCGGACGACCGGACCGGCCCAGACGGTTGGACCGCAGCGTGATCCCGTCGTTGACGTCGGGCGACAGGTACGCCGACACGCCGCTGGTGTTGCCCTGCTGTGTGCCGGTCATCTTCAGCCCGTGCCCGTAATAGATCCGTGCTTCCTTCGAGCGCGCCACGTACTTGGGGTCGAGCGGCTCGCGGGCCGACGCGAAGTCGCCCTTGGCGAAGAACATGAGTTCATCGACCCGGCGCAAACGCGGCCTGGTGTCCTGTGATGACAGGCGGATCGTGTCGTCTTTGGTCGGGTCGGGCTTGGCGGGGGCCGCAGGCGGGCGTTCGAGCGTGCCGACGTTCCCGCCGGTGGAATGACCGTCCGCGTAGCTGTTGCGGATGAGCAGGAACCCGTCGCGCGTCATCGCCGCGAAGTCACGCCGCATCTGCTGTTCGAGCATCGCGACCTGCGTGTTCACGACGTTCAGCCGCCGCCCCACCGTCAACGTCTTGCCCACCGACTGAAAGATCTGCGCGATCCCCACCGCGACCAGCGTCATGGCGCCGATCGCCACCAGCGCCTCGATCAGCGTGAACGCGCGGCCGCTGGAGCCGCGAACGGACAGAGCGGTCGGGCTGGTGAGCAGAGGGTTTCGAGATGTTTCGTTCTGGTTCATGTTCCGCCGCATTCGTTCTGGCGCTCTCGCCGTGTATGTCCTTGCGCTGTTCGCCCGGTACCCGCGCCGATTTACGGGCGCTCCAGCGTGACCACCCGGACCCCCGCCGGCACCTGCGGCGTGTACAGCACGAACTGCGTCGATTGCGTGACCCCGCCGCCGGTGCCGGGCACCGTTGAGAGCTGGTCGAACAGGTCGCGCGAGATGGCCGCTTCGAGGATCAAGCGGACTTGGCCGTTGGTCAGCGTCTCGTCCAGACGCACCACCGTGTTCACCCCGCCGAACTGGTCCACGAGCTTCTGCCCGGGCTGGCGCAGAGCCTGCATCGCCACCGGCTCCTTGGTCGCGAACCCGTCCGCAAGGTCGAGGTACGCCGAGGGAACCTTGACCGCGGGCGGGAACTTTTTCAACTGCACGAGCCGGAACAACGAGTACCGCGCCTTGCCGGTCTCGTCCGCGCCGGTCAACGTAGGGCGGCCGACGGAATCTTCCGCGACCGGGGCCCGCACGGCCGAGGGCGGGAACTTGCTCGGTGTTCCAGAGAGCACGTTCGACAGCGTCCAGTTCGTGGTGGTCCCGTCGCCCGACGGAACCCGGATGCCCGCGTCGATCCGGCGCGCAAAGACCGCGACCTGCATCTGGGTCTCGCCCGAGCGACGGACCCAGAAATCCGACACGAACTGCGGCGTGCCGACAAACGGCGAGGGCGACAGGCGCTCGACCGGGCTGAGCGTGACAATGTCCATGCCCTTGGCGGTCCCGTCCCCGACGGTCATCGTCCCCGCGAGCGTGCTCCCGACGATGAGCGGGCTGATGGAGACGCCGTTGTCGATCTTGGGGTCGAACCAGGAGGTCTTGACGACCCGCTCGTTGTTCTTGACCTCGTAGCCGACGCTGATCGCCCGCTCCCACAGCGCGCCGGTGAGCCCGGTGACCGAGTGCTTGTTGCCGGGCAGGTTCGTGACGTACTTGACGAGGATCTGCTTGCCCGCGTTGGACACGTCCAACGGCGAAACCGCCACCGCCAGCGGCTCGACGTCGCGCTGCGCGAGATCGCCCGAGAAGCTCACCAGGATCGCCTTGTCGTTGGCGTCGCTCGAACCGCGACGCACCCGCACGTTCCCGACGCCAAAGACCGTCCGAGGCCTGCCCTTGCTGTCGAGGTTGGTCGCGTCGCGTTCCAGCGCCGCCTGGATCACCGCCGGGGCTGTCTCGATGGATTCGATGACCACGCCCTTGGCGATGCCGTCGCGGTTGTCGTTGGGCTGTTGCCAGGTCGGGAGCGGGTTCTTCCAGGTGATGTCCACGATCACCGGGAACCGCGTGATGGTGTTGAAGTTCAGCGACTGCTCGCAATCGCGCCCGTCGCCGCGCTGCAGGAGCTGGGCGGCCGCGGACTCGGCCGCCGAGAATCCCAGGATCGAGTCCTGCGCCCCGCGCTGCTGACGAACGACCACGGGGAAGACCATCCCCAGCCCCAAGAGCCCGATCGCCAGCACGACCACCGCGATGAGCACTTCGATCAGCGAGAAGGCCGGCAGCGAGAAGGCCGGCAACGAGAGCCCACGCCGCGAGAACGGCGGGTACGTAACCCAGCCCGCACGAAGAGGAACACCGGAAATCTCAGGACGATTCATCACGGCAGAATCTCCTTGACCGTCCCGGTGTAGCGGTCCAGCGTGACGATCCGTGCGTCGGACGTGACCGCCGACTTGGGCGCGGTCGAACCCTTGGTTGTCGTCCCCTGGATCCAACTGTTGATGTTCTTGGCGATCACGTCGGGCCCCGCGGCCGGCGAGAAAATCGTCTGGTCGATCTCAGGGCCGGCCAGCTTCTTCCCCGAGGGATCGCTGTAGATCGTTCCGGTCCCAGAGTTCACGCCCCGCGCCCCCACGGCCGCGGCCAGCGTTCGTTCGTCGTACACCGCCAGTTCCAGCACCGGCCGGGCGAGCACTGTGTCCGAGGCCATGTCGCCGAGTAATTTCCGCTTATCCTCATCCCAAAACTTGCCGGTAACTGGATTCTTTTCCAAATCGCGGTGCGACAAAAGTCGGCGGACTTCAACAGCCAGGTCCTGCGCTTTGTCCAGTCGGTTGCTCTTGAACGGTTCCGTGCTCAGCCGGAAGACCTGCGAGGGGCTCGGATCGACCACGATCGCCGGCGAGCGCTGGCTCATGCTCACCGCGCCCGTTCCCGCGACGAACCGCACCATGAACGACTGCCGCGCGGTCTCGTTGTTGGTCACCACATCGCTGGCGTTGTCGGGGTTGTAGAACCCCGTCTCCGGGAAGACCCAGTTTCCGCCCGAGCCGTCCTGCACACGGGTCGCGTTGGACTCGTACCACCCGCTGTAGTTCCGCGGCGCCGCGGGCGAGCCCGTGACCTTGACGTCCACGTCCACCGACCCCGTGGGCGCGAACCCGCGCACCATCCACCCCTTGGGCAGTTGCACCGGCTGAAAGTTGGGCACCGGCACAAACACGTCGCGCTCGACGATCTGGTTGGTCAGGTTGGGGTCCAGGTTGTGGTCCTTGATCTTCCCCACCACCGTGTACACACCGATCCGCGTCCGCCCGATCGTCGGGTCATAGAAGAACACGGCCGCCGTGTCGTTGAGCCCCTGCGACCCCACCGCCGCGGCCCGTGCCGCACCCAGCGCCACCGAGACCTGGTTCCCCGCCTGCGAACGCTCGGTCGAGTACAGGATCGCCGAGAACGACGGCACCGCGATCGCCAGCACCAGCACGAAGATCGAGATCACCACGAGCAGCTCGATGATCGTGAACGCGCGTCCCAAGATCCGCCCTGAGTTGGTTGCCGATTTCATTGCCCCACCTCCACCAGGTTGTCGTCGTACGCGCGCCGCCGCGCCGCTTCGTCGTCCAGCCCGCCCACGCCCGGCAGCTTGGCCTGGATCTCCGCGATCGGCTCGTCGCCGAAAAGCCCGTTGGGGCCCGCGGACATCAGTGCGTAGGTCGCGCTGTTGAGCCCGATGAGCCGGTTGGCGCACTCGGGCTCCTTCCGCTTGGCGTCGTCAACATCAAAGCTGCGGTAGGCCTCGGGGGTCAGCGTCTGCACCAGGAGCCAGGGGAGGTTCAGCTCTGAAAACTTGGTGATCGCGCCGGTCGTCGCATTGCCCTTTTCCCAGCGGTAGTAGCGGTACGGCACGCCCTTGTCGTCCATCAGCTCGTAACGCTCGCCCGAGCGCACCATCTTGAGCTGACCCTTGTCCGTATCGATAAACGGCCCGAAGACGTCGCCCGTCCGCGTGCTGATCTTGGGCTTTCCGCCGCCGCTGGAGAGGCCTCCCGCCTTGGCGCTCTCGGGGACTTCGAAGCTGCCGTCGGCGCGCGGGCGGAGGAACCCCGGTCCGGGCACGCCGTCTACGGGCGTCCGATTCCCGGTTCCGCCCCCGGTGTTGCGCATGATCTCTTTCTCGGCGACGCCCACGAGGTAGAACGGCAGCGAGGCCGTGCTGAACCGGAGGTCGTAGTACTTGTCCGTGTCCTTGTTGCTGGAGGTGCCCTTCCACTGCGGCGGGGGGACGATGGGGTCTTTGCGGCGAAGGAACTCGACGTCCTTGGGGTCGGTGGGGTCGTAGACCCGGAGCTTGAACTCAACCGTCGCGCCGTTGCCGGAATAGATCTCCGTGTCCTTGGGCCCGACCGGGTACTTGGCCATGTCCTTGCAGAGCGGCGGCGGGAACCCGAAGTTCTGGACAAACGTGCTCACGGCGGTCTTGAGCGACGAGAGCGACTGGGCTTGAACCTGCGCCTTGGCCGACTTGCGGGCCCGGCTCACGCTCACGATCACGATGCTCAGGATCAGCACCAGCACCGTCAGCCCGACCAGTGTTTCGACCAGCGTGAAGCCACGCCGCGCCGGGGCGCTCGAATGCCTTGCTTTCCTTGTTGGGCTCGTCCACAGATCCATGACCGGTCTCCGTTCCCACCCGGGATCCAAACCCGGGCCGCGATCAGTTTCCGCCCTGCCCTCCGCCTTGCAGCGAGTTGATCATCGCCACCAGCGGGAGGAACATTGCCACGACGATCGTCCCGACGATGCCGCCCAGCACCACGACCATCAGCGGCTCGAGCAGGCTCACCAGCGACGCCACCGCGACGTCCACTTCCTCGTCGTAGTTGTCCGCGATCTTCAGAAGCATCGCGTCCATCTCGCCCGTCTCCTCGCCCACGTCGATCATGTTCACCACGATCGCGTCGCACGTCTTGCTCTCGCGCAGCGGCCCGGCAAAGCTCTCGCCCTCGCGGATCGAATCGTGGACCTTGAGCAAGGCCTTTTCGTAGACGTAGTTGCCGCTGGTCTCGCCCGTGATCTTGATCGCTTCCAGGATCGGCACGCCGGCGCTGATGAGCGTGCCCAGCGTGCGCGTGAAGCGAGCGATCGTTGTCTTGCGGATCAGCTTGCCGAAGACCGGCACCCACAGCATGAGCGTGTCCGTCGCCGCACGCCCGGGCCCCGCGCGCCGGACCATCTTCCACAGGAACCCGATCACGAAAGGCGCGGCCAGGACGAACACGAAGCCCGGCACCGTCTGCCCCGGGTTGTTCCCCGCCACCCAGCGGCTCGAATCGATCAGCCACACGGTGAGGAACGGCAGCTTCACGCCGAAATCGCGGAAGATTTCTTCAAACTTGGGGATGATGAACACCATGATGCCCGTGAGGATCAACGCCGCGATCGCGATGACCACGATCGGGTAGACCATCGCGCCGCGGATCTTCCGCTTGAGCTTCTGGCTCTTTTCCATGAACTCGGCGAGCCGCTGGAGGATGATGTCCAACACGCCGCCGATCTCGCCCGCGTTCACCATCTTCGTGAACAACCGGTCGAACGCCGACGGGTACTTGGCCATCGCCTCTGACAGGCTCGACCCGCCCTCGACCTCCTCGCACACGCCCTGCAGGATGTTCTTCATCTTGCCCGGCTTGAGCTGGCTCTCCAGGATCTGGAGCGAACGGAGCAGCGGCAGGCCGGCGTCCTGCAAAGTGGACAACTGACGCGTGAACGTCGTCAGCTGCTTCTGCCCGACCTTGCCGAACGAGAAGCCCCCGCCCGGTTTCTTTTTCTTCTTTGCCGGCGCCGCGCCCGCCTCGGCCGCGCCGGACTTCTTTACCTTCTGCTCGCGCACCGAGGTGGGGAAATACCCCTGGGCCTTGATCCGCTGGACCGCTTCTTCGCTCGAGCCCGCGTCCACGGTCCCCTTCTGAGGTTTCCCGGCCGCGTTCAACGCTTCATAGGTAAATGTCGCCATAGCTCATCGGCCCGAACCGAGCGTGCCGCACGGCGACGGAGCGAACAACGCGCCCCGTCAACCGCTCTCGCACGCTCGCCCGAGCGTTCTCCTTGTCTTGCCCAACACCACCAACCAACGCCACCGATCAGCACCGCCAACCCAACCGATCGACTACTCCTCCGAGATCGTCTCTCGGAGCACTTCATCGATCGTCGTCAACCCTTCATAGATCGCCAGCAAACCGCTCTCTCGCAGCGTCCGCATCCCGCGCCGCCGCGAATGCTCGCGGAGCACGGCCGTGCTCGCCTGCTTCATCACCAGCTCGCGCATCTCGTCGTCGACCGTCATGATCTCGTACAGCGCAAGCCGCCCGCGGTACCCCGACCCGTTGCAATTGTCGCACCCCTTGCCCCGGCTGAACCGCTTGCCCTTGACGTCCTCGGGGCGCAGGTTGAGTTCCAGCAGCTCTTCCTCGGTCGGTTGGTATTGCTCGCGGCACTTCATGCAGATCCGCCGCGCCAGCCGCTGCGCAACCACACCCTCCAGAGTCGCCGTCAGCAGGAACGCTTCCATGCCAAGGTCGAGCAACCGCACGATCGAACTCGGCGCGTCGTTGGTGTGCAGCGTGGTCAGCACCAGGTGCCCCGTCAGCGAGGCCTGCACGGAGATCTGGGCCGTCTCGAGGTCGCGGATCTCGCCC
>JBGAOD010000212.1:0-2390 GCA_044221955.1 Phycisphaerales bacterium | reverse complement strand
GGTTCTTAGACGGGTTGGAGCAGAACGCTTTAGAGCGTGAGCTTTAGGCCTCGCGCGATATCCGCAGGAAGTTGCTTACCTTTCAGTTCCTCGGCGCTCGTTGCGGTAAGAGGTGAGATCTCGATGATGCAGTCGGGCTTGGCTTCGGTGGTGGTGGGGACTTTGACGCCGGCCGCTTCGAGCCACCGTGCGGCCCGGAGCGTCTGGAGTTCGCGGCTGCTTTCGGTGCTGTCGATGCCGGTGGCGTTCTTGATCGGCGCGAACTCTTCCACACGGTCGGTTTCGTAGACGATCGAGTTCTTACATCTGGCGAGGGCGTCGAAGACGAAGCGTTCGAGTTTGACGCCGTTGTTGGTGGTTGGGTTGATAGGCTCGCCGGTAGTTATGCTAATGCAAGGAATCTTTTTCTCGGCCCGGTGGTAGGGCAGCGCGAAGGCGGGATCGGTGGCGAGCTTTTCGATGAAATTGACGCCGATGATGTGGATGGCGATGGAGCCGCAGAGGAAGCGGAGTTGGCCGTTCGCGTCGCGGGCATTCGCGAGTTCTTTGGGCATGTCGGAGTATTCGATGACGTCGAGCTTGCCGCGGACGTTGCAGAAGACGCCGAGCTTTTCGTCGGCGTAGGCCTTGGGGACCATCTTGCTGGACATCTCGGCGGAGGAGTCGGGCGCGGTGGCGTGCAGGCCGATGAAGACGGGGTCGAGGACGCGGACGGTGGGGTTGTCGACCTGGAAGTAGCTGAGGTGTTCGATTCCGCGGCGGCGCATGTCGGCGAGTGCGCCGGAGGTGTGGAGGGCTTTGATGGAGCCGCCGTGGCCGTCGGGGTTGGTGGCGATCTCGGACTTGGATGACATCAAGAGCTGGCCGGAGTTGATGTCGAACGAAGGCATGACGCCCTGGGGGAAGAACATGACGTTGGCGCGGTCGAGGCCGAAGTAAGAATGTTCGTTGAAGAACGCGACAGTCGCGGCGTGGTTGAGCGGGCTGGTCATGATGTACCAGGGGACTGGGCGGCCGTAGCGGTGTTGCGCGGCCACGAGGTTCTCAGCAAAGACTTGGAAGAGGGGCTTTTTGGTGATGGGCGTGGCGGGGTAGCAGCCCTTGGGGCCCTCGTAGCCGAGGCGTGAGCCCTGGCCGCCGGCGACGACGAAGGCGGCGATCTTGCCGGATTTCAAGAGCTGTTCACCGGCGGCGTGGGCGGCCTTCTTGTCCCAGGCGCGGACTTTGGAGGCCGGGTCGTAGGGGTAGTAGCGCGCAGGTTCGATCGAGCCGGAGAGATCGAGGGTCGGTGATTTCTTGATATAGGTCTCGACGAGCGTGGGCAGTGCGCCGAGGTCGATGGAGTGGAGTTGGTTGAGCAGGGCGTGCTGCGCCTCAGCGGAAAGCTCGCGATACCACTTGAGGACGTGGGACTGGTGGACGGCTTCGAGGCGTTGCGTGAGGGTTGCAAGGTCAGCGGAGTTGGCCATGGGTGGCGGTCTTTCGGAAAACTGGCGCGTGAATGCGTGCGAGCTCTGTGATCGTTGCGGGGAGTGAACCCCGCCTGCCCCTCCCTCGGGGAGGGATTCTGACTGCGCAAGATCGTAACGCGGCCCGGGTTGGCGGGTACAGTGCGGGGCTGATGTGTCGTGCGATTCAGAATCTCTACACCCGGCCATCGCGATCACCGCTGGTTGCGCCGTCGGTCCTGTCGGCCAACGTCCTGGCGGCGTTGGTGGACGAGGCGGGGCACGCGTTGGCGAACGGGGCGGATTCGCTGCACCTGGACGTGATGGACGGGCACTTTGTGCCAAATCTATCGATGGGGCCGGAGGTGTGCCGGGCGTTGCGGCGGGCGTTGCCGTCGGCGTTCCTGGACGTGCATTTGATGGTGACGGATCCGACGATGTTTGTTGGGCCGTTCAAGGCGGCGGGGGCGGACCACGTCACGTTTCATGTCGAGGCGGTTTCGCCGGACCATGCGCGGTGGTTGTGCGGGCACATTCGGGGGATGGGGATGTCGGCCGGCCTGGCGATCAACCCCCCTACTGCTGTCGAGCGGATCACGGGGCTCGTGGACGTGGTGGATTTGCTTTTGGTGATGTCGGTGAACCCCGGGTTCTCAGGGCAGGCTTTCATTCCCGGCACGCTTGAGAAGACACGGGTGCTGGCGAGGATGGTGGAACAGAATCAGCGGGTGCAGATGGATGGAGGCATCGGGCTGGAGAACGCAGCGGCGGTGCGCGGTGCGGGGTGCGATGTGATCGTTGCGGCGACTTCGGTCTTTGGGGTGGAGAGGGATGGAAGAGCGGCGGTGATTGCGGAGTTGGCGGGAAGGAATTGATGGGGCTGGAAGAGTGAGGTACGCAAAGACAGAAGAGGCAGAAGAATGTAGGTGGGGTAGACACAGG
>JBGAOD010000064.1:0-21329 GCA_044221955.1 Phycisphaerales bacterium | reverse complement strand
CCGCTCACCGTGTACATCGTCCCCGATGGCTCGATCGATCGGTCGCTCACCCGATCACCAGTCCGCGGACGATCGCTGCTCGCCTGCTGCCTCGAGCAATGCCGCGAATCTCGCATGACCTCTCGCGTGATCGTCGGCACCGCCGACTCCGACACGGCCAACTTCGCTCGTGAGCTTGGTGCCGAAGTTGTCATGCGCTCCCTGCCGATTGCCGCCGGGTCCTTGCGCCGCGATATCGTTGCCGCGTTGCTCGCCACACTTGCCGAGATGGAACCAGACGGCTCGGGCCTCGTGCTTGCGATTGATCCGCACGCGCCGAATCTTCTGGCTCGGCACCTCGACGCGGCCGCGCGTGTGCTGGGTTCGCCCGGCGTGAACTCGGTGATCGGCGTCGCGCCGGCCGACGCTCCGCTGTGGTCGGTGGCCGAGGGTCGCGATCCGGGCGCCGTCCCGCGGAACAGCGCTCGCTTCATGCGCGAGACCGGCGTGATTTATGGGCTGCCGTGGGCGCAGCTCTCCAACGCGGCTCCGGCTCTCGCGCACGCGCCGACCCTGCTGGAGATGAGCGAAGAGTCGGCCTTCGTCGTGACGAAGCAGTCCGACCTCATCACGGCTGCGGCGATGATCGACGCGCAGCGCACGCACACAACTCTCGAACTTCTCCGCGACATCCGCCTGCTCGTGCTCGACTTCGACGGTGTTTTCACCGACAACCGAGTCCTCGTGATGCAGGACGGGACCGAGGGCGTGCTGTGCAGCCGCGGCGACGGGATGGGACTGGAGATGCTGCGCAAGAGCGGGCTGCCGATCTTTGTGCTGTCCAAGGAGCAGAACCCGGTCGTCGCGGCCCGCTGCCGCAAGCTCAAGCTCGAATGCCTGCACGGGATTGACGACAAGCTGCCGGAGTTGAAAAAGCTCGCGGAACGGATGGGTGTGATGAAGCACCAGATCGCATACGTTGGGAACGACACCAACGACCTTGGGCCGATGGGGTGGGTGGGGTTGCCGATCGCGGTGGCGGATGCGCACGCCGACGCGCTCGCGGCGGCGCGGCTGGTGCTGGAGAAATCCGGCGGGCTTGGCGCGCTGCGCGAGCTGTGCGACTTGCTGCTCGAATCTCGAAGGATGAACTCGCAGCCACGACTGGCGTAATCCAACTCGCCTGACCGATCCCCCGCCGCACCCAGGACACGAGCCAGCACCACGGATCGGGCGCTACGCAGCTCACAGCGCCGCGATTCGCTTCGCGGTCTCCTGCGCAATCAGATCCTGGATCAACTCGGTGAGTTCGCCCGCGAGAATCTCTCGCAACCCGTACTGCCCCGGCAGCCGCTCGTCGGCGACAATCCCGTCTTTGTACCGGTAGGTGCGGATCTTCTCGCTGCGGTCGCCCGTGCCAATCTGCGTTTTTCTCGCGGCCGATCGCTCCGCGTGCACTTTCTGTTGTTCGAGGTCGTAGAGCCTGGTCAGCAGCAGCCGCCGCGCTTTCTCGCGGTTCTGCTGCTGGCTCTTGGCCTCCATCATTTTGATGATGATGCCGCTGGGCTTGTGGTGGATCTGCCACGCGGTCTCGACCTTGTTGACGTTCTGCCCGCCCGGGCCTTGCGCACGCGTGGCGAACTCTTCCACGTCGTTGCCCCAGTCGATCTTGACGTCGACCTCCTCGGGCTCGGGGAGCACGGCCACGCTCGCGGTGCTGGTGTGTACGCGACCCTGCGATTCGGTCGCGGGCACGCGCTTCACGCTATGAACCCCGGCCTCGAACGCCAGCTCGCTCCAGACTCCTTCACCCTTTATGTTGATGGTCGCGTTGCGCAGCCCGCCGGCGTCGGACTCGGGCGTGAAGTCCAGCGTGTCCACCGTCCAGCCGCGTTTGATGCAGTATTTCTGGTACATCTCCAGCAGGTCGCGTGCCCACAGCGCGGCCTCGTCGCCGCCGGTGCCGGCACGCAGCTCCATCATCACCGATCCGATCTTGCGATCTTCCGCCGTGACGAGCCCGGCCACCACACGCTCCAGGGTCTCGGTCATGCGCGCGTTCAGCGCTGGAATTTCTTCACGAGCAAGCTCGGCCAGCTCGCGGTCGCCGCCGGGCCCGCTCGCGGCTTCAAGCTCCGCGACCTCGCGCTCCATCGTCTGATACGACCTGTACCCATCAACGACCGCCTGCAGCGCGGCCTTCTTGATGGACACGTCGCGCACGGCCTTGTGGTCGGCGAGCACGTCCGGGTCTTCGAGTTTTTTTTCGAGCTGCGCGTACTGCGACTCGATGGTCCGGAGCTTCTCAAGAACTCGGCGTTTGCTGGCCGCGTCGATCGCTGGCATAAGTCAACCGTAAGGGACGTGAATCTCCTCGGCAATCCGACGGTACAATTGCCGAAGAATCGGGAGACGCCGATGGGGGGCCGCGGGGCCTGTCGAACCAACCGGACGCCGAGCGAATCGTGCGGACGGGGCACAATGGGGCGCAACGGGCGGGCCTTGATGGAGGATCGAGTGGAGACAGCAATTCAGATCCGTGGCGTGACCAAGACCTTTGGCACGAAAGTGGCCGTCAATAAGCTCGACCTGGACATCCCGCAGGGCAGCCTGTACGGGTTCATCGGGCCCAACGGCGCGGGAAAGACCACGACCATCCGCATGATCATGTCGATCATCTTTCCCGACTCCGGCAAGCTGTTCGTGCTGGGCAAGGAGTCGGCGATCGAGAGCAAGGACCGCATCGGGTACCTCCCGGAAGAGCGCGGGTTGTACAAGAAAATGAAAGTCGGCGCGTTCCTGGTCTACATGGGCCGGCTCAAGGGCATCGACAACGCCGGGCTCGACAAGAAGGTTCGCAACTGGCTCGAACGAATGAAACTCGGCGACTGCTACAAGAAGAAATGCGAGGAATTGTCCAAGGGCATGCAGCAGAAGATCCAGTTCATCTCGGCTGTGCTGCACGAACCGGACCTCATCATCCTCGACGAACCGTTCAGCGGGCTCGACCCGGTGAACCGGCGGCTGCTTCGCGAGCTGATCCAGGAGCAGAACAACGCGGGAAGAACGCTGATTTTTTCCACGCACGCCATGTTCGAGGCCGAGCAACTGTGCGACAACCTGTTCATGATCAACAAGGGCGTAAAAGTCCTGGACCTGCCGCTGAGCGAGGTCTGGAAGAAGTACGACCCCAAGGCGATCCTGATCGAGCCGGTTTCCGGCGCGTTGTCGGCCGATCGCGCCACCTGGGCCGCGCTCCCCGGGGTGCGTGAGGCCAAGGTCGAGAACGGGCACGTTGAACTGAAACTGGCCGATGGGCAGGACGCGAGCCGCATGATGGCCGAGTTGTCGGCACGCATCCCCGTCCGGCGGATGGAAATCCGCAAGCCGAGCTTGGAAGACATTTTCATCGAGCTCGTCGGCGGCTCGGCGGCAGCCCTTCAGGCCGAGACCGAAGACATGCGCGAGTACGCAACGGCTGGCAAGGAGGCGACCGGTGATTAAGACCCTGACCGTGGCGATCCGCGAGTTCCTGGCGACAGTGCTGACCAAGGGATTTCTGCTTGGGATTCTGCTCCCGCCGATCCTGATGGGCTTCGCGATCACGCTCATGCCGATCCTGATGAACCAGGCCTCGCCAAAGGTGGAGGGAACGGTCGCCGTGATCGACCGCACCGGCGGGACGCTGGAGAAGGGCCTGAAGACCGCCTTCGAGTCCGGCAAGCTCGCGGCCAGGCGTGCCGAGAAGAACAAGAAAAAGACCGAGCAGGTCGCCGAAGCGATGCCGATGCAGGACGCGCAGAGCAAGCAGGCGATGGAACTGGCGGTCAACGCCGCTGGCTCCGGGCCAGCGCTCACCCTTGAGTTCCTCTCCCCCACCGCCGACCCCGAGACCGAGAAAAAGCGGATGATGGAGTCCGACGGGCACGGCGAATCCAAGGTCACCAACCCGCGCCTCGCGCTCGCAGTCATCCCGGAGAACTCAACCGTCGCCAACGCTTCGGGGAAGTTCGGCGGGTACGACCTCTTCGTCGCCCCGAAGCTGGACCCGGAAGTGCAGGGAGATATCCGCGATCAGATCGCCGAGGCAGTCATCGATCAACGGATCCTGGCCGCCGGGCTCAAACCGGCGCAGATCCACGACCTCACCGAGCGCCCCAACGGCGACACCAAGGTTGTCACCGCCGAAGGTGAGAAAAAATCTAACGACGTCGCCGCGTTCCTGCTCCCGGGCGGGTTCATGATCTTGCTGTGGATCTCGGTCTTTACCGGCGGGCAATACCTGCTGACCTCGACCGTCGAAGAAAAAAGCAGCCGCGTGATGGAGGTGCTGCTGAGCGCCGTCTCGCCGATGCAGCTCATGGTCGGCAAGATCGTCGGGCAGATGACCGTGTCGTTCGTCATCCTGGCGCTCTACATGGGGGCCGGCGTCGTCGGCATGATCTACGCCAACCAAGGCCACCTGCTCGAACTCGTGAAGTTCGTGTACGTCGGCATCTATTTCCTGATCTCATTCTTCCTCATCGCTTCAACGATGGCGGCAATCGGGAGCGCGGTCAACGACATGCGCGAGGCCCAGGCCTTGCTCGGGCCAATCATGATCTCGCTGTTCATCCCGATGATGCTTTGGATGCCCCTCTCGCGCAATCCCAACTCGATGTTCGCGCAGGTCTGCAGTTTCCTGCCGCCGATCAGCCCGTTCGTCATGGTCATCCGCATCGCCGGAAGCGAAAAAATCCCGTTCTGGCAGATCCCCGCTTCCATGGCTGTAGGGCTGCTCGCGGTGTGGTTCGCCGCGTGGGCGGCCGCGAAAATCTTCCGCGTCGGCGCCTTGATGTACGGCAAACCGCCGAACTTCTCAACGCTCATCCGCTGGATCAGAATGGCCTAGCACAATGAGCAAAGCACCCGCCCGATCGCAGCGGAGAGCCAAGACTGCGCCCCAGTCCAACACCGATCAGCCCTCGGGGCGAGTTTCGAGGTTCGACCTTTACGAACTCTGCGTCACCGAGCCCGTCCGCCTCACGCGCTTCCTCCGGGCCGTCCACGGGAAGTCACCACGCACGCTCCGCGAAGATTTCAGCGGATCCGCCGCCCTCGCCCGCTACTGGGCCCAGTCGGACCCCCGCGCCTCCGCTCTGGCCGTGGACATCGACCCCGAACCGCTTTCGCTTCTGAAGAACCACGACCGCGTTGAAGCGATCCGCGCCGACGTTCTCAAGTGCCGCCGGTCGGCCGACGTCATCGCCTGCACCAACTTCCCTCTCGGCTACTGGCACACCCGGGCCGCGCTGGTCAAGTATCTCACGCACGCCCGCGCCTGCCTCAACCCGCGCGGCGTGCTCGTGGCCGACACCTACGGCGGACGCGACGCCCTCGTCCCCGGGCAGATCATCCAGCACCTCGTCGGACCCGACGACGAACGCATCGAGTACACCTTCGAGCAACGCGCAGCCGACCCCATCACCGCCCGCGTCGTCGACGCCCTCAGCTTCCGCGTCACCCCGGCCGGGAAATCTCGCGCGACCGTCTTCCGCGACGCCTTCGTCTACGACTGGCGGCTCTGGTCGATCCCCGAACTCACCGACGCCATGAGCGAGGCCGGATTCAAAGGCTTCGAAATCCACGACCGCCTCGGCGGCGCAATCGAGGGCACGGAGAAAAGCCAAGGCACGCTCCGCGTCCGCCCGATCACCGACGGCCAGGAGCTCGACGACAACTACGTCGTCTACGTCGTCGCGCGGAAGTAACGGCAAAGATCACGAAGGCACGGGGAGCATTCGAGCTCCTGCGTCACGCGGCGCCTCAGGGTACCCCCACGCCCCGCGTGGACTCCCCGCCGTTCCTCATCTCCTACTCTCGCTCTTCCCCGGTCCCTTTCGGAATCGGTCTACGCGCTTCTTCGACGGCTCCCCCGCTCACCGTGCCAGATGAGTCACGATTGGTGCGCCAGGCCTTGCAGTTCTCGCGAGCGTGTCGCGCCGATCTCTCGGAGTTCTCGCGTGGTCCTCGTCTTTACCGCCGCCGTGTTCCTCTCCGCCATGCTGCTCTTCCTCGTGCAGCCGATGGTCGCCCGCCTCGTGCTCCCGCTGCTCGGCGGCACGCCCGGCGTGTGGAACACCTGCATGCTCTTCTTCCAGACGCTCCTCCTGATCGGCTACGCCTACGCCCACGCCCTGACGAAGATCCGCAGCGGCCGCGTGCAAGTCGCCATCCACGCCGTCGCCGCCCTGGGCACCCTCACCACCCTCCCCATCGGCCTCCCGTTCGTCCGCGCCGCGCCGCCCGGCGAACCGGTCCTCTGGCTGCTCGGCACGCTCGCGCTCACGGCCGGGGCACCCTTCGCGCTCCTCTCCACCACCGGCCCACTCCTGCAACGCTGGTTCGCCGACACCGACCATCGCTCCGCCCACGACCCGTACTTCCTCTACGCCGCCAGCAACGCCGGCAGCCTCCTCGCCCTGCTCGGCTACCCGTTGCTCGTCGAGCCGTTCGTCACGCTCAAGAGTCAGACCGGGCTTTGGTCGGGCGCGGTGGTGGTGCTGGTTGTGCTGCTGCTGACCGCGGGAATCTTAAACATCCGTCGCCGCGCGACGCGGACCGCGAACACCGCGGCACCGGTCGCGTCCGACGCGCCGCAAGCCGCGATCGCCGCGCCAACCGCGCCCCGCACCGTGCTCCCCTGGGTCCTGCTCGCCGCCGCGCCCTCGAGCCTCATGCTCGGAGTGACCAGCTTCATCTCCACCGACCTCGCGGCCGTCCCCCTGCTCTGGATCGCGCCACTGGCGATCTATCTGCTGAGCATGATCATGGCCTTCAGCCGATGGGGCCCGCGTGCTACACACCTCGCCGCGGCCGCGCTCCCCTTCGCGGTCATCGCGCTGATCGTCTCGGTCCTCATGATGGCGCTCCGCCCCATCGAAGTGCTCGTCGGCTTGCATCTCCTAGTCCTGCTCATCGCCGCCACCGCCTGCCACGGCCGACTCGCAGCGCTGCGCCCCGACGCCTCAAAGCTCACCGCGTACTTCCTCTGGATCTCGATCGGCGGCGCGCTCGGCGGGCTCTTCAACGCCGTGCTCGCACCGCTCATCTTCACACGCATCGCCGAGTACCCCATCGCGCTCGTCCTCGCCTGCGCACTCGGCCTGGGCGTCGGCCAACGCTCGACGGGAGATCTCAACAACACACCCAAGAGCTACCCGCTCGCTCGCTGGTTCGTCAGCACCTTCGCCCACCCCGTCGCCGCGACCGCCCTCCTTGTGCTCTGCTCGCGTGCTTCGGTCTACCTCGCGTTCAACGCGCAGTGGAAGTCCAACGCGATCTCGTTCGTGCTACCCGCCCTGGTCTGCTTCCTCTTCATCCGCTGGCCGCTCCGCTTCACGCTCACCATCGCCGGGTTCTTCATCATCGCCGCCCAGACCTTCAGCTCCGGCGGCACGCTCCTCCACGCCCAGCGCGGCTTCTTCGGCGTCCTCCGAGTCATCGAGAACACCTATTCCTCCGGCCACGTTCCATCAGCCTCGGCCCCGACCGAATCGAAGCCCGTTGCGACGCAATCCCCAGATCCGCTCTCGAACGTCGCCCCCGAACCACCACCCCACACCAAGACGTTCCACCAACTCCTCCACGGCAGCACCGCCCACGGCCTGCAAGTCGTCGATCCCGTCGGCCAAGACGTCCCCCTCACCTACTACCACCCCACCGGTCCCGCCGGGCTCGTCTTCCTCAACATGATCAAGGCCGACCGTCTCCACAACGTCGGGCTCGTCGGGCTCGGCACCGGCGCGCTCGCCGCCTATGGCCTGCCCGAAAGTCACTTCACCTTCTTCGAGATCAACCCCGCCATGATCGAGCTCGCACGCGATCCCAAGCTCTTCACCTACCTGCAACGATCGCAAGCCCAGCTCGATATCCGGCTCGGCGACGGCCGCCGCTCCATCGCCAGCTTCGACGGCAAGCCCTTCGACCTCATCGTCCTCGACGCCTTCAGCTCCGATTCCATCCCCATCCACCTGCTCACCGTCGAGGCCGTGCGAATCTACCTCGACCATCTCGCGCCGCGCGGCGTGATCCTCGTCCACATCTCGAACCGCCACCTCAAACTCCAGCCCGTGGTCCGCGGCATCGCGACAACCCTCGGGCTGGTGGGCCGGGAAAATCAGGACGACCCCTCCCCCGCCAAGGCCCAGGAGTGGGCCGACGAGGGGAAGTACGCCTCGTACTGGATCGTCCTGGCCCGCGGCGAGGCCGACTTCGATTTCCTCGGCCCCGACGCCCGCTGGCTCAAGTTCCTGCCGCCCAAGACCCCCGACCCGGTCTGGACGGACGATTTCTCCAACATCCTGAGCGTGCTCAATCTCGGCGCGTGAACCCCAGAATCCGAAGTGATTTCGTCCTAAGTATGGAGCAGGTTTTCAACCTGCCCGAGAGTCCGCACAGGTTGGAAACCTGTGCCACCAGATTCAAAGTGAGCTACTCCCCAGCCGCGCGACGATCCTGAGACTGCTCTACGCTTGCCCCATGCCCCGTCTCGACTATCAAACCGCCGGCGAAAGCCACGGACCCGCCCTCGTCGTCATGCTCACCGGCCTCCCCGCCGGGCTCGACCTCGACCTCGACTTCATCAACGCCGAACTCGCACGCCGTCAGGGCGGCTACGGCCGCGGCGGGCGGCAACGCATCGAACAAGACCGCGTCGAGTTCCTCACCGGCACCCGTCGCGGAAAATCCATCGCCGCCCCGCTCACGATGAAGATCTTAAACAACGACTCGCGCCTCGACGACCTTGAAAAGACGCCGCCGATCTACAAGCCCCGCCCCGGTCACGCCGACCTGGCCGGGAGCGTGAAGTGGCTCACCACCGACTGCCGCGAAACGCTCGAACGCGCCAGCGCCCGCGAGACCGCCAGCCGCGTCGCCGCCGGGGCCGTCGCTCGCTGCCTCCTCCGCGCGTTCAACATCGAGACCTTCGGCCTGGTCCGCTCGATCCTCGACGCCGCGAGCCCCGTCGCCGTCACCGAAACCAACTGGCGCGAACTCGCCAAGCTCCGCGACGAGAGCGAAACCTACTGCCCCGACGTGCCCGCGACCGAGAAGCAGTGCGCCATCATCCGCCAGGCCAAGATCGACAAGGACACCGTCGGCGGCCTCGTCGAAACCCACGTCTTCGGCTGCCCGCCCGGCATCGGCTCGTGCATGGACTGGACCACCAAGCTCGACGCCCGCATCGCCTACGCCGTCATGGGAATCCAGGCGTTCAAGGCCGTGGAAATCGGCCTCGGCAAGGAGTGCGCCGCACGCACCGGCAGCCAGGTCCACGACCCGATCCGCTACGACCCGGCCAAGCACAGCACGCCCAATCTCGGCTTCGTCCGCGACACCAACAACGCCGGCGGCACCGAGGGCGGCATGACCAACGGCCAGCCCATCGTCGTGCGCGGCACCATGAAACCAATCTCCACCCTGCTCCGCGGCATGCCCAGCGTCGATCTCAACACCAAGGAACCCAAGCAGTCCGACTACGAGCGCAGTGATGTCTGCGCCGTCTCGGCCGCCAGCGTCGTCATGGAGAACGTCGTCGCTTTCGAGGTCGCGCGCTGCCTCACGGAAAAATTCGGCGGCGATTCCATGATCGAACTCAAGGCCAACTACGAGTCCTTCCTGCGCTACGCCCGAATGTTGCCGCTCGAACCACCCACCATGACCATCGCCTGATCGCCCCGAATCTACCGATCTCGTGGCACAGGCGCCCCACCTGTGTCCTACCTTCTCTCTGCTTTGTTTTCTACCGCATTTTCAGGCTCTTCCTTTGTGTTCCCGTTCCCTCAGAGCCCCAACTCCGCTCCAAGCCCACCCATGAAAACATCCTTCCCCAAAGGTCAGATCGAGGCCGTCCTGCTCGAAGGCGTCCACCCGCACGGCGTCGGGATGCTCAAATCCGAGGGCTTCAAGGTCGAATCGCTCCCCAAGGCCCTCGAAGGCGCGGCGCTCCGCAAGGCCGTCGCCAACGCGCACATCATCGGCATCCGCTCCAAAACCGAGCTCACCGCCGAGATCCTCGCCGCCGCGCCCCGCCTGCTCGCCGTCGGCTGCTTCTGCATCGGCACCAACCAGGTCGATCTCGACGCCGCCTGCGCCGGCGGCGTCCCCGTCTTCAACTCCCCCTTTTCCAACACCCGCAGCGTGGCCGAGCTGACCATCGCCGAGATCATTGCGCTGCACCGCCGTCTCTGCGACAAGTCCGCCCAGATGCACGCCGGGAACTGGGACAAGTCCGCCGACGGCGCTCACGAGGTCCGCGGCCGCACACTCGGTATCATCGGCTACGGACGCATCGGCTCCCAGGTCTCCGTCCTCGCCGAGTCCATGGGGCTGCGCGTCATCTACTTCGATGTCCTGCCCCGCCTGCCCATGGGCAACGCCAAGTCCGCCAAGTCGCTCAAGGAAGTGCTCGAACAGTCCGACGTCGTCAGCCTGCACGTTCCCGCCACGCCGCGCACCGAGAAGCTCATCGCCAAACGCGAGCTCGCCCAGATGAAAAAGGGCAGCTACCTCATCAACAACTCACGCGGCAGCGTGGTGGACATCAAGGCCCTTGCCGAGGCCCTCCAAGCCAAGCACCTCGCCGGCGCCGCGTTGGATGTCTTCCCCGAAGAACCGGCCGGCAAGGGCGAAACGTTCAACTCCGAGATCCGCAACCTCCCCAACGTCATCCTCACCCCCCACGTCGGCGGCAGCACCGAAGAAGCCCAGGAATCCATCGCCGACGACGTCTGCGGAAAGCTCCTCAAGTTCGTCAACAACGGATCAACCACCGGCGCGGTCAACGTCCCCGAGGTCGAACTGCCCGAGCAGTCGATGGAGAGTGCCGAAGCCGCTGGCGAGCCCGACGCCAAGGGCGCGAGCGGCAAGCCGCCCCGCAGGCCCTCGCTCCGCCGCCACCGCATCCTCCACTTCCACAAGAACGTCCCCGGCGTGCTCAGCAAAATGCACACCATCATCGCCAAGCTCGGCGGCAACATCTCGGCCGAGTACCTGCAGACCAACCAGGACATCGGCTACGTGGTGCTCGATGTCGACCCCTCCGACGGCGAGGCCATCGCCCAAGGCCTGCGCGAGATCCCCGAGACCATCCGGGTTCGGGTGCTCTGGTAAGCGATCCAACTGACCCGAGCGCTCCTCCGTGTAAATCGCGCAACGTGTAGCGCCAGCTACTGTCGACCGATCGCGCAGACGCCGCCCGCCCCAAGACGAACAAGTCCCACGGAAAGTCGATCGACGAAAAAAATCCCGGGCATGTCGCCCGGGATTTTCGATGTTTACTCAATTCTCAGGACCGAGCGCGCTCGCCCTCAGTCCTTCTTCCCACCGATGACCACATCGCGCCCCGACGGGATCTGCACCTGCGGAACACCGAGCGAGTCGTTGCGATCGGCACCCAACGCCTCCGCCGCCTGAACAGCCTCGGCCATCATGTCGGCCTCGTCCATCTCCTCGGGGGGAAGCTCAACGAGCGTCCGGATCTTCAGCCCTTGGTACGGGCGGAAGCCCGTGCCGGCCGGGATCAGGTGGCCCAGCAGCACGTTCTCCTTCAGGCCGATCAGGTCGTCCTCGGCCCCGCGCAGGGCGGCCTCGGTCAGCACCTTGGTCGTCTCCTGGAACGACGCGCCCGACAAGAACGATTCAGACTGTAGCGAAGCCTTGGTCACGCCCAGCAGCAGCGTGCGCCCCTTGGCCGGCTTGGCACGCTTGGCCTTGGCGCCTTCCTTGCCCGCGGCCTCGGCCTTGGCGTTGGCTTCCTTCACCTCGGCCTTGCTCACCAGCACGCCGATAGGCAGGTCCGTGCCGCCGGTCTCCGTGATCCGAACCATCGAGTCGATGTGCTTGTTCTTCTGACGGAAGAAGAACTTGTCCACGACTTCCTGCGGCAACAGATCAGTGTCGCCCGGGTCCTCGACGCGGACCTTCCGGAGCATCTGGCTGACGATCAGCTCGATGTGCTTGTCGTTGATGCCCACGCCCTGAGCGCGGTAGACATTCTGCACCTCGTCGAGCATGTACGCCCACAGCGATTCCTCGCCCTTGATCCGAAGGATGTCCTTGGGATCGAGCGGGCCTTCGGTCAACGGGTCGCCCGCCTGCACGTAGTCGCCCGTGTGGACCAGCAGTCCCTTGTCCGACGGGACGTGATGCGCCTTGGGTTCGAGCCCGCCCTCGGCCGAGACCATGATCGTGATCTTGCCCTTGCGCTTGTCGGACAGAATCTCGACCCGCCCCGAGATCTCCGCCATCGTGGCCGGGTCCTTGGGCTTGCGAGCCTCGAAGATCTCTGTCACGCGGGGCAGACCACCGACGATGTCCTGCGAGCCGGCCGCCGAACGAGGCTGACGACCGATCATGTGACCGGCCTTGATCTTGTCGCCGTCCTTCACTTCC
Organism: Phycisphaerales bacterium; assembly: GCA_044221955.1. Lineage (GTDB taxonomy): Bacteria > Planctomycetota > Phycisphaerae > Phycisphaerales > UBA1924 > CAZCPB01. The sequence goes on along the minus strand of JBGAOD010000064.1, from coordinate 8,915 downwards.
AGACGCGTCCGCGCCGGTACGTAGTGGAAATCCAGAATCTGTCCCGCGTCGTCGACGATGTTGATCGCCGGGTGCAGATCACCCTTGTGCTCGATCACCACCAGCGCCTTGAGCCCGCGGCCCGCGTCCTCTTCACGAACCGTCTCGCCGACCTCGATGTCGACGAACTGCACGTTGCCGTCACGCTCCGCGAGGATCGGCACGCGGTGCGGGTCCCACTTCATCAGCTGCTGACCCTTCTTTACCTCGTCGCCGGGTTTGACCAGGATGTACCCGCCGTAGGGCACCTTGGTCTTCTCAAGCTCGCGCCCCTTGGCGTCAACGACCAGCATCTCGCCGTTACGCTTGAGGCTGACGAGCACGTCGTGCCCCTCGTCGTCCTTGGTCATCACCTGGTTGCAGTCGCGGAACTCGACCACGCCGTTGTTGAGGGCGCGGTACTCAGTGTTCTCCGTGGTGCGCTGACCGATGCCGCCCGTGTGGAACGTGCGCATCGTCAGCTGTGTGCCCGGCTCGCCGATCGACTGGGCGGCGATGATGCCCACCGCCATGCCCGGCTCCACCAGCTTGCCGGTGGACATGTCCATCCCGTAGTCCAGCACCGAGCAGCCCGTGCGGCTCTCGCTGGTCAGCGGGCTGCGGACGAAGACCTCCTCGATCCCAAGCTCCTCGATCTTCGCGGCCATCTCGGAAGTGACCATCTCGTTCTCGCGGACGATCACCTCGTCGGTCACGGGGTTGATGATGTTGTTGACGCACACGCGACCGATGATCTGGTCACGCAGCGGCACGTCCACCTGCTCGCCCTTGTAGATCGCACGCTTCTTGATCCCGCGCCGGCTGCCGCAGTCCCACTCGCCGATGATCACCGACTGGGCGACGTCGCACAGCTTGCGCGTGAGGTAACCCGAGTCGGCCGTCTTGAGGGCCGTGTCCGCCAGGCCCTTACGAGCACCGTGCGTCGAGCTGAAGTACTCGAGGATCGACAGGCCTTCGCGGAAGTTCGCGCGGATCGGGGTCTCGATGATCTCGCCCGAGGGCTTGGCCATCAGACCACGCATCCCGGCCAGCTGCTGCATCTGGCTGACGTTGCCGCGGGCGCCCGAGTCGCTCATCAGGTACACCGGGTTCAAGTAGGCCTTCGCCTTTTTGTCGTCGATGGGCAGCTCGTTGCCGTCGGCGTCGCGACGGTCGTTCTTGAGCGTCTCGATCAGCTTTTTGGTCACCTGCTCGCGGCAGTGCGACCAGATGTCGAGCAACTGGTTGTACCGCTCGCGGGCTGTGATGATGCCGCGGTCGTAGTTCTTCTCGACGCGGTCCACACGCTTCTGCGACTCGTCCAGCAAGGCCTGCTTGGCCTCGGGGATGCGCAGGTCCGTGATGCCGAACGAAAGACCGGCCAGCGTGGACTGCTTGAACCCGATCTCCTTCATGCGATCGAGCAGATCGATGGTCGCCGTGCGGTCGCAGTACAAGTACGCGTCGTCGATCACGCGCGCACAGCCCTTCTTGCCCAGGGCGCAGTTGTAGAACGGCATGCCCTCCGACAGGATGTCCGCGAACAGCACGCGACCGATCGTCGTCGTCATCCGCTTGTTGGCGGGCAACGGCTTGGCGGGGCCGGTCTGCGAATCGACGAACAGGTCGAACCCGTCCAGACGCACCGAGATCTTCTCGTGGATCGTGATCTTGCCCTGGTCGTATGCCAGGATCGCCTCACGCCGGTCCTTGAAGTGCATCATGCCCTTCTCGACCTTGTCGTCAACACCCGCGGTGGTGATGAAGTACACGCCCATCACGATGTCCTGCGACGCCGAGATGATCGGCTTGCCGTTGGCGGGCGAGAAGATGTTGTGCGTCGAGAGCATCAGCACGTGCGCCTCGGCCTGGGCCTCGATGGACAGCGGCAGGTGTACGGCCATCTGGTCGCCGTCGAAGTCGGCGTTGAATCCGCCGCACACCAGCGGGTGGATGCGAATCGCGTTGCCTTCCACCAGCACCGGCTCGAACGCCTGGATGCCCATTCGGTGCAAGGTCGGGGCGCGGTTGAGCATGACCGGGTGCTGGTAGATCACTTCTTCCAGGATGTCCCACACGGCCGGATCACGCCGCTCCAGCATGCGCTTGGCGCTCTTGATCGTGTCGGCCAGCCCGTGCTCCTTGAGCTTGCGGATGATGAACGGCTGATACAGCTCCAGCGCGATCTTCTTGGGCAGGCCGCACTGGTGCAGCTTCAATTCAGGACCGACCACGATCACCGAACGGGCCGAGTAATCGACGCGCTTGCCGAGCAAGTTCTCGCGGAACCGACCCTGCTTGCCCTTGATCATGTCGGTCAAAGACTTCAGCGGGCGGTTCGACGAACCCAGAACAGGCCGACGGCAGCGGTTGTTGTCGAACAGCGCGTCCACGGCCTGCTGCAGCATCCGCTTCTCGTTGCGGATGATGACCTCAGGCGCGTTGAGGTCCATCAGCTTCTTGAGCCGGTTGTTGCGGTTGATGATGCGGCGGTACAAATCGTTCAAATCGCTCGTCGCGAAATTGCCCGATTCCAGCAGCACCAGCGGCCTCAGATCCGGCGGGATCACCGGGATCACGTCCATGACCAACCATGCGGGGTCGTTCTTGGAGCCGCGGATCTGCTCGACCAGCTTGAGCCGCTTGGCCAGGTCCTTGATCTTCTGCTTGGACCGCGTGTCCTTGAGCTCGTCGCGGATCTTGGCGGCCTCTTCGTTGAGGTCGAGCCGGTCGATCAGCTCGCGGATCGCGTCCGCGCCCATGAACGACTTGAAGGCGTTGCCGTACTTCTCCGTCGCCTGGCGGTGCTCGTCCTCGGTGAGCATCTGCTTGAACTTGAGCTCGGTGTCCCCGCCGTCGACGACGACGTAGTCCTGGTAGTAGATGACCTTCTCCAGGTCGCTGGTCTTCATGGCCAGCAGCGTTCCGAGGCGCGAGGGCATCGACTTGAAGAACCAGATGTGGACGGTGGGCGACGCGAGGTTGATGTGCCCCATGCGCTTGCGGCGGACGCGGCTGTGCGTCACCTTCACGCCGCAACGGTCGCAGATGATGCCCTTGTACTTGGTCCCGCGGTACTTGCCGCAGGCGCACTCGTAGTCGCGCTCGGGCCCGAAGATGCGCTCGCAGAACAGACCGTCCTTCTCGGGGCGGTAGGTGCGGTAATTGATGGTCTCGGGCTTCTTGACCTCGCCGTAGGACCACGCCCGGATGTCGTTGGGCGACGCCAGGGTGACCTTGACGGCAGAAAAATCATTCACGCGGTCGTAGACGGCTTCGGCCATGTCAATCTCCAGATTCGCGGCCGAGGGCGGCCGTAAACGGACGAAAAATTACGCGAACCGCCGGGTTTTCACGCGGCGTGGGGAGCTTCGGATGCGCTGCAAGGCAAGAACGAAAATCACTGGTGTAGCGATGGCACGAGCCCAATCGCCGGAGGGGTGTAGGGACGGGATCATGAGGAGCGAGAAAAGATGAAGGCACGAAAACACACCGGCAAGGATGACCAGGGCGGCGGTGACGGGCTCGGGAATGGGACGGAAAAACACGTTCATTGTTGAAGTCACAAGACCTTCGAACGACCAACCCTCGACACCATCAAGGCGATTCCAAACCCAAACAAGACCAGACCCACAATCACTAAACCCAGTTTCACTGCCGAATGCGGAAGCCAGTCCGGATACACATGAGCATCAAGATCGGGCAGGCCGAACAGAACGATAAACGGTGCGGTTACAAGAAGAACGACCGCGGCCAGCCTGCGATTCCTGTTCACGAGCTTTGCATCCATCGCAATCTCGAATCAGCACGTCGATTCGCCTGCCATGACCGCACTTACAGGATGCTCCCACCCTCCGTCTTCTTCTTCTCCAAAGTAATGTTCATCCCCAGCCCCTTCAGTTCATTACACAGCACGTCGAACGCCACCGGCATCCCGGCCTCGAGCTTGTTCGTGCCCTTGACCATGCTCTCATAAATCTTCGTCCGGCCTTCGACGTCGTCGGACTTCACCGTCAGCAGTTCCTGCAGGACGTACGCCGCGCCGTAAGCTTCCAGCGCCCACACTTCCATCTCGCCGAAGCGCTGGCCGCCCGTGCGGGCCTTGCCGCCGAGGGGCTGCTGCGTGATGAGGCTGTACGGCCCCGTCGCGCGGGCGTGGATCTTGTCGTCCACCAGGTGGTGGAGCTTCAGGATGTACATGTACCCGACGGTGGTGCGCTGGTTGAACGGCTCGCCCGTGCGGCCGTCGAACAACTGGATCTTGCCGCCCTTGGGCATCCGCGCCAACAACTCGCGCGGCTGCGGCCAGGTGCCGGTCTTCTCGTAGTTCGCCAGCTTGTCCGCGACGTGCTTGTTCGCTTCGCTCACCGCGTCGTGGACCTGCTGCTCGGTCGCGCCGTCGAACACCGGAGTGATGGCCTGGAACCCGAGGACACGGGCGGCCCACCCGAGGTGAGTCTCCAGAATCTGACCGACGTTCATGCGGCTGGGCACGCCCAGCGGGTTGAGCAGCACGTCGACCGGCGTGCCGTCTTCCATGAACGGCATCTCTTCTTCGGGCACGATGCGGGCGATCACGCCCTTGTTGCCGTGCCGGCCGGCCATCTTGTCACCGACCGACAACGCCCGCTTGGTGGCGATGTAGACCTTGACCATCTCGAGCACACCCGTCGGCAGCTCATCGCCCCGCTTCATGTGCGAGACCTTGCGCTGCTTCTCGATGTCGATCGCCCGAACACGAGGCCAGAACTGACCGAACAACAGCTCCGCCTTCTCGCGGGCTTCCTTGCTGCCCTTGGCCCATTTGATGTCGAACGTCTTGATCTGTTCGAGGATGACTTCCGTGATGTCCGACGCGCCCACGCGCTGACGCGTGTTCGGATCGACCATCGGCGTGCCGACGGTCTCGTTGATCGAGGCCGTCATCTGCTTGAAGAGCCCGATGGCCTTCGAGTCCATCTCGGCCTCGTAGTCCGCGATGTCCTTCTTGAGCTGCTTCTTCTGCTCCTCGTTCATGTGCAGCCGGCGGCTGAACTTCCGCGCGCCGATCACCACGCCCTCAACGCCCGCCGGCACTTCCAGCGAGTCGTTCTTCACGTCCTCGCCCGCCCGCCCGAAGATCGCGTGCAGCAGCTTCTCTTCCGGGGTCAGCTCGGTCTTGCTCTTGGGGCTGACCTTGCCGACCAGGATGTCGCCCGGGCCGACGCGGGCGCCGAGCCGGATGATGCCGGTCTCGTCGAGGTTGCGGAGCATCTTCTCCGAGACGTTGGGGATGTCGCGGGTGAACTCCTCGCGCCCCAGCTTGGTCTCGCGGATTTCAACGTCGAACGCGTCGATGTGGATCGACGTGAAGACGTCGTCCTTGACCATCCGCTCGTTGATGACGATGGCGTCCTCGAAGTTGTACCCGTCGAAGGTGTTGAACGCGACCAGCACGTTCTTGCCGATCGACAGCTCGCCCTGCTTGGTCGACGCGCCGTCGGCCAGCACGTCGCCCTTGTTCACCTTCTGCCCGGGCTTCACGATCGGACGCTGGTTCTGGCACGTCCGCTCGTTGAGCCCCACGAACTTTCGCAGCACGTACTCGTCGGAGTTATCAATAATGATCCGCTGGCTGTCCACGTAGGTGATCGTGCCCGAGTTCTTGGCCTTGACGACCATGCCCGAGTTGTGCCCCACCGCCTTCTCGATCCCCGTGCCCACGCACGGCGGATCAACCTTAATCAACGGCACCGCCTGACGCTGCATGTTCGAGCCCATCAGCGCGCGGTTGGCGTCGTCGTGCTCAAGGAACGGGATGAGCGCCGCAGAAATGCCGACGATCTGCTTCGGGCTGATGTCGATGTAATCGACCTTCCCCGCGTCTACCTCCGCCAGCTCGCCGTCCACGCGCGCCAGGATCGGGCCCTTGTTCAGCTTGCCCGTGGTGTCCATCGCGTCCGTTGGCGCCAGCACGGCCTTCATCTCTTCATCAGCGCGGAGCTGGATGATCTTGCCCGTCGCCACGCCGTCCTTCACCTGCCGGTACGGCGTGCGCAGGAACCCGTAATCGTCGATCGACGAGAAGATCCCCAGCGACGCGATCAGACCGATGTTCGTGCCTTCGGGCGTCTCGATCGGACAGATCCGGCCGTAGTGCGAGATGTGAACGTCACGAACCTCAAAGCCCGCGCGCTTGCGGTTCAGACCGCCCGGCCCCAGCGCCGACAACCGACGCTCGTGTACCAACGACGACAGCGGGTTGGTCTGGTCGACCACCTGCGAAAGTTCCGAACGACCAAAGAAGAAATCGATGGCCGAGGAAATCGACTTGGAGTTCACCAGGTCCGCGATCTTCGCCAGCTCGTCCGGGTTCTTCACGCTCATGCGCTCTTGAACCGTGCGGCGGAGCTTCAAGAAGCCCTTGCGCAGCTCATCCACCGCCAGCTCATCCAGCGTGCGAAGGCGACGGTTGCCCAGGTGATCGATATCGTCCACCTGCGCCACTGGACGGCCCGTCTTGGGATCGGGACGGCTCGACCGCAAGTCCAGCAAATACTGCACCACCCGGAGGAAGTCCTCGCTCCGCAGGAACATCATCTCCTCGGGCGTGTTCAGGTCGAACTTGCGGTTGATGCGGAACCGGCCCACGCGCCCCAGCCGGTAGCGGTTCTCGTCAAAGAACTTCTCGGCGAAGAGTTGCTTGGCCTTCTCCACCTGCGGCGGGTTGCCCGGACGCAGCTTGCTGTAGATCTTCAGCAACGCCCGCTCGTACTCGGTGTTCGCTTCGAATTGCTCGAGCTTCTCTTCCGCGACCGTGTTCAAGATCAGCACGTCGCTCGGGTTCTGGATGACCTTCACGGTCTTGAGGCTCGAAGCCATGATGGCCGCAGCCGCGTCGCCGAGCTGCCGGCCGACGTGCACCAGCTCCTCGCCGGTCTCGGTGTCAATGATCGACTCGGCCGCCCAGTGCTCGGGCTTGACCTGCTCGGCCTTGACCGTCGAGATCTCGTAGAACAGGCTCAGGATCGCGTCCGTCGCCGCGACGCTTTCGTCCAGGCAGCGCAGGAACGTCGTCGCCGCGAGCTTGGTCGACTGGTCGATCCGCATCGCCAGCACGTCCTTCTTGGTCACCTCAAGCTCGATCCACGAGCCGCGCTCAGGGATAATGCGGGCCGAGTGCAGCGGACGATCGCTCTCGCTGGAAACGATCGAGAAGTCCACGCCGGGCGAGCGGTGCAGCTGGCTGACGATCACGCGCTCGGCGCCGTTCACGATGAACTCGCCGCCGCCCATCATGATCGGGAACTCGCCCAGATAGATTTCTTCCTCGGGCGTGTCGGGGTGCCCCTCGCGCTTGAGGCGCACCGCCACGCGGAACGGCCGGCCGTAGGTCAGGCGCAGCTCGCGGCACTCGTCCGGCGTGTACCGCGGCTCTTCCAGCGTGTAAAACTGATACTCGAGCTGCATCGTCCCGTCGTAGCTCTCGATCGGGAAGATCTCGCGCAGCAAGGCCTCCAGCCCGATCGAAGTCTTCCGATCGTGCGGGCCCTTAGTGAGTTGTAAAAACCGCTCATACGCGTTGGTCTGGACCTCGGTGAGGTCCGGGACCCCGGTCGCATCGCCACGTTTCGCGAAATTCCGCACCTTGATCGCTGCCATCATGGTCCTCGCGCTCGCAATAGATAGCCACGTTCGCCCAACCCACTCAGTTCGCAACCGAACAGGAGTTCAAACGTCGCTGCTCCAGCATCTGTGTTTCAAAGTTTGCCCTAGGCACCTACACCACCCGCACCGCACGCCGCCGCCCCGAAGCTACCGCAAACTCGCCCCAAGCCCTTGCACCGTCCGGTCCGCAACCCGTCAGTATACCGACCGCAGCCCGCCCCGACCAGCCCCCCCGGACGAGACTTCACAAAATCAACAGAAAAATTTCACGCTCCCCCGCCGGAGCAACCCGCCGACGCCCCTCCAACGCACGAACAACACGCCTCATGCCCCAAATCGGCCAACCGAAAGCCTCACCGAAAGAAAGGGCCTGCTCTTTCGAGCAGGCCCCTCAGAGAGCGTTGGAAATCGAAAACTTACGCGAGCTCGACGGTCGCGCCGTTGTCCTCGAGGGTCTTCTTGAGCTTCTCGGCGTCTTCCTTCGACAGCCCGGTCTTGACGGCCTTGCCCGGAGCGTCGCAGAACGCCTTCGCCTCAGCCAACCCGAGGCCCGTCGCCTCGCGCACCGTCTTGATGCACGCGATCTTCTTGGCCGCATCGACGGCCTTGAGGATCACGTCGAAGCTGGACTTCTCCTCGGCCTTGGCCGCGCCGCCCGCCGCCGGGGCCGCCATCATCATCCCGCCGCCCGCCGCGGCCTCGATGCCGTAGGTGTCCTTCATGTACTTCCCAAGCTCGACCGCGTCCTTCAGGGAAAGAGCCGCCAGAGCGTCACCGAGCTGATTGATCGTCATCGTCGACATAGAAAAACCTTCCACCACCGGGCAAAGTCCCGGCAACCTGCAACCCCAGAGGCGGACGGCACGCCCGTCCATTTCATCCACGCATGACGCGGACCAGTGAGGCCAACGAGTTTCTAGAGTTCAAATCCGAAAACACCCAAACCCGAAAACACCGGTCGAACAACCGATTGGACTTCAGCCGGCCTTGGCGATCGTCTCGCCCTTGCCCAGCTTGGTCTCGATCGCCTTGATGATCCCCGCGACCTTCGCGCCGGGACCCTTGACCTGACCCATGAGCTTGCGGGCCGGGCTGACGATCAACGTCACGACCGTGGCGATCGCCTCGTCCTTGGTCGGGAACTTGCTGAGTTCAACGACCCCGGCCTTGCCCTCGAACAGCGTGCCGTCGAGCACCGCGCCCTTGAGCTCGATGGCCGGGAACTGGGCCATCAGGGCCACGATCTCACG
>JBGAOD010000063.1:0-21353 GCA_044221955.1 Phycisphaerales bacterium | reverse complement strand
GGTCCCAACAAGCACGACAAGCTCAGCCCCGCGATGTCGCTGCTGGTCATTGTCGGGCACGTCAAAGACGGGCTCGAACTCGCGCGCGAGTTCGGGCTTCCCCGCTCGCTCCAGCATTTCATCGAGAGTCACCACGGCACCACGCTCGTCGAGTACTTTTATCACCGCGCCCGCGACCAGGCCCTCAAAGCCGAAAAAGAAGCCGAAAGGCAGGCCGAACGCCGTGCCGAGGCCCAGCCCGAGAACGCCGAGCACGAGCCCGAGGGCGTGCCGATGCCCGACGAGTTCGAGTACCGCTACCCCGGCCCCAAGCCGAGGTCCAAAGAGGCCGCGATCGTCATGCTCTCTGACGCGATCGAGTCCGCGACGCGCACCCTTGCCGAGCCAACACCGAGCCGTATCGACGCGCTGGTGCGCTCGATCGCCAACAAGCGGCTGCTCGACGGCCAGTTCGACGATTGCGAGATGTCGCTCCGTGACCTGAACCTGATTTCCGAATCTGTCTCGAAGAGCCTCGCCTCGGTCTACCACGGCCGGATTACCTACCGCAGCACCGCCGGGGTCACGCAGAGGCGCGCTTAGCGTGGTAGGTCGGCTCTCCGAGCCGACTCTTCATCTTCCGTTGCGATCAACCCTCGAATCCCAATCCCCGTGCCGCTGCTTCATCGAAGCATTGAACTCCCTCGACCCGCCCGGCTCGACCGTCAGCCAGCGCCACGCGTCGCTGCCTTTGATTACGCGCGCGATCAGCAAGATCTGCCCGACGTGATACCCATAGTGTGAGATCTGTCGATTCACGGCGTCGGGCACCGAGTGCGGCTCGCCGCGGATCGTGACCGCACGCCCGAGATCATCGGCCCGCAGCGCTCGCACCGAGCCGAGCACCAGGGACCATCCAGCGTCCCACCGCGCGAGCACCATCGCCCTTGGTTCGTTCGAGTGCCGGAACTCGTTCTCGCGGTTGCGGCCGGGCTTTTCGCCGTCGGTCGTGAGCCAGTCGGTCCACCGTGAGACCATGTTCCCCGCCATGTGGTTCATGATGACCGCGACGCTGTTGGTGCCCGGAGTGATCGTTTGATGCAATTCAGTATCCGACAGCTGCGCGATGGCCCCGTCCGCCAAGGTCTTCTGTGATTGAAAGATCTTCACCCAGGCCTCGATCACACCGGTGGCCATCGCTTCGTTCCGTGCGTCCATGTTCCCGCCCTCGTGAGTAACGTTGTTCGGCCGCCTTGTAGAGCGACGTTCTCGTTCGCCGGGTGTCATGTCACGCCCACGCCGCCGCCATAAAACTCTTCCAGCACCGCCACCCACGCGGCCGTCGATCCGACCGCGATCATCCGCTTCCGGACCTCTTCCGCGCGCGGGTGATGCGTCGAAAAACGGATCGCGAACTTCCGCATGAGCTTCGAGGTGTGCTCCTCGCCGTGCCGGAAATTCCGAGTGACCGCGAGCGAGAGCTGGAAGTGTTGCCGCAGCACCTCACGCTGCTCATCCACGGTCGGCGCGGCGGCCAGCTCGCCGGCGATCATCTGCCGCGCCTGCCGGAAGATCCACGGGTTGCCAATGCACCCGCGCGCGACCGAGACCGCGGTCACACCCGTGTACCCGATCATGCGAAAAATATCGTCCACCTCCCACACGTCGCCCGATCCGAAAATGATCTTGCCCGGATTCCGAGCGACGAGATCCCGGAGAAAAGTCCAGCGGCTCGGTCCCACGTACTTCTGCTCGACCGTCCGCGCGTGCACCGTCGCCCATGAGTACCCCATCGCGTAGGCCGCGTCGAAAATCCGCTCGAAGTTCTCCGCCATCTCCGGCGTATCGTCGTAGCTCCGCCGCATCTTCACCGTACACACGGTCGAACTCGGCACTGCTTCGCGCACCGCTTTCAAAAGCCCGATCGCGCCGACCGGTTCGGTCAGCCAGTGCCCGCCGCGGGCCTTGGACTTGATCTTCTTGACGGGGCACGCGAGGTTCACGTCGATCACTTCGAACGGCGTGCCGATCGAGCCAGAGGATGACGCAACGGCGGAGGAAACCAGGGTGCGCGGCCCGAGCTGTTCGTCGCTCGAGGCACCGTCATCAACTGCATTGATCGCGTCAATCTCATCCTCGCACGATTCGCCGCAATCGCCCGGCCCATCACCCGAACCATCTCCCAACCCCTCGGTCGGGTCGAACCTCCCGAGCTGCTCGCCGCCAGGCAAACGAAGGTGCGGGCGTTCCGCAACGTGCGTCGTCGGCAGCAGACCGTCCACCGGGTACGCCATCTTTCGATAGAACTTATCGCCCCGTTTTCCCTGCTCCGCGACCTTCAAGGCCGCGGCCGCCATCTCGCTCGGGTCGCTGCCCATGATCTGGCACGCGAGCGGATGGTCCTCGATGCCGCCCGGAACATTGTCGTGCAACTCGCCCAGATCGGCCTTTACAAACCCGCGGCCGCCCGCGAGCAACGTGCGGTCCAGCAGCGCCTCGGTCACGCAGAACGGACACCCGTGTCGCCTCGCGATGATCCGCATCGCCGCGTCGGAATATCCCGCCAATCCGGCCTGGAAAAAGGGCGCATCAAAGCCCGGAACCAGGTCAGCCAGACGCAGATCTTCGTCACGCCGGCCGACCTCGGCCGCGATCCGGCGCGGGTCGAGCCGCTCTGATCCCGGCGCGATGGCCGGGCTTGGTTTGGTGGCGTTATTGCTGGGGGAGTTGCTCTGGACCGACATGCGAGCGATCATAGGGGCGTGACAAACACCCAAGCCGTTCTCTCCACGCTCACGCTGGCCCTCTTCCTCGCTGCCTGCTCGGGCGTGCCCGCGCCGGTGCCCTACGCCAGGCCGTACCCGGCGATCAAGCAATCGCAGACGCTCAACATCCAGGTCTTCCGCACCACCAAGCACCTCGAACTCACGAACACCAGCGCGCGAGCATTCGGCCCTTCAACCCTCTGGCTCAACGCACGCTTCTCGCGCCCGATCGACGGGCTGGGCGTCGGCCAATCGCTCAAGCTCCCGCTCGAGGAGTTCCGCGATGAATACTCAGACGTCTTCCGCGGCGGGGGCTTCTTCTCGACCGAAGCCCCCGAGCGCCTCGTGCTCGCTCAGATCGAAACTGCCAGCGCGGATGCGAAGGCCGATCTGGTCGGGCTCATCGTGGTCAAGGGCGAGGATGAGTAGGCCATCTGGATCGGTCCGCGCCGGTTCCGGAGCGTTCTCATCAACATCGTCACCAGCACCCCAGCCGGAGCGTCGTCCGCTGTGGACTCAGTCCTTCTGAAAGCCCCGAGAACATGGCCAACATCGTCGTCATCGCCCCGCACCCCGACGACGCCGAGATCGGCATGGGCGGCACCATCGCCCGCCTCGCCGAGCAAGGCCACGACGTGCTCATCTGCGACCTGACCGACGGGTGCCCCACGCCCTACGGCGATCGTCCCACGCGCCTCGCCGAGGCCGCCGCCGCGCTCCAATGCCTTCAGCCGGCTTCGAACACGGGCAAGCCGATCCGCCGCGTGATGCTCGATCTTCCCAACCGCCGCGTCGAGCACACGATCGAGAACCGGCACAAAGTCGCGGGCGTGTACCGCGCGCACCAGGCCGAGATCGTGTTCCTGCCCCACCCCGAGGACGCCCACCCCGACCATCTCGCCGTGACACGCATCGCGGCGGACGCTCGCTTCGACGCCAAGCTGACCAGCCTGCAATTCCTGGGCGATCTTGGCAGGCCGCCGATCTACCCGCGCTGGATGATCCACTACTACTGCTCGCACCTCCGCGCGGTCCCGGAGCCCAGCTTTATCTTCGACACAACCACAACGAGCAACCGCAAGCGCCGATCAATAGAGGCCTACGCCTCGCAGTTCGTCCAGAACCCGAAGAACCGTCGAGTCCTCGACATGCTCAGCGCGAGCGACGCCTATTTCGGCAGCCGGATCGGCACCGAGGCCGGCGAACCGTTCTGGATGCGCGAGCCGATGGGGCTCAACGGGCTCGCTTCGTTCGTGTGACCCCCGACCCCACTTCAATCAGCGCGAACGCAGTCGCCGATGATACTCGCGGACCGCGTGAGTTCTTCGCGCGTGTTGAGGAGGTCCGGGCACAGGCGCACATGCCCCGACCGGGCGTCGGTGTTCAGCCCGCGTGATTTGAGCTTGGCCGCGAATCCCGGCGCGTCCGCGTGGGGCACCAGCAAGAATGCACCGCGTGGTCCGATCGCACGAACGTCCACACCGCGGTCTTTCAACCGCTCCGCAAGAAATGCCTGTTGTTCAAGGCTGTACACACGCAACCGGTCCACGCCAATCGCCCTCGTGAGCTCCAGCCCCGCCAGCGCCTGGCACATCGGCAGCACCGGCGGCGTGCTCTCCAGCCACGCGTCGCCGCCGTCTTTGAACTCCGGCGCATCAGGTCGTTGGTACAGGAACGTGTCTTTCTTGGCGAACCAGCCGGTATCGAGGGTTGGGAGCAACCGAGAGGCGGCGGCTTGTTCTTTGGGCTCAAGGTGCCGCGGATGGACCGCAAGCCAGCAGGCACCCGGCCCGCCGCGCAGATACTTGTACGAACCACCGATCGCGAAATCGGCACCGAACTTCTCGAACTTCAGCGGCACAACGCCCGCCGCGTGGTACAGGTCCAGCACCACGAGCGAGCCGCGCGCGCGGGCCGCAGCGACGACGCGGTCAAGCCCATCGAGCAACTGCCCGGTCGCGTACATCACGTGCGAAACCACGACCAGCGTTGGGGGCTCCGCTGCTTTTTCGATGGTCTGACAGATCACATCAATCGAAAACAAGCCGTCCGAGCCGGGCTCGATCCACTCCACGCTCGCTCGTTCTCGTATCGCGTAGGCTTTGAGGATGAAATCGATCGAATCAAACTCGCCGCGCGTTGCGAGCACACGCGGGCGATCGACACTCAGCGCATTCAACACGGCCCGCAACCCTTGCCCTGCCGCCGTCTTTGGCACGATCGCGTCCGAACGAGAGACGCCGATCAAGCCCGCAACGCCGGCTCGGAACCGTTCGATCACGCCGAGCCACACACCCCACGCATCGTCCATGTCCGAATACCACGCGTCAAGCGCGGACTTCACATCCTCCGCCATGCAATCCAGCGGCCGGCCCAGCGAGTGGTTCGCCAGGTAGATGTCATCCCGCGCGAGAACGCGAGAGAACAGCGGGAAAACGTGGGCCCGCAGACTCTGCTCATTTAGCGGCCCCGGGCCGAGGTTGCGAACGGCGTTGGCAATGCTCTCGTGCTTCATGCGTGCGTCTCACCGCCGTGCTTACGTGCCGATCTCCGTGCGCACGTCCCACAACTCTGGGAAGAAACTGCGGTCCACCATTTTCGAGAGGTACGGCACACCCGACGTCCCACCGGTGCCGCGCTTCCAGCCGATCACGCGCTGCACGACCTTGAGGTGCCTGAAGCGCCAGAGCACGTACTGCTCGTCGATGTCCACCAACTTCTCGCACATCTCGTAGGCGTCCCAGTGCCTCTGGGGATGCTCGTATATGGCTCGGAACACCGCCGTCACCCCCGCGTGGGGCTCGTGCGGTTCGGTCACGTCCCGGTCCACGACCCCGCCCGGCACCGCGTGCCCGTGCCGCGCGAGGTACCGTAGGAACTCGTCGTACAAACTCGGGGCGAGCAGGGCATGTTCGAGCTCGGCGTGGGCCGCGGGGTCGTGCTTGAAGAGCCCCAGCATCCGCCGATCCTTGTTGCCCATCAGGAACTCGACCATCCGATTCTGCACGCTCTGAATCCCGCTCGCCGGGCCCAGCACAGAGCGAAATTGCACGTACTCACTGGGCGTGAGCGTAGCCAGCACGCTCCACTGGCTGAGCAGCTGCGCCTGAATGTGCTTGACGCGCGCGAGAATCTTGAACGAGGGCTCCAACTCGTCGTGCCGCACCATCAGCATGGCCGCTCGAAGTTCGTGGATGATCAGCTTGAACCACAGCTCGGTCGTCTGGTGCTGGATGATGAACAGCATCTCGTCGTGGTGCGGCGGGCGCGAGAGCGGCTTCTGCGCTGCGAGCAACTCCGGCAGGGCGAGGTACGTTGAATAATCAAGCTGACCTCGAAGATCGTCGCGGATTCCGGGGTCGATCGAGTGCGGGTCGTCGCGGGCGGACGCGGGCCCGGCGCGCCGGGCTTCGCCGTACCCGTGACCCGCCAATCGATCGTGAGGTTGCCCTTGATGCGAGGAGCCGTGGGGTGAAGGTGATGTCATCGCCCCCAGAGTATCGCCGGCGGAAGAAGCCCGCACGGGCCCACCCCACGACACACGTACCTCAGCCAGAGTCTGAGCGACATGCGGAAGTACCGGCCGCTTACTCGGAAACCAAGCGCTGATCCGAGGCCGTCTTCGGAGGACGGCCCAGCGCAACCGCCGCCCCAGCGTTGCTCTCTCTAAAGGATCCGGCTGGACCGATCGAGGTCAGCGTTGCTCCGTCGCCGGGTTCCGCAACAATCACGATTCCTCTGATCCTGTAGTACTCGTCCTCAGCGGAGGTCGAGCAACCGGACACGCTCCCCAGCGACCAGGCCACAACGCCTAGGGTCAGGATGCGACAGGCTGCGCGGGAGCAAACCGTCCTGCCCACGCCCGAATCGGCCAAGCAGATTCCGGGGATCGGGCTTGAACTCGGTGTCTGCTGAGCGCGCATCGTGCGGAAGATGAGCATCGTCCTCAACCCTTTGCCCCTAGAAGCCCGCACCGAGCCCACTGGGCGCAGTTCGCGGTCGAAACACCCAGGAATCCTTCGGCCTGATCGTTGCGGTAGGTCACCGCCAGTCTCAAGATCTCTATCCTCGGTCCGGTACCGACCCCGCCTTCCCGGATAACCCAAAGAAGCCTCCCAATCCAGCGAGCGTGCGGCGTTTGACGGGGAGCGTACTTCTTCTACCATCTGAACATGGAGCGCGGTGCGAATGGCTCGAAGGCAACCCCGCCCGAGAATACGTCGCCGAGCACCAACGGTTCGGAAATTGATCGACCCATCGTTCGGACTCTGTAGGGAACCTCGCATGAAGCCCGCATTCAGCACGGTCGCGTGCCCCGATTGGACCTTGGACCGTGTCGCCGAGTCGGCCGAGCACGTCGGCGCGATGGGCGTCGAACTCCGCACCTTCGGCTCAGGCTCCACTGAGTTCGCCAGCGACCCTGCCCTCATCTCGTCGGAAAAGCTCCGCATGCTCTTCGGCTGGGCTGGAGTCGCGCCCTGCTGCCTTGCCACCAGCGTCGCCTTCGACGAAACAATCTTTCCGCCCGTCATCGGAACGGTGATCTCCGACACCGAGCGCAGCGTGCGCGAGGCCAAGAGCGCCATCGACCTCGCTCAGGCCATCGAGTGCCCCTTTGTCCGAGTTTTCGGCTTTGAGTATCACGGCAGCGAGAACCGCGCCAACGCCAACGGCCGGATCATCGACCGTCTCTCCAAGGCAGTCGATCACTGCCGCAACAAGGGCGTCCGTCTCGTCATCGAGAACGGCGGATCGTTCTCCACCGCCGCAGCCCTCTCCGAACTCCTCGACCTGGTTGCTGATCCGCTGTTGGGCGTGGCGTACAACGTCACCGTCGCCAAGGCCGCGGGAGAGACGATCGAGAACGGGCTCAACGTGCTCGGCGATCGTTTGCTCGTCGCGAAGATCAAAGACCTCAAAGATGGCCGGCCCTGCGCGCTCGGCAGCGGCGACCACGATGCCGCGGGCTCCATCGCCGCCCTCTCCGCTTCGGGCTTCCGCGGGTACCTCATCTATGAGTACGACCGCGCATGGCTGGACATGCTCCCGCCCACCCCGGTCCAGGGCGTGCGTAAGCCCGGCCTGAAACCAGTGCAGTTGCCCGACGCGCTCGAAATCCTAAAGACCTCGATGAAGTTCATGTACGAGCGCCTCGGCGCGGCCGAGCCCGCCCGCAAGCCGCGCCCCGCGCAGCGCGTCTGAGCTCTTCGGAAGAATCCCTCGCCGAGTGAGAAGCAGGGGAGGGTTCCATTTCTCAAGAACTCGCCCGCCAAGCCATCACCCACTGCCGCGAACTCGGCTTCGCCGAGGCCGGTGTCACGCGCGTCCATCCAACCCGCTGGGCTGACCACATCGCCGCATGGATCGCCGCCGACAAGTGCGGCACCATGGACTACCTCGTCCGCGACCTCGCGCTGCGCCTCGACCCCTCGCGCATCCAGCCCGGCCTGAAGTCCATCATCTTGGTCGCGGACCTGTACGAAAATCGCGGCAACCACAACACCGCGCCCCTCCCGCCCGGGCACGGCCGAATCGCTCGATACGCTCAGGGCGCGGACTATCACCCGACCGTCAAGAAGCGCCTCTACGCCCTGAGCGACGCGCTCCGCGAACGCTTCAGGGGCGCGCAGTTCAAGAGCTTCACCGACACCGTCCCCATCTTCGAGCGGGAGCACGCCGAGCACGCGGGCCTCGGGTGGGTCGGCAAGAACACGATGCTCATCCACCCGCGCCTCGGGAGCAACTTCGTCCTCGGCGGCGTGCTCACCACGCTCGAACTCGACCCGCCCGACGAGCAAAGCCGTATCGCCGACGCCTGCGGCACCTGCACCCGCTGCATCGACGCCTGCCCGACGCGCGCGATCACGCCGTACTCGGTCGACGCCTCGCGATGCATCAGCTATCTGACGATCGAGCGCGAGAAGCCGATCGCGCCGGAGTTCCACGCCGCGATCGGCGATTGGATCTACGGATGCGACATCTGCCAGGACGTCTGCCCGCACAACTCTGCACGGCCCGCGGGTACCGACATCGGCACGCCGAACCCGGCCTACGCGCCCGCGCGCCGCTCGTTCGACTCACAATCGATCCTCGGATGGATCGAGGCCGACCGTCAGCGCGAGTTCGACGGCTCGCCGATGAAACGTGCCACGCTGGCGATGATGAAACGCAACGCAATGATCGTGGCCGCCAACACGCTGCCGCCGGATCAACTCACCGCTCTGGCGTCGCGGCTGCGCTCAATTCAGGCGGACCGGAATGAACCGGAACAAGTGCGGGCGACGGCTCAGCAGGTGGAGGCGTCGATCCACGCGAAGCTGGCGGGATCAACAGCCGCGCCAGCACCACCACCGCAAGGCCGGGAATGAGCCACCACTCGACTCGCTCGATGAACCCCATCCAATAGCACGGCGCGGCCAGCGCACACGCGCCGAGCCAGACGGCGATGTGCCGCTTTGTGGGTTTCAGAGGATCGCGCCAGGTCGGGATCATGCAGAGCCAGACGTAGGCGGGGAAAACGAGGCCGTAGAAGGACATGAAGAGGCGGTAGATGATCTCGTTTGTCGTCAGTCCCGCGTATCCATCAAAATGCTCCCCGAGAGTCCGGCAAGCGATCGGCAAAAAAAAGAACAGCGAGAGCAACAGAACCAACTTCCCAATAGCGCGTGAACCCTTTAGCCGGGTCTTCGCTGGTCCGCGCTGTTGGTCTACGAAAAGTTCAAGCGAGTGAACCCATATCGTGAATAGAAGTTGAAGACCGATGTGAGCGACCAGCCACCCTCCGAACGGACCGATGGTTCGTAGTACTGTCTCGATCGGCAACTCGGATAGGAACAAATGGGCGTAGCCAAGAGTCATCAGGATCATGGCTAGGAAAAACAATCCGAATCCAATCACGAAGCTCCGAGTGCCTTGAGGCTCAGAAAGTGCTTGGCGTGCGCGATGAAAGGTGAGATCGCAATAGGGACATAGCAGAAAGCCGAACACTATCACTGGGGCGAGTAGCATCAATCCAACGGGCTCCTGAGAGAACGGCGTGTATTCGACGGCGAGATTTCCGCTGGTGATCCCGAGAAATCCTGTCCACGCGGAGAAAAGCCAAAGGAAGAAGACGGCAATGGTGCCGTAACGAAGCAGCAGGCCGCGTTTTCCATCACGAGCGGGCTCAAGGTACGCCGCCGCAATCAAGGGAATTGAGCCGAACATGACAAGCCATACCCAAATCGACCACCCAGGCGAAGGAATGTCCAACGGTACATATCTGTGGAACTGACCCGGGAGGTGCGCCGAAACAAACGGGCGCAAGAACCACCAGAGGAAGAAGGTCTGGAAAGCAACGGTTACTACCGAGAAAAGTCGGAGGACAGGGAGATGATGGCTGCCTAGCTCGCGGCTCGCCCCCGGCTTCCTCAGCACCCACCCCATCGCCGCCGCCCCGACCACATTCGGCACCGCGAACACCACGAACCCCCACACGCCGTAGTCGCGCACCAGCAGCACCGGCAGGAACATCCCGATGCACCACGTCCACGAGCACGCGAGGTAGCACGCCCAGCCGAGGATCTGGAGCCAGCGTTTGAGGTTGGGTGAGGCTTCGAGCAAGGCGGCAGTGTACGAAGCTGGGTGGGGAGAAGAAAAAAAGGGAAGCGGAAGGGAAAGGCAGAGGACGAGAAGACACAGGCGGGACGCCTGTGCCACGAGATGGGGTAGATTCAGAACTGCCGATCGACGCTACCGGACCTTCCGTCCTCGCGCCTGCTGATGGGCCTTAGGCGTCACGTGGAACGTCGCCACGCACCGCCCCACGCGCTTCTCTTTCCCCGCCACGCGCTCGCCCACGGCCTTGGGCAAAACCGCCTCCGCCCCCGGCCGGATCGGCTCGGGGATCAGCGACTGCTGCACGATCTCCATGTCCAGCGTCACGTTGAACTCCGTGCCCGCCGCGATCAGCGCCTGCAGATCCTCGCGCGGCGTGATCTTGTAGACCGCTGGGCCGAAGCAAGGCCGCATGAACTTGTACTCCAAACTCTTGCACACCACCGTGTACGCCGCGCCCGCCGCCGAAAAAACATACATCCCGCCGGCGATCTCGCTGTTGCCAAGCAACGCCGCGCCCGCCATCGCGTTGTACCAGTTGCGGTTGAATCGCCGGAAGGGCAGCACGGCCGCGAACGTGTTCTCGTTCACCCGCTTCATCTTGATCCCGCTCTTGAACGCGTATGGCATCCAGATGAGCGAGCAGACGCGCTGCCAGAAATTGTTCCGGGCCGACAGCCGGCTCACGAACATGTCCGCGCGGTCCATCAGCGACGGCTTGCCCATCACCGCGCCGGCCGAGGGCGAGATCGCGACCGGGGTTGTCGTGCGGATTGGCGCTGGCATGGGCTCTTGCGGGGGGAGGGGTTCGGGTCTTGCGGCCACTGCGGGCGATCTGTCCACCGAAGGGCTCTCTGTCTCAGAGCGCGTCTGAGAGTTCGTCTCCGGGAGCGTGTCGGGGTTGGCGGGTGTTGAGGTATTCACAGGCGATGCCGGGGAGAAGAATCGTACACGCCAGCGCGCCGCCGAACGAGCCGAAATCTGGGCAGGATTTCGTGAAGAAAACACCCTTCACTATTCAACCTTCCGCCTCCAGGGTGTACCACCCGGTCGGTCCCCGCCGCACACGCTGGCACGGGTTCCCCGCCTCGTGGTCCAGCACCAGCAGCCAGTCGTTGAGCACCGCCTCTTCCAGGAACCAGTGCCTCGAGATCATGCTCGTGTACGGCTCCACGTCGTACCCCAGGCTGTATGCGGCCCCAACGTGGTTCACCGTCGGCAGCACGTCCGGCGTGAACACCACCGTCCGCCCGCGCGTGTCCTTGAACAGGATCGCCTGCTGCCCCCAGGTGTGGCCCGGCGTCAAAAACACCGACACTCCCGGAACGCCCGGAAGCGGCGTCGGCCGGTTGTAGATCGGCGTCAGCGGCCGTTCCTCTCGCCCCGCCGCGTACCCCGTCGGAAACGGACGCGGCGAATCCACCAGCTTCACCCGCTCGCGGATCGGCTCAAGGTGGTCCTTGAAATACGTCCGCGTCATCACGCTCTTGTTGGCCAGCGCATCGTCCCACTCGCGCAACTGCGTGTAGATCGGGGCGTTGGGGAACGTGACCTTCACGCCGTGCTCGCGCGAGCCGCCGGCCATCGACGACGCCGCCCCGTGCCAGTCCGGCTTCTCGCCCGGTTTCGCCAGCCTCGTGAGAGCGCCCGAGTGGTCAAAGTGCAGGTGCGTCGTCACGATCGCCCCGACGTCCTCGGCCTTGCAGTTCGCCTCGTGCAACGCGTCAAGAATCGTCCGATCCTCCAACGAAAAAATCTCCCGGCTCTTGGCATCGAGCTTGTCCCCTGTGCCGACCTCGATCAGCACAAGCTTGGGACCATCGCTCCCGGTCGCGCGTTCGAGCAGCAGGCAGTTGTGCTGCACGCCGACGCGTCCCCGCTCGTCGGGCACGGCCGCGCGCGACCAAACCGACCTCGGGATCAGCCCGAACATCGACCCGCCATCGAGCCGAAAGTTCCCGGCCCGCAGCAGCTTCCACGAGTACGTCGTCGCAGTCGTCATAAGAAAACCGTAGGACAACGACCCCCACGCCGTGATATTCACGGACCCTGCCCCAAAGCCCCGGTAGACCCGGCATAGACGTTCCCTCGCCGGGCCTTTCCGCCGAGTGCCTCGCCTTCCCCGAACCGTGGGGCATACTTGTCGTAGGAACGAGTCCGAGCGTTCATCATCGGACCCCACGCGCCAGCGTGGGACGATTCCGCGTCGTGCGTGATCAAGAAACAGCGACCCTTCGGTCTTCCCAAAGAATCAAAGACATGGACAACAACACCTCCAACACCAATCCCTCCGCTGCGGCAAGCCAGCCTTCACAGCCCGGCACCACGCCGTTGGCCGACGCCACCAGCCCGGCAAAGCCTGTCACCCGCTGGCGCAAGTTCGCCAAGGAGTGGGTGCTCCCCCTGACCATCGTGGCCGCGATCGTCGCGCCCTTCCGCTCGGCCATCGCCGACTGGAACGATGTCCCCACGGGCTCGATGGAACCAACCATTCTCCCCGGCGACCGCCTCTTTGTGAACAAGCTCGCCTTCGGGCTCCGACTGCCCTTCACCAAACGCTGGATCACCCAATGGGACGGCCCCGCCAGCGGGGATGTCGTCATCCTCTTCTCGCCCTCCGACGGCACACGCCTCGTCAAGCGCGTCATCGCTGGGCCCGGCGACACGATCTCCATGTCCAACAACCACCTCGTGCTCAACGGCCAGCCCATCGCGTACACCGCCAGCCCCGTCGAACAGACCGAGTCACAAACCCGTCTGCTCACCGAGGCACTCGAAGGCCACGCCCACGCCGTCAAAGAAACGCCGGCGAACACCATGGCCCGCCGCACCATCGACCCGCTCGTCATCCCCAAAGGCCAGTACTTCGTCATGGGCGACAACCGCGACAACAGCGCCGACTCGCGCTACTTCGGCCTCGTCCCCCGCGCCAACATCGTGGGCCGAGCCTCAACGATCGCGTTGTCGGTCGATCCCA
This sequence comes from Phycisphaerales bacterium, assembly GCA_044221955.1. Classification (GTDB taxonomy): domain Bacteria; phylum Planctomycetota; class Phycisphaerae; order Phycisphaerales; family UBA1924; genus CAZCPB01. The sequence continues at coordinate 8,036 of JBGAOD010000063.1, read as the reverse complement.
ACAACTCGTACATGCCCCGCTGGGAGCGATTCCTGAAATCGCTGAAGTAACCGATCCAAAGGCGAAGCGACCGTGGTTCGTGATGAGAATTCAAGAGGAGAGACGCAATGAACAAGCTTGCCGAGATGTCTCATGTTCTTGCTGGCAACCCAGCGTGCGACCACAAGCACACGCCGATTCGTCTCCTCGAACCGACCGAACGCCACCAGATGCACGAAGTCCGCGACATCTTCCGCGAGTACGCCGCGAGCCTTAGCTACAGCCTGCATTACCAGGGCTTCGAGCAGGAACTCGACACCCTGCCCGTCCCTTACGAGACGCCGCACGGCGTGATCCTGCTGGCCGCCGACGGCAACACGATCGTCGGGTGCGCCGCCCTCCGCGCCGTGACCGACAGCGTCGCCGAACTCCGGCGGCTCTACGTTCGCCCTTCCCACCAGCGGCGCGGCATCGGGCGTCTGCTCGCGACCACCGTTGTGAACCGCTGCCGTGCCATGGGCTACCGCGCCATGCGCTTCGAGGCGTCCTCGTGCATGCACGCCGCGCTGACCATCTGCGAAGGCCTCGGATTCCGCCAGGTCCCGCGCTTCAGCGACGACCCGATGCCCGACACGGTCTTCTACGACCAGTACTTCCCGGCCACACGCTACAGCCTCGGCGGCCCGTTGCGCGCCTAGAAGCTGTCTTAGGTAGCAACGGCTCTCCGAGCCGTCGCTTCGTTCTCTCATTAGCTTGCGCATCCACCGATCGGAGAAGAATCGGCTCCGAGAGCCGATCTACCAATCTGGCCTAATCGTGCCGCAATGCCACGATCGGGTCCTGCTTGGCCGCCTTGCGGGCCGGGTATATCCCGAAGACCAGCCCAGTCGCCGCCGCCACTCCGAACGCTACGAAGATCGACCACGCCGCGACGTGCGTCGGCAGCGTCAACGTCGCATCGAAGAACTTGCCGATGTACGGCGCCTTGGGCAGCTTGGGCACCACCCATCCCAGCAGCACGCTCCCGCCGACCCCGATCGCCACGCCCGCTAGACCGCCGATCGCCGACAGCACGCCCGTCTCCACCAGGAACTGCCATAAAATGTGCCGCCGCGTGGCCCCGATCGCGCGCCGGATACCGATCTCTCGCGTCCGTTCTGTCACCGTCGCGAGCATGATGTTCATGATCCCGATGCCGCCCACGAGCAGCGAGATCCCCGCCACTGCGCCGAAAACGATGTTGAATGTCAACGCCTGCTTCCGCGCCGTCTCCAGAAGCTCATAGGGAACAAAAATCGAGAAATCCGGCTGGGCCGTGTGCCGCGCTTTCATGATCCGGTCGATCCGCTTAGCGTCCAGCAGCACGCGATCGCGGTCCGGTGATGATACGTAGATCTCCGACAGTTGGACCTCGGTGATCTGTCGAGAGCCCGTCTGGAACCGCATGACCGTGTCATCAAAGACATTCCGCGCGGTAGTCAGTGGGATGTGGACGTCCAGATTGAGATCGCGCCCGACCAAGGCCGCGCCAGCACCGCCCGCCAGCCCGATCGGTTCCATCACGCCCACAACCGTGAACACCTGCTCGTCGATGCGGAACGTCTGCCCCACCGGGTCTTCCAGCGGAAAGAAAATCTTGCCGATCTGCGACCCGACCACCGCCACCATCGACTTGTTCTCCATGTCCACCGGCGTCAGGTACCGCCCGCCCTTGGAAATCTTGAAGTTCGCCACGTTTGGCAGCTCCGGCGTCGTTCCGAACGCCTGGCTGGTCAGCTTCCGCTCGCCGCGCAGGATGCGGGCTCCGACCTCTTTCAGCGGAACAATGTTGTCCGCGTCCGGGAAGTTCTCCTTCAGCACCCCGAGGTCTTCGCGCGTGATGCCGTACCGTGCGATAAAGCTCCCCTGCTGCTGCTGCTTGTTCTGCTGGTTCTGGTCTGTCGATTCCGGGGGTTTCTGCGAGCGGATGATGATGTTCCGCGCCCCGAGCCGTTCGATCCGCGCCAGCGCCTCCCGTTTGGTCCCTTCGCCCAGGCTGACCATGATGATCACCGCCGCCACGCCGAGAATGATCCCGAGCGCCGTCAGGATCGACCGCAACAGGTGCAGCTTCAGATTGCTCAGCCCCAGGCGTATGGTTTCCAAAAGGAACGTCATGCGGCGGTATCCCCGTTCTCGGACAATTCCCGTTCTCGGCCCCACTCCCCCTCAAGCTGGCAACCTGGGCAACCGAATGGTACCTGAACTTCTACAGGAGGTCCGCTCTCAGGTGGCAGCGATCGTCGTCCAAACCGAACAAGAAGCCCAGCGAGGCTGGTCCTACACCGTCCAGGTCAACCACGACGACGGCCGCCAGACCCAGCACACCGTCACCATGGCCTGGGTTGACCACGAGCACTGGTGCGGCGGACGGCTGGCACCGTCCAAGGTCATCGAGGCCGTGGTCGGGTACCTGATCGAGCACCGCGACACCACCCCGCTCCCCCCAGCCTTCGACGCCGCCCGAGCCAGGCGATGGTTCCCGGACATCGACGAAGCCCTCCGCGGCTCGCTTTGACGCGCGAGCACGCGCCGGTCGGCCGCCAACCAATCACTTCTCGGAGCGCGGCTAGACCGAAAAGAGTCCCCGCGATTCGCCGCGCACTTTCCTTGGGGCAACCTGTTCCGCGCCTGCGGGCCGACTTCGATTTCGACCCGCCGCGGCGCGTTGCGATCGCGCCGACACGGTGCATACTTCACTCGCGGGGGCAGCTTCCCGCCACCCTTCCAGAACCAATCAAACAAGTGAGAGAAGATCATGAAGTACATCGCGTGCGTCATCTCCGCGGCAGCCTTCTTTGCACACTCAGCCTCGGCCCGCCCCGGACCCGCCCTCTCGGCCATGCGTGTCCCCGCCCTTCACCAGCGGAATATCCCGACGCCAGCATCGCCAGCTCCCGGCATCGGGAACTTCATCCCCGATCCAGCCACCTCGGCCAATTGGCCCGGCAACTTCTCCAAGCTGCTCCTCGGACCCGGCCCCAACGGGTCATCCACCCGAGGCTCGTCGTGCGATGACAACAACGGAAATCAACCCCAGACCGTCCCGCTGCCCAGCGGCGTCCTCATGGGGCTTGTCGGGCTCGCCGGTGTCGCCACCGCAGCCCACCGCCGCGCCAAGCATGTGTCACGCGATTTGTAGTCGCGGGGAGGCGGACCAAGTTGTTCAACCAACGCGACGCGTCCCACGAGCGACGCCGGAGAATCGTCCGCCGGGCTACTCAAACGACCCGTGATCGAGAAGATCGAAGTGGTACATCGACGCCACGGAGGCCGCGTTCTTCTTCTCAACCGACGAGAGTTGCTTAACAAGCGCCTTCGGGTCCGCCACCGCGATGCGCCCCAACCCCTCCCACTTGTGCGCCAGGATCCCCTTCAGGTCGGCCGTGGTGTTCCGAGCGTGACCGCCGGGGTACATCACCAGCCCGGAATCGAATGTCTCGCCCTGCTCGTCGGTGATCACCATCGAAGTCGGGATGCCGTCGGGGTACCGCGCGTCGTACTCCGGCCCGCCCCACTCGAACGTCATCTTCTGCATCAGCGATCGCGTCAGGTCGTGATGGAGCGCACCCTTGTCGAAATCGTGCGGCATCAGCATCAGCTCCTTGAACCCCCACTGGAAGCCGGGCTTGAGCTTTGGGTTTGCGTGCCGCATCTCGAGCGCCTTGCGCAGCTTCGTGCAGACCAGGTAGAGCATCGAGTGATCCGCCGACTGCCGCGTGTGCGGATCGCGCTTGTGCGGGTCGCCGATGATCCCGAACGCCGGTTCGTAGGCCTTGACGACGATCTTGCTGATGCAGTCGCCCGACTGATCGTCGAGCAGCTCGGGCCGCTTGTTCAGAAGGTCAATCAGCCCCTGGAGGGCACCCGCCGACTGGTGCTCGTAGAGGCCGAGCTTGAAGTGCATCCCCATCACGGTGAAGTCCGACCCGGCCCGGCTCAGCACCAGATCAAACGGCGAGGCGTGCTTCTTCTCAGTGTTGGCCTTGGTCGATCCCACCTTCTGGAACATCTGCCCCGGTCCCTCGAAGATCCGGAAGATCGCCTCGGGGTTGCGGAAGATGTCCTTGGGACCGATGAACCCGGCCATGCTCCGCTTCACGCACGCGATCGCCGCCTCCGTCGAGATGGCCGCGCTCGCGCCTTTGCTGTCCGACAACTGGTGCCCGGCCCGGATCGCGCGGAACGGGATGTGGTGCGCCACGAACATGCCGATCGCCGACTCGATCTGGGCCGCGGTCGCGCCGATCATCGCCCCGAACACCGCCGCCGACGCGATCGCGCCGTGGACAACGTGATCGATCTTGTACGTCTTCAGGCTGAACACCTCGGCCAAACGCCCGCGGATCTCGTCGAGCAGGATCATCCCCTTGAGCGCCGCCTCGCCGCTGAGCCCCGCCATCTGCGCCGCCGCGACGGGAACCGAATAGAAGTCGTTGTGCCCGAACTCGCCCGCGCGGTGGTGCGGGCGATCGAGGCTGTATCCAAAGTTGGTCCCGTTGCTGTCCCACTCGCGCACCGCGGCACAGTTCGCGCAGATCGCCTTCTCGACCGCCACGTCGGACTTCGACCCGAACACCGGCGCTCCGTGCTTCTTTGCCTTGCCGAGCCCCGAGAGTGAGCCCGACCCCGCTGGCGCAACCGCGTACTGCATCGCCTCGTGCCGCAGCACCACCGGCGAGTTCGTTCCCAGCGCGATGGCCGAAATCCCGCACAGCACGGCGTCGGTGTGGAACATGTTCGTGCGCTCGATCACCGCCGCGTCCGGCTCGCCGCGCTTGCCGGGTGTGTTCGACATGAAATCGATCGCGAACTGAGCGATCCCCAAGGCCTGGTTTGTGTCGGCGGGGAGGACAATCTGGGTTTCGGTCGGCATGGATATCTCCTTGCGTGAACAACAGCTCGGTCAGGTGCTTCCGGGCGGGAGGGCACAGTATTCCGCTCGATGTCGGAAGGCCTTTCGATCTCATTTTCCCCGTTCACATCCGAGCGATGCTCGACTATCCTCTCCCCTCCGGCGCTCCAGGACGACGCCCCCCCGACCACCGAACTTGACGAACCGGCTCCTTGTTCCGGCTCGGCGTTCACATTCAGCATCTCACTCTCTCACTGTGGAACACACCATGCTCACGCACGCCGTCAAACACGCCTCCCGCGCCGTCGCGATCGTCGCTGCTCTGGCCCTCTTTCTCGCACTCGCGCCCCGCGCCCGGTCCCAGGAGTTCAGGTACGAAAAGTACAAGCTCGACAACGGCATGACCGTCATCCTCCACGAGGACCACAGCCTGCCCGTCGTCGCCGTCAACACCTGGTACAAGGTCGGGGCACGCGAGGAGCCCCCGGGCCGCTCCGGGTTCGCGCACCTTTTCGAGCACCTGATGTTCATGGGGACCGAGCGAGTTCCCGGCAGCGATTTCGATGTCATTATGGAAACCGGTGGCGGGTCCAACAACGCCTCCACCTCTCTCGACCGCACCAACTACTTCTCCTCCGGACCGTCCTCGCTCCTGCCCACGCTGCTCTGGCTCGATGCCGATCGCCTCGAAGACCTCGGCCGGACCATGACCACCGAGAAACTCAAAAAGCAGCAGGACGTCGTCCGCAACGAGATCCGCCAGCAGGTCGAGAACACGCCCTACGGCAAGGCCAACGAGTACCTCAACCGCTACATGTACCCGCTCGGGCACCCCTACCACTGGAACGTCTACGGCCTGCACGAGGACCTCGAAGCCGCCACCGCCGAGAACGTCAAGGACTTCTTCAGCCAGTTCTACGTGCCGAGCAACGCCTCGCTCGTCGTGGCAGGTGACTTCAAGTCCGCCGAGATCAAGCCGTTGATCCAGAGCCTTTTCGGCACCATCGCCGCGGGCGCGCCCGTGCAGCGCCGTCAGGCCGATCCCGTCAAGCTCGACAAACCGGTCCGCGTCACCATGCTCGACAAGGTCCAACTGCCCATGATCCTCATGGCCTGGCACAGCCCCGCCCAGTTCGGCGAGGGCGATGCGGAGCTCGACCTCGCGGGAGCGGTCCTCTCATCCGGCAAGGACAGCCGGCTCTACAAACGCCTCGTCTTCGACGAAAAACTCGCCACCGAAGTCTCCGCCGGGCAGAACTCCGCAGGGCTGGGTTCGATGTTCCAGATCACGGTCGTCACCACGCCCGAGGCCGATCTTAACAAGGTTGAGAAGATCGTTGACGAGGAACTGACCAAGTTCGCCAAAGAAGGCCCGACGGCCGGTGAACTCGACGAACGCAAGACCGCCTACGAACTCTCCAAGCTCCGTCGCCTCGGTAGCGTGCTCTCGGTCGCCGATCAGTTGAACGAGTACGAGTACTTCTTCAACGAGCCCAACTCGTTCAAGCGAGACCTGGACCGCTACCGCAACGCGACCCCTGCGGCCGTGCGCACCTGGGCCGCGAAGATCCTCGACCCCAACGCCCGCGGCATCATCCGCGTCCTCCCCGAGAAGCCCGAGAAATCCAAGTCAGGCCGCGACCAGCGCCCCGCCGACCTGGCGCAGGGCTCGTTCACGCCCACCAAACCCGAGACGTTCAAGCTCGCCAACGGCGTGCCGGTCATGCTCTGGAACAAGCCCGAGCTCCCACTGGTCGCTCTGTCCATCCAGTTCCAACCCGGCCAACCGCTCAACGAGCCCTCCAAGGCGGGCTTGGTCCGGCTCAACGCCGACATGCTCGAAGAGGGCGCGGGCGACCTCGACTCGCTCGCGTTCAGTTCCACCGTGCAAGGACTCGGCGCAACGCTTGGCGCGAGCGCCGATCAGGAGGTCGTAAATATCTCGATGCAAGTCCTCCGCCGCAACTTCGACAAGACCGCGGCCCTCGCGGCCGAGATGATCCGCCGGCCGCGTTTGCAAGCGTCCGACTTCGAGCGCGTCAAACGCCTCCATCTCGAAGACCTCAAGCAGCAGGACGAGCAGCCCACGATCGTCGCGTCGCGCGTCGGTCTCCGCTCGCTCTTCGGCGAGACTAACCCCTACGGCTGGTCCATGGAAGGCACGGTCCAGACCGTCGAGCCGATCGTGCTCGACGACATCAAGCGTGCGCACGCCACGCTCCTCCACCCCGAGTTCGCCACGATCTTCATCGCCGGAGATATCTCGGCCCCCGACGCCAAGGCCTCGCTCGACAAAGTGCTCGGCGACTGGTCTTCCGGCGGCACCGCGAAGACCGTCGAAAAACGCGACCTCACCGCCAAAGCTCCTGAGAAGCCCGGCATGCGAGTGCTCCTTGTCGATCGTCCCGGAGCCGTGCAGACCGTCATCCGGTTCATGGCCCCCGCACCCAAGTACGCCGACCCCAGCCGACCGGCCTACGACGTGCTGAACACCATGCTCGGCGGTTCCTTCACCAGCCGGCTCAACCAGAACCTCCGTGAGCGCAACGGCTTCACATACGGCGCGCGCTCGGCCTTCGTCCAAGGCCCCAACACCGGCTACTTCATGGCATCGGCCAGCGTCAAGACCGACACGACCGGCGCCGCCCTCCGCGAGTTCATGGCCGAGTTCAACCGCCTGCGCGCACAAACGGGCGGCGATGTGACCGACGCGGAAGTCACCAAGGCCCGGCAGACACTCCGCACCGAGGTCATCCAATCCTTCGAAGGCCTCCGCGGCATCCTCGGCGTCGCCGGTGAATTGACCCGCAACGGCCGACCCTTCGAAGCCATCGCGCAAGATCTCGCCGCCGTCGAGAAGACGACCGCACGCGAGATCAACGCGATGGGCCGCACGGCCCTGGCACTCGATTCAGGCGTGCTCGTGCTCGTTGGCGACAAAAAAACGATCCTTGCGCAGATGAAAGATCTGAAACTCCCCGAGCCGATCGAGCTCGACGAGGCCGGAGTGCCGGTGAAGAAATGAACGGGTTTCGAGTTTAGACCGACCAAACGAAACGGACCCCGCGATGCTCGTGCATCGCGGGGTCCGTGTCTTATCAAAGCTGGATCTCTACAGGTTTACTTCCCACCAAGAGCCGTGCGGAACCGATCGACGATGGTC
>JBGAOD010000062.1:0-21570 GCA_044221955.1 Phycisphaerales bacterium | reverse complement strand
GTGCACCGATGGACTATGCGGTCGCTCTTTCGGTCGAAAGCGGTGGCAACAGCAGTTGTGGGGGTGGCTGTACCAGCAGCGCTGAGGTTGAGTATGAACTCACCAATGTCGTCGTCACGTCCTCCGGTGTGCCCGTGAGCGGGTTTGTGGTCGCGGACTTCTACACCGGCCAGCAGGTCTGGCCTCCGCTTTGCCCCTCCGACTTCAACCACGACGGCTTCGTCACCGGCGAAGATTTCGATCTCTACGTCGATGCCTTCACCGCCGGGAACATCGCCGCCGACTTCGACGGCAACGGCTTCGTCACCGGCGACGACTTCGACGGTTTCGTCGCGGCCTTCGAGGCCGGGTGCTGACTTCGGGATTCCCTCGCACGGCAACGCCCGCTAGTCGGCTGCACCGCAACGCACCCGATATTTCGGAGAATCCTGCCAGTTCCCACCCGGTTTTCGCGCATGTCACAAGGACGGACGGTGGGCCGCCGCTCTCGTTGGGGCGGTGACGCCGCCTCCGCACGCTCCTCTTGGGAGACTCGGACATGGCACGCCAGCACTTCTCGAACTCGGCCTCGCGGGTCGAATCGCTCCTTGTCGTGGCGGGGATCGCGATCGGGTCTTCCCAATCGCTTGCGCAAAGCTCGTTTCACTCTCGGGGAAGCCTTCCCGGCGGGCTGCTGGTCAGCTCCGCGAAGGGTGTCTCGGCCGATGGGTCGGTGGTGGTCGGGTTCGGGTACGACGCGGCGGGCGCGACCCACGCCTACCGATGGACCCAGGCCGGCGGGATGCACACCGTGTTCGAGGGCCAGCTCGACCTGATCAGCTCGGCCTTCGCCGTCTCTGGCGACGGACTCGCGATCGCTGGGTACCACGCGCCGACCATCATCGAGCAGAAGGCGTTCATCTGGTCGGCCGCGACGGGCGAGGAGGTGCTCGACACGCGCTCGGGGACGCTCGCTCTCAACGCCGACGGCACCATCGGGGCCGGGTACATCGTGAGCGGGCGCGGCGCGCCCGAGCGGGCCGCGGTCTGGACCAACGGGAACAAGAAGTTCATCGACACTCCCGGCACGTCCATCCCCGGCAGCGAGGCCCGCGGTCTTTCCGCCGACGGCTCCATCGCCGTCGGGTTCGCGGCCTTCGGCACCGCGTTCAACTCCGTCCAGGCCTTCCGCTGGACCGCGGCCACGGGCATGCAGAACATCGGGTACCTCGGCGGCAACCTCAACCTGCGCAGCGAGGGCAACGCCATCACGCCCGACGGGTCGGTCATCGTCGGCGCAACCCAGACCGGGGACACGGGGCCGATGATCGCGTGCCGCTGGGTCGGCTCGTCGGGCCCGCAGCTCCTGGGCTCCATCATCGGGACGACCAACACCATCGCCTACGCGGTGTCGGCCGACGGCGCGACGATCGTGGGGTCGAGCAACACCGGCACGTCGGCGAGCCTGCGCGCGATCATCTGGCGCGCCGAGACGGGCATCCAGGATCTTCAAGCCATCCTCAACCCACCGCCCGGCTGGACGCTCACCGAGGCCCGCGGCATCTCCGCCGACGGCCGCACCATCGTCGGCACCGCCACCGTCGTCGGTTCCGGGTCTCAGAGCTGGATCGCGACACTCCCCGCGTGCGCTGCCGACTTTGACGGTGATGGTTTCCTGACCGGCGACGATTTCGACCAGTACGTCGCGGCCTTTGAGGCCGGGAGCCTCGCTGCGGACTTTGACCACGACGGCTTCGTGACCGGAGATGATTTCGACGCCTTCCAGGCCGCGTTCGAGGCGGGGTGCTGAGTTTGCCGGTCCGTGTCGATGGTGGAGCAGGTCTTCTACCTGCTCCTGACGAAAAAAAGAGCATTGGAAAACCAGTCCCGCCATGAAAGTGCGTTGTGGTCATCATTTCCCAACGCCAAACCCGAAGGGAGCGATGTATGTTCTCGATTGGACTCAGCCGGATGCCGTGGACGGTCGTGATCGTTGCGACGGCGAGCGTCGCCGCGACAACCTGTTCTGCCCAGTGCGATCTTCTGATCCGCGAGAGTTTCCGCCCGGGCCCTCGCCCGCACGGAAACAACGGGCGGCTCCGCGACGCGAACATTCACGACACGCTCAAGGACTATTGGCCTCAGGTGCCCGCCGATGGGACGCGCTGGATCGCCAGCGACGTCCCGGGCGTGCCAACCTGGGCATTCGCGGGCACTTCGCTCGACCCCGCCGAGGTCGATCCGCTGGACCCGTTCAACGGCACAGCGTTCGGCGAAGCGCCCGCGGCGGCGGTGCTCCCGTTCACCGCGCCCGCCACGACCTTTACAGCCTCGGCCGAGGTGGTCCAAGGCCTGGGCAGCACCAGCGCCACGTACTTTGGATACACGTCAGACCCGTCCCTGCTCAACAACTTTGAATCCTTCGGGGTGCTCTGGCTGTCGATCAACGGGAGCGGCGACTGGAGCCTTCGCGCCAACGGCAACACGATCATCGCGTCCGGGACCGCGCCGATCGCCGGCACCATCGACAGCGGTTGGCTGCACGTTGAACTCACGTACAACCCCGCGACCTCCACCGCCTCGGGCCGAGTTATGGACACGCCGATCGCGCCCGTCGCCGTTGCGCTTACCATGCCTGTCCTCTACTTCGGCATGGAAGCCCACGAGAGCTGGAACGTCATCAACAACATCTCGGTCTTCAAGGGCACGCCTCTGCAGGTCAACGTGCAGACTCCCGCAGCAACGTGCGTCGGCGGCAACGCCACGCTGACCGCGATCTCGAACGCGGGCCTCCCCGCCGAGTTCGCCTGGACCCGCGACGGCCTTGTGCTTGCCGATGGCGTGCAACCATCGGGCGCGATCGTCGCGGGAGCGCGCTCCGCACAACTGAGCCTTTCGGGAGTTGCTCAGACCGACGCGGGCCGGTACGCGTGCATCGTGGCCAGTGTGTGCGGGCTCAAAGAAAGCGCGCCAGCGACTCTTGCCGTGTGCGCGGCCGACTTTGACTGCGACGGTTTCTTGACCGGGGACGACTTCGATCTCTATGTGGCGGACTTCGAGGCTGGCAACGTCAGCGCCGACTTTGACCGGGATGGTTTCTTGACCGGCGATGACTTTGACGCTTTCGTTCTCGCGTTCGAGGCGGGGTGCTGAACCATCCCGGCGCGCTGCATTCATTCCGTACACTCTCCGCAATGCACCCCGCCGTCTTTCTCGACCGTGACGACACGCTCATCGAGGCCAACTCGCTGCCGCCGCCGTTGCCCCCCGCCGCGCCGGGCGACATCATTGACCCCGCCCTCGTGCGCCTGCTGCCCGGCGTTCTCGCCGCTTGCACGCGCCTGCACGCGGCGGGGTTCAAGCTCGTCATCATCAGCAACCAGGGCGTCGTGGCGCGCGGCGGGCTCAGCGTCGCCGGGGTCGAACGCGTCAACGACGCGGTGCGCGGGTTGCTGCCCGGGCTCATCGACGCTGTTTATTTCTGTCCTTACCACCCGCGCGGCACCGTCGAGCCTTACGCCCGCGAGCACCCGTGGCGAAAGCCGGGTCCCGGCATGATCCTGGCCGCACGCGACGAACTCGGGATCGATCTTGCGCGGTCGTGGCTTGTTGGCGACGCGGCACGCGATATTGAGGCCGGGACCGCGGCGGGGATCGCGGCGGAGCGGTGCCTGCGGATCGGACCCGGGCAGCAGCTGCCGGATCTTCTTCGCGCGGCCGATCGCATCCTCGCACCAACTCAAGACCTGGGCGGCGCGCCCGGGCTCACGGATTCACGCTCCTAAAGTCTCTCGATGGAGCACTCCACCGTCCGCCTGACCGCCACCCACGGCACGCCGCTGGCCGAGGGGAAGGTCCGCGCCACGGTCGTCGCCACGGCCCACGCCATCGCCGAGCGGGTCGGGATTCCCATCACCCACATCCAGACCGACGAGCGCACGATCCAGGTGACGCTCGACTGCGGACAGGTCGAGTCGGTCGGGTTCATGGCCGAGCTGATGCGGCTGACCAACGCGTGGTATGTCGGCAAGTTCGACGCCGGGCCGCTGTGGGGGGCGGGGCCGGACGAACAACCGAGCGAGGGTGAAACGCCGTGAGTGCTCGCCCCGACCAGATCCTCCGGCTGTTGGTGGTGATGCCTTCGTGGGTGGGAGACGCCGTGATGGCGACGCCGACGCTGCGGCTGATCCGGCGCGCGTTCCCCGGCGTGTTCGTGGGCGGGCTGGTGCGGCCCGGGATCGACCAACTGCTGGCCGGATCCGATCTTCTCGACGAGCTTCATGTGGCCCACGCGACGGGCGTGCTGGGGCCCAAGTTCATCGCCGCCAAGGTCAGGCCGAGGCGGTACGACACGGCGTTGCTGCTGGCCAATTCTTTTTCGAGCGCGTTGATCGTGCGGATCGCCGGCATCCCGCGCCGGCTCGGGTACGACCGCGACGCGCGCGGCCTGCTGCTCACCGATCGGCTCGCGGCCGCCAAGCGTGCAGATGGGCGATGGGCGATCGTGCCGGCGGTGGACTATTACCGCACGCTCGCGGAGGAACTTCTCTTCAAGCCGCGCGGCCTGCTAAAAGCCACCGCGGAACACGGTTCAGCGTCGATACCGATGGAACTGACGACCACTCCCGCGGAAGAGGCGGCCGCCGACGAGCTGTTTGCCAAGGCCGGGATCGCGCCGGGGACGCCGTGCGCGATCCTGAATCCCGGCGGGAACAACGTGGCGAAGCGTTGGCCGGCGGATCGGTTCGCCGGCTTGGCGGATCATCTTTCATCGCATCATGGCATGACGGTGCTCATCAACGGCTCACCGGGAGAGCGGGAGTTGGTCGCGCAGATCGCGTTGATGTGCAAAGCGCCGGTCGTGCGCCTTTCTGATCTGGGAATCACGCTGGGATCTCTCAAGGCCGTGGTGCGGCGCTGCCGGGTGATGGTGACCAACGACACCGGTCCGCGGCACCTGGCGGCGGCGTTCGGGGTGCCGCTGGTGTCGTTGTTCGGGCCGACGGACCCGCGTTGGACGACGATCCCGACCCGGGCCGGGGCGGCGGAGGTGATCCTGCGGGCCGATCCGACGCTGCCGGAATCGGAGGTGGCGGACGATCAACCGGAGCGGTGCTCGATCGAGCGGATCGGGCTGGCCGGCGTGGTTGAGGCCGCGGACCGGGTGCTTGCGGGCTGAGGCCGACCCGGAGGCCGACTTTCGTGAAAATCCCGGGGGAGCATGAACGGCTTGACCCTCCGGGTCGATCCTCTACCATTCTGGCCCGGTCGGGCGAGTGGCTGGTTCACGGGGAGCGGGGGAACGAACCCCTTCCCGGGCTCTCGAGTTTCGTCCGAATGCGGTACAAGAGCGGTTGGATTCAGGGGGCGTAGCTCAGTTTTGGTAGAGCGCTTCCATGGCATGGAAGAGGTCACGAGTTCGAGTCTCGTCGCCTCCACTTCCCTGAGAACACCCCGAGCCTCGCGGTTCGGGGTGTTTTTCTGCGCCGGCGGGGTCATGCCCGAGGGGGGCGCGTGCGGGGTTCGGCCCGCATGAAGATCGCCGGTATTTCGGTGCCGTTGGGGGTGGGGTGCATGACCCGTCCGAGGGCGCGGAACCCGTGCCGTTCGTAGAAATGATGTGCATTGAGGGTGGCGGTCAGCTCGAAGACTTCAACGCCGAGTGCGGTGCCGATTTCCAGCAGGTGGTCCAGCACCCGCCCGCCGATCCCACGGCCGATATGGTCCTTGTCCACGAAGACCCCGCGGATGGTGCCGACCAATCCGTGCGGCCCGCGGTTGCCCAGTTTCAGGCGTCCGTAGCCAACCACCCGTCCGTCTGACTCGGCGACCAGGAAGTTCCCATCGGCGATAAACCCGCAAACCGTGTCCGCGTCGTAGTTCGACGACCATGCCTCGATCTGTTCGGGGGTGTAGAGGCCGAGGCGTGCCACGGTGTCCCGGATTGTGCCGCGGCGGATTTGGGCGATCAACGGCGCGTCAGCGGGGATCGCGTTCCGTACCACAATCATGGGAAATGTTAGGGCCGCTGGGCACTCCGGGCTCGGATCGCTTACGATCCGGGGTTGGGTGTGGAGGTCGAGATTTTTGGATTATCGGAAGGACTCGTGAAGCTCAAAATCCAATGATTTCAGCTTTGACATCAGCCCTGTGTGTGGTATTCTGAAAACGAATCTGAAACTGTTACACTTTTTCTGTCAGATGGTTCGAGATGGGCGTCCAAACGGCGGGAGTGAGCGGTCCTTGGGAGTTGGGAGTCTGCCATGAGTTCCGTTCGCAAAATTGCCAAGCGTGTGGGCGTGTCGGTCGCGACGGTCTCGCGGGCGCTCAACAACCACCCGCACGTGGACCCCGAGACCCGGCGGCGCGTGCTGCAGGACGCGAGCGAGTCGGGGTACTCGCCGGGGGGCGGTCGGCAGGTCTCCACGGTGATCGGGCTGGTGTACGCGGGCGAGGTGGTGCTGGCGGACTACGGCGCGTTCGAGTCGGCGTTGCTGTCGGGCGTGCTGCGGGGGCTCAACGAGCACCGGTTTGATGTCAAGATCCTGTCGGTCCAGCGTGACAAGAGCCCGAGCGAATCTTTCTCTGAGTTTTTCTACCGCAAGGGCGTGCGGGGCGCGATCCTGCGCACGGTGCAGCAGACCCGGGGGATTTGCAAGGCGATCGCCGACGAGGGCTTCCCGTCGATTGTCGTGGCGGACCATTTCGAGGACCCGAACGTGAACTTCATCTGGTGCTCTTCGCGCGACGACTTCCGTCGCGCCACCCAGCACCTGATCGACTTGGGGCACAAGCGGATCGCGCTGGCGATCCACCGTGTGCCCGACACCGACCACCTCGATCGCGAGCAGGGCTTCAAGGAAGCGCTCGCCGACGCGCGGCTGGTGCCCGAGCCCCAGCTCATGATCCAGACCAACGGCATGGCCGACGGCGGGGCGAGCGCGATCACGCACCTGATGAGTCTGCCCAACCCTCCCACGGCGGTGATGTTCACGGACCCGCTCTCGACGGTCGGTGCGCTGCGTCGGTGCTTGGAACTGGGCATCCGCATCCCGACCGACCTGTCGATCGTGGGCTTTGACGACAGCGACATCCGCAAGCACACATACCCGGCGTGTACCTCGGTCTGCCA
Organism: Phycisphaerales bacterium; assembly: GCA_044221955.1. GTDB lineage: Bacteria > Planctomycetota > Phycisphaerae > Phycisphaerales > UBA1924 > CAZCPB01. The sequence goes on along the minus strand of JBGAOD010000062.1, from coordinate 14,459 downwards.
GGACGCCCAGATGCTGGGCATCGAGGCGGCCCGCTGGCTCACGCACCGCGTCGTCACCGAAGACAAGGGCGCGCCGAGTTTCAGGATGGTGCGATCGACGTTCCTGGAGATCAATCAGAGCACGAGCAGGCCGCCCGCCGAACCGTTCCGCGTGCTGCCCGACGGGAGCCGGTCCCCGGTCGCGGGGGAGCGTGCGTGACAAGTGTTTTCTCGGAGCCGTGATCGGGATCGGTCCCTGAGCGTTTGTTGCGGCCTGTGAGCTTGGCCGCTGATTCGTGGGGATTTCCGGGCTGGACGCTCCCAGGCCCGGAGATCAGCGTGCGAAGCCTCAAGCGGCCGCCCGCCGTTGAACCGGCGGGCGGCCTTTTTTCTGGCCCGGATTCTGAAGGTTTCTTTCCTGAGATACTCCCAAGCGTGACGTACCAAACTTCTTCTCACCGGACCGAACACCAACGCCGGCGTGCCGCGCGCGGGTTTGTGCGTTCGTCGGCGCTCTCGGCGGGGACGTGGGCGATCGTGCTGATCGCGGCGTTGTCGTCGGTCGCGGTGATGGCCTGGCCGGTGCCCAAGCCCAACGGGCGGGTGATGTGGACCTTTGCGGTCATGCACAGCCTGATCTACAAGCCGGTGATCGAAGAGTGGAATCGCACGCGCGATCCCAAGATCGATCTGCGTTTGCTCGGCGATGTTCCGTTGCAGCGGCGGATGCTCGCGGCGTTCATGGCGGGCTTGCCCTCGGCGGATCTGATCGAAGCCGAGCGGAAGTCCGCGGCCCGGGCGTTCACGGGCCCGCTGGAGGCGGTGGGGTTTGTGGATCTCACGGATCGGTTGAAATCCGAAGGCCTGATGGAGCAGATCAATCCTCCGTCGTTCAGCCCGTGGACGAGCCGGGGGCGGATCTTCGGGCTGCCGCACGATGTCCACCCGGTGATGCTGGGGTACCGGGCGGACCTGGTCGAGGCGGCGGGGATCGATGTTTCGCAGATCGAGACGTGGCGATTTCGCGCGGGTCATGAAGCCGCTGCAGGCAGACCGTGACGGTGACGGCAAGCCGGACCGGTACTTGCTGAACATGTGGAAGCAGCACGACGACCACCTCGAGGTGTTTTTGCTGCAGGCCGGGGGCGGGTTCTTTGACGCGAACGATCGTGTGTGCGTGGACTCGGCGATCAACGCGCAGGTGCTGGCCAGGCTGGTGAACTGGGGCGTGGGTCCGGGCCGGATCTGCGGTGATGCGCCGAACTTTCAGGCGGGCGGGAACAAGCTCAAGCTGGATGGGTACGTGGTGTGCAGCCTGATGCCGGACTGGATGGGTGACGTGTGGAAGCACGAGATCCCGCAGCTTGAGGGGAAGATGAAGCTGATGCCGCTGCCGGCGTGGGAGAAGGGCGGGCGGCGGACGAGCGTGTGGGGCGGGACGATGATCGGGATCCCCAAGACGGCCGTGAAGTCGCCGGAGGATTTCGAGCAGCTGTGGTCGATCGCAAAGGAGCTGTACATCGCGCCGACGATGGCGCGGAAACTTTACGAGGCTGGGGGGATCATCACGCCGGTGAGGTCGTTCTGGTCGGACCCGATCTTCGATCGGCCCAGCGCGTACTTCAGCGGTCAGCCGCACGGGCGGATGTACATCAACCTGGCGCCGGACGTTCCGCCCCGGCCTTCATCGGCGTACAACAACTTTGCGAAGGCGCGGGTGCTCGACGCGTTCGTGAAACTGTTCGACGGCGCGGAGAAGGACGGGCAGACGGACGTGGCGTCGCTGGAAGTGAAGGCTCGGGTGTACTTGAAGGAGGCTGAGGCTTCGGTAAGGGAGCAGATTGAGCGGAACGTGTTCCTGCGGGCGGGCGAGGCGGGGTCGGTGGCGGGGGGCGAGCCATCGCGGGACGTTGCGTTGAACGGCGGTGCGCGATGAGCACCATTTCCGCACGGCAGATCCCGCGCGCGGTCCGCGCGGGGCACAAGACACCGGCGCGGACGCCGTGGATGTTTCTTGCGCCGTTCCTGGTTTTCTTTGTGTTGTTCACGGGTTACCCGCTGGTGAAGTCGCTGGTGCTGGCGGGGCAGCAGACGTTCGGCGCGGGGAACGCGAAGTTCGTGGGGCTCGACAATTTCAAGGCGATTCTCGCGGACCCGCTCTTCTGGACCGCGCTTTCTAATACCACCGTGTTCGCCCTGGGGTCGGTGTTCATTCAGTTGCCGATCTCGCTGGGGCTGGCCTTGCTGCTGGAGAGGCCGGGGGTGCGTGGGCGGTCGTGGTTTCGGTTGATCTTGTTCTCCCCGTCGCTGGTGGGCGTGGTGTTCGCGGCCATGATCTTCGGGTTGATTCTTGAAAAGCGCACGGGGCTCTTGAACACGCTGCTGCACAGGTTGGTCGGGTTTGACCTTGATTATGCGTGGTTGCAGGACCACATCATGGGCGCGTTGATCGTGTCGGCGTTGTGGATGTACGTCGGGTTCAACATGGTTTTCTTCAGTGCGGCGCTTCAGAACGTGCGGCGGGAGCTGATCGAGGCCTCGACGGTGGACGGTGCGGGGCCGCTGTCGCGGTTCAGGCATGTGGTGGTTCCCGCGATCCGTCCCGTGGCGGCGTTCGTGGTGCTGCTGTCGGTGATCGGGAGTTTTCAACTGTTCGAGCTGCCGTACCTGATGCTGTTCAACACGGCGGGCGCGGGGAACCGCGGGCTGACGGTGGTGATGTACCTGTACCAGACGGGTTTCGATACCGGGGACCTTGGGTATGCGAGCGCGATCGGGTGGGTGCTGTCGATCATCCTGATCGCGTGCGCGGTGGCCCAGCGGGCGCTGAGCCGCGGCGAGGAGGTGGAGGGATGACGACTCTCCCTGCCTCGAAGGCGAAAGTGAAACTCAACGACGGCGGGCACGAGAGCCCCGTCGGGGTGGGCGATTCGAGCGCCAAGCGCACGGCGGCGATGCTGGCGCTGCTGGCCGCGTCGGTCGTGACGCTCATGCCCTTCGCGTGGCTGATTGTGTCCAGCTTCAAGCTCAACGACGAGTTCTTCCAGTCGATGTTCCTGCCCATGAAAGAGGGCGGGTGGGGCGTGGCGTGGGAGAAGCTCACGGGCGCAAACTACGGGCGGCTCTTCCGCGAGCTGGACTTCGCGCGGAGTTTGCTCAACTCGATCTTCCTGGCCTCGGTCACCGGCGTGATCGCCACGCTGCTGTGCGCGATGGGCGGGTACGCGCTGGCGAAGTTTGATTTCCGTGGTCGGAAGTGGTGTACGGCCCTGGTTCTCGGGGCGGTGCTGATCCCGCCGCCGCTGCTGATCGCGCCGGGTTATCAGTTGCTGTACAACCTGAACATGCTGGACACTTTCGCGGGTTTGATCCTGCCCGCGCTGGCGCCGGCCTTCGGTGTGTTCCTGTTCCGGCAGTCGATGCTGTCGTCGGTGCCGACGGAGTTGATGGAGGCGGCCCGGATCGACGGGGCGGGCGAGGTGGGCGTGTTCTTCTCGATCGTGCTGCCGCTGGTCAGGCCGATGATCGGGACATTTATGATGATCACGTTCCTTGCGGTGTGGAACAACTACATTTCGCCGCAGGTGGTTTTGCAGACGCCGTCGAAGTTCCCGTTGTCGGTGGCGGTTGCGCAGCTGCGGGGCGTGTACTACCAGGAGTATGGCCTGCAGATGGCGGGCACGGTGGTGTCGATTGTTCCGGTTCTTGTGTTGTTCATGTTGCTTCAGAAGGAGTTCGTCTCGGGCCTGACGTCGGGCGCGGTCAAGGGTTGAGTGGGTTCAACGTTGATCGCCGCTCACGCGGCACGAAGGAGGTTGGACGGATGTTTCCCGAAGGATTCGTGTGGGGCTCGGCGTCGAGTGCGTACCAGATCGAGGGCGGGGCCCGTCAGGCGGGGCGTGGCGAGTCGGTGTGGGACACGTTCTGCCGGGTGCCGGGCGCGGTGAAGCGCGGGCACACGGGGGACGTGGCGTGCGACCATCTCAACCGCGTCGAGGACGACGTGAAGATGATGCGCGACCTGGGGATCCCGGCGTACCGGTTCTCGGTGTCCTGGCCGCGGGTGATGCCCGAGGGCATCGGCGCGGTGAATCAGACCGGGCTGGCGTTCTATGACACGCTGGTGGACCTGCTGCTGGAGCACAACATCACGCCGTGGCTGACGCTGTTCCACTGGGATTTCCCGCACGCTTTGCAGCGTCGGGGCGGGTGGTTGTACCCGGACAGCCCGAAGTGGTTCGCCGACTACACGCGGGTGGTTGTGGATCGGCTGTCGGACCGGGTGAGCCGGTGGATGACGATCAACGAGCCGCAGATTTTCATTGGGCTTGGTCACGGCGACGGGACGCAGGCCCCGGGGCTGAAGCTGCCGGTGGCGGAGCGTTTGCAGGTGGGGCATAACGTGCTGCTGTCGCACGGGCGTTCGGTGCAGGTGATCCGTGCGCACGCGAAGCTGAAATCGACGGTGGGTTGGGCGCCGTGCGCGCGGGTGGAGTATCCGGTCACGGAGTCGGCGGCCGACATCGACGCGGCGCGGAAGGCGATGTTCGCGATTACGAAGCGTGACTCGTGGAACAACACCTGGTGGGCGGACCCGGTGTGCCTGGGGCACTACCCCGAGGACGGGCTGGATCTGTACGGCAAGGACGCGCCGACGCCGGCTCCGGGCGACATGGAGACGATCAAGCAGCCGCTGGATTTTTACGGCGTGAACATTTACAGCGGTGAGCCGGTGCGGGCCGGGCGCGAGGGGCTGCCGGAGTATGTCGGGCACGCGCCGGGGAATGCGCAGACGGCGTTCGGCTGGCCGGTGACGCCCGAGTCGCTGTACTGGGGGCCCAAGTTCATCGCCGAGCGGTACAAGCTTCCGGTGTACATCACCGAGAACGGGCTGGCGTGCCTGGACTGGGTGAGCGGCGACGGCAGGGTTCACGACCCGCAGCGGATCGAGTTCACGCGGACGTACCTGCTGCAACTGGCGCGGGCTGCGCGCGAGGGGTCGGTGAAGGGATATTTCCACTGGTCGATCATGGACAATTTCGAGTGGGCCGAGGGGTACCAGATGCGGTTCGGGCTGGTGCATGTGGACTTTGTGACCCTGAAGCGGACGCCCAAAGACTCGGCGCATTGGTTTGGCAAGGTGATCGCCAGCAACGGCGCGAACCTGAGTTTGGTTTCGGACGCCCAATCGGAATCTCACGGGCATCCATCGTCGAATGGATTCGCTCCCGTCGTTACCGTCACGCAACGCAGCAAACCCTCTTCGGAGACCCGTCGATGAACAACTCCCCCAAGTGTCAGCGCTTTTTGCACTCGTTTTTCCGGGCGATGGGCGTTGCCGCGCTCCTGGGCGCGTCTTCGAGCGCGCTCGCGCAGTCGTGCTCCGACGGGCGCTGGGTGCTGACCTGGAACGATGAGTTCAACGGGAACTCTGTGGACGGCAGCAAGTGGCGGGTCGAGGACGCCGCCCTGGTCAAGAACAACGAGAAGCAGTACTACACGCCGCAGAACGTGGGCGTGAACGGCGGTGTGCTGACGCTGCTGAGCGAGAAGCGCACCATCGGCGGTCGGGCGTACGCCTCGGGGCTGGTGGAGTCCAAGGACCGCTTCTCTCAGACCTACGGGCGATTCGAGTTCCGGGCGAAGCTGCCCAAGACCAAGGGGCTCTGGCCGGCGCTGTGGACGCTGCCGCAGTCGGGGGTGTGGCCGCCCGAGATCGACGTGATGGAGCTGCTGGGTCACGACCCGTTCACGGTGTACATGACGCACCACTGGGGGACCTGGCCGTCGATCTTCAACGAGTCGACGCCGTACACCGGGGCCGCCGATTTTTCGCAGGCTTTCCACACCTTTCGGTGCGAGTGGTTCCCCGGGCGCATCGACTATTACGTCGATAACACGCTCCGAGCCCAGCACCACATCAACATCCCCAGCCAGGACTTCTACATCATCATGAACACCGCCGTGGGCGGGGACTGGCCCGGTGACCCCGACGCCAGCACCGTTTTTCCGCAGCGGCACCAGATTGACTACGTGCGTGTCTATCGGTACGTCGATCCGCCGCAGGCGCTCGTCAACGGCGGGTTCGAGTCTGCCAACCCGCTGCTGAACTGGACGAAGACGGGCAACTCTTCGGCCTCGAACCAGATCCCGCGTTCGGGCAACCAGGGCGGCAAGATGTACGGCAACTTCACCGGATCGCTCAACACCACCACCATGTCCCAGCAGGCCAACGCCGCGCCCGGGCAGACCTGGCGGGCGAGCGCCTGGTGGATGAACCCCAACTGGGACCGCATGCAGGGCACCAACACGGCGACCATGAAGGTCGAGTGGTTGAACGCTTCCAGCACCGTGATCGCGAGCAGCACCGTCACCGCGCTCACCGCAGCCAGCCCGATGGACATCCACACCCAGGTCAAGCTCACGGGCGTCGCCCCGGCGGGGACAGCCAAGGCCCGGCTCCTCATGACGTTCACGCAGCCCGCGAACCTGGCGGGCGCGGCCTATTTCGACGACTGCGAGTTCGGGCCCATCACGGCCTGCTGCGCGGACTACGACGGCGACGGGTTCGTCACGGGCGACGACTTTGATGCGTACCTCCGCGCCTTTGGGATCGGCGATTTCACCGCCGACTTCGACGGCGACGGCTTTGTGACGGGGGATGACTTTGACGCTTACGTCGCGGCCTTTGAGGGCGGGTGCTGAGATGAACCAAACCACCGCGCGGTTCGTTCGGGGGTTTGCGATCCGCACCGTTGTACTCGCGGGGCTGGCGATCGCGGCGTGCGCTCACACCGAACCGCCGGCGGGCGGACCCGCCGAGCCGGCGATCGCCCTCTCCACTCCGGGCTGGAAACTGGTGTGGTCCGACGAGTTCAACGGCCCGTCGCTCGACGCGTCCAAATGGAAGGCCGAGGACAAGACGCTCGTCAAGAACAACGAACTCCAGTCGTACTCCCCGTCGGCGATTTCGTTCCACGACGGCTCGCTGGTGATCACCAGCTCGGTCGGCCGGAAGGACGGGCGGCCTTATACCTCGGGGCTGATCGAGACCCGCGGCAAGTTCGCCCGGGCTTTCGGCAGGTTCGAGATGCGGGCCAAGCTTCCCGGCACCAAGGGTCTGTGGCCGGCGTTTTGGCTGCTGCCGGCGGATGAGTCCTGGCCGCCCGAGATCGACATCATGGAGGCTCTCGGGCACGAGCCGACCAAGGTCCACGCGACCAACCACTGGGGGGTCTGGCCCAACACTCAGCACGAGGGCTCGCCCCTGGAAGGACCGGATTTCACCAGGGGCTTCCACACGTTCGCCTGCGAGTGGTTCCCCGATCGCATCGACTTCTTCATCGACGGCGTGAAGCGCGCGACGCACGCCAAGGACGTGCCCAAGGTTCCTTTCTACGTGATCCTCAACACGGCGGTGGGAGGGGATTGGCCGGGCAACCCCGACGCGACGACGGTCCTGCCGCAGACTTTCGAGGTTGACTACGTGCGCGTGTACGAACCGGTGGACCCCGCGCTCGCGTTCCTGAGCACGAGCGGCGCTGGCGGGACGGTGGAACCCAGCCCCCATCGGTGGTCGTTTGATCGCGGCGGCTCCGTGAGGCTGGCCGCCACGCCCGACATCGGCAACCGATTCGTGGGATGGGATCTTCTTCCGCAGAAGTCTCCGAGCGGGTTCACAACGGTCCGCTCGACGGAAAACCCGCTGACGCTGACGCTCAGGGAGAACACGTCGGTCGTTGCGGTGTTCGAGCACGACCCCGACGCGCCGCAGCTCATCAGCGGGGGCAAGGCTTACTCGGCGTCGTCGGCCGAGAACGACCAGATGTCCGCGGGTTGTGCCGCCGACGGCAACCTCTCGACGCGCTGGAGCTCGGAGTTCTCAGATCCGCAGTGGCTCATGGTCGATCTGGGGCAGAGCAGGTCGATCTCGACGGTGATCGTGCGCTGGAACAACAACCACGGCGTGGACCACCAGGTCCAGTGTTCCGACGACGCCATCGCTTGGCGCACGGTCTTCGAGCAGAAGGACGGTCCCGGCGGCGTGCAACGTCACGATGTCAACACGGTGGGGCGCTACGTCCGCGTGCTGGGCACCAAGCGTGCGAGCCAGTGGGGGTACTCGATCTTTGAGTTCGAGGTGTACGGCAGGTAGAGCGCCCGCGGGGTGAGCGAGTTCTTACTTTGGGTTGGGCTGGTTGATCCATCCGAACTTGTACTCGGGGGAGTCGCGCCACGCCACGAACCAGTTGTCGTCCGCGCCGTTGGTCGAGGCGTAGATGTCGTAGTTCACCAGGTTCAGGTCCTTGGCCTGGGTCCAGGCGGCGCCCTGATCAACGCACAACTTCTCGTCGATGGCGACGGGCGGCTTGAAGAGCACGGCCTCGACCGCGATGTTCACCATGTGCCCGCCCTTGTCGTGCCGCTGGGAGAACTGGTCAGACGACGCGAAGCGTCCGTCGTCGCGGTCGTAGTTGTTGAGGAAGGTGCTCTCCTCGACGAAGAAGGGGATGCTGCGGAAGTTTGTGAGGCTCTTGGCCGAGTCGCCGGTGAGCTTGGTGGCGTAGTTCCCGGTCTTGGGGGGCATCCATGCGACGCGGGTCTGGGTCGAGAGCTTGGCACCCTGGGCCGAGAAGAACATGGTGTAGTCCCACTCGACGCCCGTGAACCCGCCCCACATGTTCGAGCCGTCGGAGTTGGCGTTGTTGTCGCCGGTGCGGCGTTTGACCTGTTCTCCGCGCTTTCCCTTGCGGCGGTTGGTCGGGCACTCGCCGATCTTCTGGGCGTTGTCGCTATACCTGAAGAGGAGTCCTGGCGCGTCGTACTTGGCCTTGGTCGCGTCGGGGTCGCGGGCCCAGGCGTTGGCAGACCAGATCGTGTCCTTGTAGTCGTTGGCGTAGAAAGTTCCGGCCATGCCGAGCTGCTTGACGTTGGAGAGGCAGACGACCGCCTTGCCGGCCGCCCGGGCCTTGCCCAGCGCGGGGAGCAGGATGCCGACCAGGATCGCGATGATGGCGATCACGACGAGGAGCTCGATGAGCGTGAACGCGGCGGCGCGGGGAGACGTGGCGCGGTTGTTTTTCACGGGCGTTCCTTCTCGGATCGGACCTTGGTCGGGTGTGTTTCGATGTTTCCGAAACTGTTACAGAAACAATACCATACCGGTAAGAACGGAGCCTTGCAAGCCCATCCCGGTCGGTTTTTGACGAAATTCGATCCGATTTGGCAATGACCGTCGGTCGTGGGAACAACGTCGCAAACCTTACTAGAATAGCGGTTTGCGCCTTTTGTACGGTATTTATTCGGACGGTGTGTCAACCTAGGCAAAGCAGGATCGACAGTCGCAAGGACTCGATCTCGACGGACGCGTGGGTTGTCGGGGGGTAGAGTGGCGTACCTCGCTCGGCTCGCCGCCGGCATGACTCTCCCGTTCTTGGAGGACCACCCATGGCCAAGCACTCCCCGCGTTTCCTGTCCGTTGTCAACGCCAGCAAGCAGCACGTGCGCGAATGCACGATCGCTGACGTCAAGCCGCGGCTGGACCGGCGCGAAGCGTTTTTTCTGGTGGACGTCCGCGAGGAGAGCGAGTGGGCGGCCGGGCATCTGCCGGGGGCGATCCACATCGGCAAGGGGGTCATCGAGCGCGACATTGAGGGGAAGATCCCAGATACCGCGGCCCCGATCGTGCTGTACTGCGGCGGCGGGTTCCGCTCGGCGCTGGCGGCCGAGAGCCTGCAGAAGATGGGGTATACCGACGTGATCTCGATGGACGGCGGGTTCCGCGCCTGGTCCGAAGCGGGGCACACGGTGGTGAAGGGCTGAGCGAGCGTCACGAGAATCGCCGGTCACTTGCCCGCGACGGGGATTTCGACCATGCTCCGGTATGCCTCTTTGGAATCGACCATCAGCTTGGCGGTAACTCTGTACTTCCCCGGCTTGGCGAAACGGAGCCGCGCGACGGTGGCGTTTTTCTCGGTGGTGATGGTGCCGCCGGTGGTGATCCAGTCGATGGTGGCGCGGTCGCTGAGCGGCCCGTCGGGCGTTGCGGTGGCGGTCACGAGCTGACCGACTGAAGCCTGCGACGGCACGACGGCCAGGGATACGGACTTGGGCAGCGGATCATCGCTCCCGGGGCCCGATGCGCATCCTTGGATTGAGGCGATCGCCACGAGCGCGATCGCGCTGGGCGTCGCGAAGCTCACGACCCTGTGGACGAGGCGGAGTGACTGGCGTGTGCGCGTGAGTGCGATCATGGCATGAGCATACCGCGCGGTGGGAGAGTCCGTGCTGGGATCGGCGCTCCCCTCAGTGCTTCTCGACCTTGCGGGTGTCTGGCTTGTGGGTCGATCTGCTGACCGCCTGCCCGCCGAGGGTAAGCGTCGCGCGTCGGCCTTTGGGTTTCCGGCGCAAGAGCTTGGGGACCAGCCCTTGCGGGACCAGGGCGCGCAGCACGGCGATCAAGGCCACGACCGCGAGCGTTGTTGCGATCCAGAACTGCCAGTCGTGGATCGGAAGGTTCACGCGGAAAATCCTGGAAGGTGCCGGTGCCGCCCGCGTTCGGCGCGACGGAACATTGACAGTCTATCGCGGCAGGGGTTTGAGCGCGAAGGTTTCGGGCGTCACCGGGACGTTGTTCTGGACCTTGTTGAACGTGATCCTGGTGTCACCGTTGAGGTCGGACTTGACAACGGTCTGGAAGGGGAGCTTCACGATGGAGTTCGGTTCGCCCAGCGGTCGGAAATCGCTGTAGATGAACTCGATGGGCACGGCACCCACGACCGGGAGCGTGAGGACGAGCGTTTCTTTCGAGATCAACCCGGTCTGAACGTTGACATACTGCGTGACGGACTTCTTGCCGTCTTTCTTGGAGCCCTTGACGACCGCGACCGGCTGGCCGTCGATGGTTTCGAGGCCCTTTACTTCGACCGAGTCGTAGGTTTTGCGAAGGTCTTCCCACGGGCTCGGCGGTTTGTCGGCGGTCATCGCGTCAAGATCCTTGCCCTTGATCTCTTTGAGCGGCTCGTTGGTCGATTCAGCCCACGCCCGCCCCTGGTCCATCGAACTGCGCATCCGCCCGTAGACGCCGAGGTTGATGTCTTGGACGTACTGGTCTTCGCCCTTGGCGAGCACGTCGATCGAGCCGCTCACGCCCTGCTGGGCGAAGTCGATGGTCCCGATGAGGTGGATCGCGCCGAGTTTCTCCGCCGCGTCCGCGACGGTCTTGCGCTTGTTCATCAGTTCGTCCACCGTCGGCCAGGCCGCTGCACCTTCGGCGGCCTTGGTTTGAACTTTCGTGAGCACCGCGGGCTGGGGTTGACCGGCAGCGGTCAGGGTGAGTGAGGTGATCGCGCCAGATTCGCCGGTCTGGAAGCTGACCTGGATGTCGGGCTTGACGGCGAACATCCACTTGCCGGCGGCGTCGGGCCACTTGAGGTCGTAGACCATCTCGCCGGGGACATCGAGCACGAGCTTGTCGTTCTTGACCTTGGCGGTCCACACGAGCTTGGCGGCCTCGAGCCGATACTCGCCGACGTACTTCTGGAGATCGGCCACGGGGATGGCGTTGGGGTCGGGCTTGGCGATGATCGTGACGCCGTCCTTGGGCATGACGAACTCGAGCCCGGCCTGGTACATCGTCATGGTCTCGACCTTGCCGGCCTCGTTGCGGTTGAACTTGACCTTGATGGTGTCTGTGAGCGCGAAGGCCCACTTGCCGTCGGCGTCGGGCCATTTCAGTTCATAAGCGGTCTGGCCGGGGACGTCGAGGAAGAGCTTGTTGTCCTTGATGAGCGCGGTCATCTTCATGTTCTTGGCGTCGAACTGGTAGGCCCCGGCGTACTCGGCGAGTTTGTCCGGCGGGACGGCGTTGGCGTCGGCGGAGACGGCTGGGGGAAAAAGGGCCTCGAAGACCATTGGCATCGCTTCGGACTGAAGGGGCGATACGTTGACGTTGGCGAGCATGACAAAGCCCACGCCGTCGTCGGGCAGGAAGGCGAGGGCGGAGCAGTAACCGTCGATGTTCCCGCCGTGGTCGATCTCGCGGTGGCCGTTCCAAGTGCGGAGGAACCAGCCCATGCCGTAGTCGACGCCGCCGCCGACGGTGATGGTCTTCTTCCAGGTCTCTTCGATGGTCGCGCGTTTCACGAGTTCCTTGCCCTCGAAGGTTCCGCGGCCGAGTTGGAAGCGGACCCAGTTGGACATTTGCAGCACGTCGGAGTTGATCGCGCCGCAGGGGGCGACGTTGTCGAGGTTGCGCGCGGGGACGAACTCGTACTTCTTCTCGTCCTCGTTCCACTTGTAGCCCTTGGCGGCGTGCGGGTCGGCGAGGAGGGCCTCGTGCGTGCTGGAACTGGAGATCATGCCCAGCGGGGTGAAGATCCGCTCTTTGAGCATGGCGTCCCAGTTGGTGCCCGCGGCGTTGGCGGCGGCGGTTCCGGCGGCCAGGAACATCGGGTTGTTGTAGTTGAACTTCGTGCGGAAGGGGTCCTTGGGCTCGGCCTGACCGAGGGCGGCGATCACGTCGGCGCGTGAGGCCTTCCCGCCCGCCCAGGCCATGTCGGTGCGGGTGATGCCGCTACGGTGGCTGAGCATGTCGCGGATCGTGAGCTTGGAGTTGAGCTCGTCGTTCTTCAACCGGAAGCCGGGGAGGTGCGTGGCCGCGGGCTCGTCCCAGGACATTCTTCCTTCGTCGACCATCATGCCCACGAGCGTGGCGGTGAAGGCTTTGGTGGACGAGCCGACCATGTAGACGGTGCTCGGTTCGGCGGGGCGTTTGGCTTCGAGATCAACAAAGCCCAGGCCTCGGGTGAAGATGATCTTGTCGTTCTTGATGATCGCGATGGAGAGGCCGGGGACGTGGACCTCTTCGCGGCGCTTGTCGAGCTTGGCGGTCATCGCTTCGAGGCGTGCGATGAGGGCGTCGTCGTCGAGGCGAGCCAGAAGAGCGTCGTTGTTCGGGCCGGCGGTGCGGGGCGACAAGGTGAGAAGTGGCGCGGCGGTGCCGACGAGGCTCAGGGTACAAGCCAGCAGCGCTGCGCAGGCCCGGATCGAGCGAGCGACCGAAGGACCGACAACGTTGAACGCGCGTTTCATGCTTGGACTCCCACGAAAAAACGATGAGGATTGTGCGCATTGAGCGGGGAGGAAGAGTCGGCTCGGAGAGCCGACCTACCTAAGAACCGTTCAAGGCCAGCACCAGCGCGTGGGTTCCCCACGCGGCGAGGTACGCCAGGCCGCTCATCCACGCGAGTTGGAGGACGGCCCACCGCACCCCGCCCGCTTCCTTGGCCGTCACGACCAGGGTCGGCAGGCACTGCATCGCGAGTACATAAAACACGAGAAGTGACCAACTGGTTGCAGGCGTGAAGATATTTGTGACGCCGTCGGAGCGCTTGGCGGTCTGGATCTGCTCGACCACGGTCTGGTCCTCGGCGTCGTCGCTGCCGGTGACCATGACGGCCATGGTGGAGACGAAGACCTCGCGGGCGGCGAAGCTGGTGAGGACGCCGACGGTGAGTTGCCAGTCCAGGCCGATGGGCGCGAAGGCGGGTGCCGCGGCGTGGCCGAGGCGGCCGATGTACGAGTGGGCCTTGGCGTTGCGGGCCTCGATGCGGTTGGCCTCGTCGATGAGCGGTGCGGGGTCGGCGGCGCGGGAGGCCTGTTCGCGCATCTCGACGGCCTGGCGCGGGGGGTCGACGTGCGGGAAGCTGCCGAGCCACCAGAGGACGATGCAGATGGCCAGGATGTTGGTGCCGGCCTTGCGGAGGAACATGCGGGCGCGGTCGAACATGGAGATGAAGGCGTTGGAGAAGCTGGGGCGCTTGTAGGTGGGCAGTTCCAGGGCCATGGGCGGGTTCTGGCCGCGGAGGATCGTGCGGCGGGCGACGAGCGCGCTCACGATGCCCGCGAAGATGCCCAGGGCGTAGCAGGCGACGAAGGCGAGGGCGGCGATGAAGGGGCGGTCTCTGAACAGGATGTTGGTGACCAGGACGTAGACGGGGAGTCGCGCCGAGCAGGTCATGAAGGGGGCGACGAGGATGGTGGTGAGGCGCTGGCGGCGGTCGGGGATTCCTCGGCAGGCGAGGATGCCGGGGAGCGCGCAGGCGTGGCTGGAGAGGAGGGGCACGAAGCTGTGGCCGGGGAGGCCGAAGGGGCGCAGGACGCGGTCCATGACGAAGGCGGCGCGGGCGAGGTAGCCGGTGTCTTCGAGGAGGGAGATGAGGAAGAAGAGCAGGCAGATCTGGGGGAGGAAGACGACGGTGGCGCCGATGCCGCTGACGACGCCTTGCGCGAGGAAGTCGGAGAGGAAGCCGGGGGGGAGCGTGTGGCGGACGATGCCGGTCATGCCTTCGCTGACGAGCACCTGGAGCCAGGCGGGCTGCCAGGCGCGGACCCATTCGGACTTGCCGCCGAAGATGGCGTCGAGCAGGTCCATGGGCGCTCGGGCGAGGCTGAAGATGGCCCAGAAGAGGCCGGCCATG
>JBGAOD010000061.1:0-21858 GCA_044221955.1 Phycisphaerales bacterium | reverse complement strand
GGGCTGATGGCTCAGGGGGATGCCGATGCCCGAGTCGATCACCTCGAAGCTGGCCCCGTCCTGACCTTCGCGATCGCCGGGCAGCACCCGCCCAACCACCCGCACCGTCGTTCCTTCGTACGCGAACTTGGTCGCGTTCTCCAGCAGGTTCTTGAAGATCAGCGTCAAGGCCCGCGGGTCCGACTCGATCACCACCAGCTCCGGCGGCAGGTCGTAGTCGATCACCAGCTTGCGCTCCACGCACACCGGCTCGAAGACCGCCCGCAGCCCTTCGAGCATCTCCACCACCGACACCGGCCCGATCTCCACCGGGGCCTCGGGCGACTCCAGCCTCGAGAGATCCACAAGGTCGCGCGTCAGCTCTTCGAGCCTCCCGACATTCGTCGCGATCATCTGCACGAACCGGCCCACCATGGCCGGCTCCGCGTCCGGCTCGGCCATGGTCTCCACTGCCGCCCGGATGGACGCCAGTGGTGTCCTCAACTCGTGGCTTGCGTTGGCGACGAAGTCCGTTTTCAACTGCACGGCCGTCGCCAGGTCCGTCACGTCCCGCAGCGTCAGCACCACCGCCGAGGCCAGGCTGCCCTTGGTCGGGCCGAGGTCCAGCGACGCCGGCGTCGCGAGGACCTGAAAGATTCGGTTCACGCCCTGCCGGGCGATCTTTGCTTGCCCCTGCCGCGTGGTCCCGGCGGCCGCCACCGCGTGCATGCCGAGGATCTCGGCCTGACTGAAGAGTTCGTCGATGCCGAGCCCGGCGAGCTGATCGCCGGGTCGATCGAAGAAGATCGCCGCCGCCCGGTTCCACCGGATGACCCACCCGGCCGGGTCGGTGGCGAGCACGGGGTCGGCGAGGGAATCTAAAAGCGCTTGCGCGTTCGCCAGGTCCACGCGGTGGGCCGCGAGCAGGGTCGGGACCTCCGCTCGGGCCCGGGCCAGCTCTGCGCGGGCGATTTCGAGCTCGCCTGGATCGGGCCGCCGCCGCGCCGCCAGCAGCCCCGCCGTCGCCACGCCCGCGAGCAGGAGCACCGCCGCCGCGACCACCCACGCCGCGACCCCGCCGAGCGTTGCACCTACGACCCCGAGCGCGATGGCCCACACCGCCGCGATCGCCGCCGGGAAGCGCGACGGCGAGTGAGTTGTCTCGTCGGCGGCGTTGGTGTCGGCGGCGGGTGCCATGCGGCGATAGTAAACCGCCCCGGGGCCCGGCGAGTGCGGACCCGGCCGATCCGCGGCCCGATCAACAATGCGGCGAGTTCGAGCACGGCGAGCGCGGGGCGATTTCGAGAAGAGTCAGCACCCGGCCTCGAAGGCGGCGACGTAGGCGTCGAAGTCGTCGCCGGTGACGAAGCCGTCGCCGTCGAAGTCGGCGGCGGCATCGCCCGCGATGAAGGCGAGGGAGAAGGAATCGAAGTCGTCGCCGGTCACGAAGCCGTCGTGGTTGAAGTCGGCGGGGCAGGGAGGTGGGCCGAACTTGGCAAGGTAGTAGTCATTGCTTCCCTCGCTTGGTCCACCCAAGCTGCCCGTGGTGTAACCGGCGATGTACACACCGCCCGCGCCGTCCACTGCCAAGCTGAATCCATACTCGAGTGTTGGCGTGCCGATCTGACGCGTCCAAAGCGGTAAGCCCCACGCTTCGTACTTCGTCAGAAAGATGTCGGTACTCCCCGCGCTCAATCCTCCGAGATCGCCTTGAGTCTCTCCGGTGATGTACACGCTGCCCGCGCTGTCCACCGCCACGCCGCGGCCGACATCTCCCACTGTCGTGCCGGTCTGACGCTTCCAGAGAAGATCGCCCGATGCGTCGAACTTGAGCAGGAAGGCATCTCCGAGTCCCGCTTGAGGCCCGCCAAGGCTGCCCAGGGTCCAGCCCGTGACGTACGCGTTGCCCGTGCGGTCCACGGCCACTCCTGTGGCGTAGTCGTACGCTGGCGAGCCGATCTGACGCGCCCACAGCCGAGTGCCCAACGCGTCGTACTTGGTCAGGAACGCATCGTTGCCTCCGGCGCTGGGCCCGCCGAGGTTACCGTGGGTGTAGCCGGTGATGTACGCGTTTCCCGCGCGGTCCACGGCGACGCCGTAACCCTCATCGGACGATGCCGTGCCGGTCTGACGCGTCCAAAGAAGGGTGCCCGACGTGTCGTACTTGGCGAGGAAGGCATCCTCAAGCCCCGCGTTGGCCCCGCCGAGGCTTCCGTTGGTGTAGCCGGTGAGATACGCGTTGCCTGCGCTGTCCACGGCGACGCCGCGAGCGTCTTCATTCGCTCCCGTGCCGGTCTGACGTGTCCACAGCAAGGTGCCCGACGCGTCGTACTTGGCAAGGAAAGCGTCGAGGCTCCCGGCATTCGGTCCGCCGAGGCTGCCGTTGGTGTGTCCGGTGATGTACGCGTTGCCCGAGCCGTCTACGGCTACTCCCCGGCTGTAGTCATTCGCTGTCGTACCGATCTGACGTGTCCAGAGCAGGGTGCCTGCCGCGTCGTACTTGGCCAGGAAGGCATCGATATTCCCTACGTTGGTTCCCCCGAGGTTCCCGGAGGAATAGCCGGTGATGTACGCGTTTCCCGCCCCGTCCACGGCCACACCGGTGCCGGACTCGCTCTGTGCCGTGCCCGCCTGCCGCACCCACAGAAGGTCCTGGGCCGCGACGTGCGCGAGGGGAGATATGGCGAGGGTCAACAGGATCGCGGCGAGGGTGAGGCGAGACATGGATCGCTCCTTCAAGGACCGGCGGGCACGAGCGGCCGCCGGTGTTTGACAGTACCAGATGTCCTTTCCGGATCGAAAGAACTTCGCCCGGGGGTTTTCAGCGGCGGCTGTGGACGGTCCGTCCCTCCGCGCCTTCTCCCCTTCGCGGCGTTCGGGCCGGGGGTTCCGCGCCGTCGGAGTTGGCGACCCTCCCTCCCGGGCATGCACGGGCCGCTGGCGGGGATCAGGGTCGTGCCCCCATGGATGAGGCTTCCATTCCCGGGAGGGCCCGCTCCCGGCTCAAGCTTCCCGGCTTCCGGCTTGAGCGTCCCCCGTCCAGGCTCAAGCTTCCCGGCGTCCCGCTCAAGCCTGGAGCTTCCATTGCCAGCAATGCCCGCGCCATTGCCGTCTTTCCTCCGTCCATTGCCGGCAATGCCCGCGCCATTGCTGTCTTTCTTCCGTCCATTGCCGGGAATGCTCGCTCCATTCCCTTCTTTCCTTCCTCCGCGGGCGCCCGCGGAGCGTTCGCGGGGATCTTTCCTCGCGTCACGGGACTCTTTCCTCGCTCCGCGGGGGTCCGTCCTCGCGTCGCGGGGATCTGTCCTTACGTCGCGGGGCTCAGGGGAGCGGGGATTTCTGTGCGGGGTTCTTTGAGTTCGCCGTGCGGCGCGGGCAAACCCGGGCCGGGGTCGGCCTTGGCCGCCAATCACTCCTTGACACCGATCCGTCCGCCGTCACCGGCTCTCGGCGGTCGAGCGTTCCCCGGGATGGACGCCCCACGCCGCACGGGCGTCGCCCGTGCCCGCGCGTTGGTCGCTGGTTCAGCACCCGATATCAAAGGCCGCGGCGAAGGTGTCGGCGTCTTCGCCGTTGACGAAGCCGTTGCCGTCGAAGTCGGCGGTGGCATCGCCGTTGAGGAATGCGGCCGCGAAGTCGTCGAAATCGTCGGCGTTGAGGAAGCCGTCGTGGTTGAAGTCGGCCCGGCACCCTGGGGGGGCGAACTTGGCGATGAAGTAGTCGTTGAGCCCGGCGTTGGCCGCGCCGAGGTCGCCGAGCGTGGAGCCGCCGATGAAGGCGTTGCCCGCGCCGTCGAGGGCGACGGCGTTGCCGTAGTCGTTGCCGGGCGTGCCGAACTGGGTGATCCAGACGCGGCTGCCGGCGGGGTCGTAGCGGGCCAGGAAGACGTCGGCGCCGCCGAGGTTGGCGCTCGCGAGGTTGCCGGCGGTGCCGCCGGTGATGCAGGAGTTCCCCGCGCCGTCCACCGCGACGCTGTAGCAGTGGTCGGTGCCGGGGGTGCCGAACTGGCGGGCCCAGCGCAGGGCACCCGACGCGGAGTACTTGACCAGGAAGGCGTCGTAGCCGCCCAGGTTGGGGGCGAAGAGGCTGCCCCTGGTGTGCCCGCTCATGTACGCGTTGCCGGCGCCGTCCACGGCGACGCCGGTGCCGAAATCAAGCCCTGTTGTGCCGGATTGGCGCGTCCAGAGAGGTTTGCCGGTGGGGTCGAACTTGGCGAGGAAGGCGTCGAACTGCCCGGCGTTGGCCGCGGCGAGGCTGCCGGCGGTGCGGCCCGCGACGTAGGCGTTCCCCGAGCCGTCGACGGCGATTCCCGAGCCGTAGTCGTAGTCGGAGGTTCCGAACTGGCTGACCCAGAGGAGTTTCCCGGAGGCGTCGTACTTGAGGAGGAAGGCGTCGTCGAGCCCCGCGCTGGACGGGCCGAGGGTGCCGCCGGTGTAGCCGGTGATGTAGGCGTTGCCCGCCGCGTCGACGAACAGGCCGTCGCCCTCGTCGTCCCCGGTCGTGCCGACCTGGCGCGTCCAGATCGCGAACCCCGCGGGGTCGTACTTCATGAGGAAGATGTCGGTGGAACCGGCGTTGGTGCCGCCGAGGTTTCCGGTGGTCCGGCCGGTGATGTAGAGATTGCCCAGCCCGTCCACGCCGAGGCCGGTGGCGATGTCGTTGCCCTTGGTGCCGATCTGCCGTGTCCAGAGCGGGTTCCCGGCGGGGTCGTACTTGGCGATGAAGACGTCGGTGGTCCCCTGGTTGGACCCGCGGAGGCTGCCATCGGTAAAGCCGGCGACGAACGAGTTGCCCGCGGCGTCCACGGCCACGCCGATGCCGACCTCGTTGACGCCCGTGCCGTCCTGGCGTGCCCAGAGTGGGCCTTGGGCCGAGACGAGCGGGAGGTGTGCGGTGGCGAGGGCGGAGAGAGTGATGAAGAATCCGAGCCGGGTCATCGAGGTCCCTTCGAGAGGTTGGGTTGGGGGGCAAGGGCTTTGCGTCACGTCCCAACCTAGCAGAATTCCCTTGCTTGTCCAAAGATTTTCTCCGACGAGGACTCGCCGGAGTTCGGGTTTGATTCTGCTCTGTCGGACCCTCGAACTCAGCACCCAGCCTGGAAGGCGGCGACGTAGGCGTCGAAGTCGTCGCCGGTGACGAAGCCGTTGTGGTCGAAGTCGGCGGTGTTGTCGCCGTTGATAAAGGCGAGGGAGAAGGAATCGAAGTCGTCGCCGGTGACGAAGCCGTCGTGATTGAAGTCGGCGGGGCAGGGGGGCGGGGCGTATTTGGCAAGAAAAATGTCGTTCTTTCCCGCCTTGGCCCCGGCGAGGCTCCCCCCGGTGTTGCCGGTGACAAACACGCCGCCGGACGCATCGACGGCGATGCCGTTCCACTGTTCGGCCTCAGGAGTTCCCATGTGGCGTGCCCACAGTTGGTTGCCGGACGTGCTGTACTTGGCCAGGAAGGCGTCGAGCCCACCAGCGGTCGCCCCGCCCAGGCTCCCTTGCGTGGCACCGCAAATGTACGGGTTTCCCGCGGAGTCCGTAGCTAGCCCGTACCCGAAATCGGGCGCGGCCGTGCCGATCTGACGCGTCCACAGCGCGGTGCCCGTGGCGTCGTACTTGGCCAAGAACACGTCAATATTCCCATTGGTGGTCCCGAAGAGGCTCCCGTCGGTGTAGCCGCTGAAGTAGGGGTTCCCCGCGTTGTCTAAGGCCACGGAGTAGCCGTAGTCCTTTCCCGTGGTGCCGATCTGTCGCGTCCACAGAAGCGTTCCAGAAGAGTCGTAGCGTGCCATGAAGGCGTCGACGAGTCCCGCGTTGGGGCCGGCAAGCCCGCCGGAGGTCCAACCGATGAGATACGCGCTGCCCGCGGTGTCCACCGCGACCGAGTTCCCGTCTTCGGCCGCCGACGTGCCCAGTTGTCGAATCCAGACCTGGTTTCCCTCCGCGTCGTACTTGGCGAGGAACGCGTCGTCAAGCCCCGCGTTGGGACCCCCGAGGCTTCCGCCCGTGTACCCGGTGAGGTACGCGTTGCCCGCTTGGTCCAGCCCGATCCCCGTGCTCCAGTCCTCCGCCGCGGTGCCGGTCTGTCGGGTCCAGAGTAACGTGCCCGACGGGTCGTACTTTGCGAGAAAAGCGTCTGAGAGCCCGGAATTGGGACCTCCGAGATTTCCCTCAGTGAACCCGGTGACGAACGCGTTCCCCGAACCGTCCACCGCCAGGCTGATCGCGATGTCGGCCGCCGAAGTGCCCGCCTGGCGGAGCCACAGACGCGTCCCCGATTGGTCGTACTTGGCCAGGTAGTAATCGCTGCCGCCGGCGTTCGGTCCTCCCAAGGCGCCGTTGGTCCAGCCCGTGACATACGCGTTGCCGGAGCCGTCCACCGCGATTTCGACGCTGTCTTCGTCCGCAGTTGTCCCGACCTGCCGCGCCCACAGCGCACTTTGAGCGGCAACATTCGCCATCGGAGAGGCGGCGAGGGCTGCCCAAATCATCAACCGGTCCACAGGGGTCATTAACGGCCTCCGCTTCCAATCGCCACCAAGAAAAATCGCGCGACATCAGGCCAGGATGGACAATCAACCCGGTTCCGTCAGCACCCGGCTTGGAAGGCCGCGACGTACGCGTCGAAGTCGTCGCCGTTGACGAAGCCGTCGTTGTCGAAGTCGGCCCGCGGGTCGCCTGCTTCGAAGTAGTCGGTGTAAAGGTCGAAGTCGTCGCCGGTGACGAAGCCGTTGTTGTCCGTGTCGGCAGCGCACCCGGGGGCGTCCGCCCAGAAGAGCCCGGCGGAGGCGTCGGTGAAGATGAGTTTGTAGACGAGCGTCGAGGCGAGCATCTGTGAGAGCCCGCTCTGGTTGGGGCCTTGGTCGAAGACGATGTCTTTGACTGTTTTCGTGCCGCTGGCGGGCGGGGGGAGGGTGAAGGACGATCCGGTGCGGGCGATGAGCGAGAGCCTGTGGTTCTGGGGGTTGGCGATGAAGAGGGCGTAATTGGAGGTTGTGGACACGCTGGGCCCGGTGAGCCAGGCCGTGAACGCGACGTGGCTGTTGTTGATGCCGGGCCGGCCCAGAGTACCGAAGGAGGCCCCGGAACCGCACCCGGGCGCGGGGTCGCCCTCGCGTGCGATGAGCGTGAAGCCGAAGGTTTGATCCCAGGTCCAGATGGCCGAGTTGTTGGACGCGGTGACGCCGGGGCCGCTGAGCGAACCGGAGAAGAGGATCGGCTCTCCGTTATGGATCTCGAACGCGCGATCGATCGAGGCGAGGGTGAGGCCGGGCAATCCCGGCGCTTCGATGCCCGAGCGGACAACAAGGCCGATGGAGCTGTTGATCTCGCGATAGATGGCCGAGACCTTCGGGCCGCTGACGGGCGTGACGGTGGCCCAGAAATAGCTGCCGACGCCGCCGTCGATGCGGGGCGAGGGCGAGAAATCCGAGAAGACGGCCCCCGCGCCGATTTCCGTCGCGGGGGATCCGAGGCGTGCGATGCACGATGGTTGTGTGCCGCGCGAGACAAAGAGGCCTGTCATGGGCGCGGTCTGCCCGGTGTAGGTGATGTCCGCGCGGAATATAACACTTTGAAAACCGCCCTGCGATGGGTCCCAGAGGCGCGCGATGACGGCGTCGGGGAGCCCGGTGTTCAGGGCGGGCTCGCCGACTTTGATCAGTTCCGTGAACGGCTCGCTGAAGTTTGCTTGGCGGATGCTGTTGCCGTCGCCGGATCGCACGAGGAGGTGACCACCGTCCGAGGCGTCCGCGAGCCCGAGCCCGACGAAGCCGGCGTCCTCGCGCAAGAGGAGCGATGGCGGGTTGGCACCGACCGCGTCGACCAGCCCGAGGCTGTTGGGTTGTGAGATGGTGTTGAAGGAGGCCGTGGTGGTGACGATATCGAAGAACCCGAAGAGCGGCGTGCTGAGGCCGGTGATCGGGTCGGTGGTTCCTGCCGCGATATCGCCCTTTCGGATCGCGAGCTGGTGCGAGAGCCCACCGATGGGGGTGAACCAGAGGCTGGTGTCGTTGTTTGCGGTGATGCCCGGCCCGGCGAGCTTTGCCCAGAATGCCACGCTCGAGTTGGGGCCTTGGATCCTTGGATCGGCCAAGTCGGCGAAGACCACCCCGGCGGGCAGGCCCGTGGCTTGTTGTGAGGTGTAGGCGATGGTGCCGATCTTGACCGGGCCGGCGGAGCAGGTTGCGCCCGGCAGGGCGATCGCTAAGCCAGCGCTCAGAACAATGTATGAAGAGATGGACGCGGCGGCGGAACGGTTCTCGAAGCGCGACATGAGATCCTCCAAGTTCTTGGACTTCGGACGAACCCGCTTGCAATTCCCCGCGAAAGTTGCTGTACTGTACCGAAGACTTTCCGGCCGCACAAGCGTCGTTGGAGCCTGCGCATGGAGCATTCTCGAACCTTTCGGCACGGGTTGGCCATCCGGGATGTGGTGGCCTCGATCGTTATGCTTTCGGTGTTGGGCGCGATCTTGATGGTTGCGCAGCCGCGGCAGCGCGCGCTGGGGCAGCTTGGGGAGTCGATGAGCAATCTGCGGGAGTTGGGGGTTGGGTTTGAGGCGTATGGGAGGGATAACGCGGATCAGGTGGCGACATTTAGTTGGAAGAAAGGCAACAACTCCAGCTCTTTCCCAGATCTGCGGAACCCGGTAAGCGATATCGACGCTGCGGCGTATCAGGCGGTCGATATCATCCGCCGCCGCGCCAACCTGAGCATGACACAGTTCCCACGCCAGACCTCGTGGGTGCCCAATATCTTCTATTCACACCTGGTGCTGATTGATTACTTTGCCAGCCCCGCGCCGTGGAACACGGCGGTTTCTCCGGGCGACGCCAACCAGTTGAAGTGGGCCTCGGACCCGCTCAAGTGGCAGACGAATGGAGCGCCGGCCATTCGCTGGCCGTTCGCCAGCTCTTACGAACTCCCGACGGCTTTTTCGACAAGCCCGGATTCGGGACCCGACGCGGTCTACCAGAGCACCACGCATTCCGCCTATATTGTCCCGGGCAACGCAAAGTTTGGCGGACGGACGCTCACCGAAGTTGTGTACCCGGCGAGCAAGGCGTTGATGTACGAACGCTACCAGTGGTTCTTTGGCCCGCGCGTCGCGTTCTGTCTGTACGATGAGGCGCGCGTGCCGGTGCTCTCGGGCGACGGGCAGGTGCAGGTCCGCAAGCCCGGGCTGGTCAACAAGGGCTGGCAGCCCAACGCCCCGACCTCGCCCCAGGGGACGATCGTGAGCTACACCCCCGCGGCCTACGAACCCCCGGCGCTGCTCGGCGTGTCCAACCTTATGTACGGACGGATGCGCTGGACCCGACGCGCGATGGGCGGGACCGACTTTGACGCGGGCGAGATTCCCTGACCTGCTCTCCCGCTCCCAGTCCCAGTCGCGCACAAACCCGCGGACTCCCGCGATCAGCACCCGGCTTCGAACGCGAGAACGAAGGCGTCGAAATCGTCGCCGGTGACGAAGGAGTTTTTGTCAAAGTCGGCCGCGATGTCGCCGGCGATGAAGGCGAGGACGAAGGCGTCGAAGTCGTCGCCGGTGACGAAGCCGTCGTTGTTGAAGTCCGACGGGCAGGGTGGGCAGCGGAACTCGCCGACCCAGCCGACGGGGGTGGTGCCGATGGTCTGCGTCGCCCCCACCACCATCGACGGGCCGAACTGCGAGCCGGGCGGGATCCAGCTCAGGCTGACCTTGTGGTCCACGCCGGGCTCGGGGAGCGGGTCCCAGCGCGTGCCGGTCCAGTAGGCGATTTTGTTGGCGGGCTTGCCGTCGGCGCTGGTGAAGTTCCCGCTGCAGACGAGACGCCGCACGCCGTTGAACTCGGTGACGGTGAGGCCAGCCGCGTCGGCGGAATAGGCCTGCCCGAGGAAGCCGTCGCCGAGCCTGGTCCACGACACGCCGTCCCACTTCTTGACGAGCCCCTTGGTGCCGAAGGCGATCTCTTCGCGGCTGCAGACGTAGAGGGCCTCGCGTCCGGGTCCGGGGCCGTCGAGGTCGGCGACGATGGTGTGCAGCGGCGAATCGGTGAACGGCGTGCCGGTGCCGACGGAGCTCCAGGCGGTTCCGTTCCAGCGCGCGACGTACTTGCCGCTGGTGTTGCCGGCGCTGTCGAAATCGCCGACGACGAAGAGCGCGGGCTTCTTGGGGCCGGGCCCGTCCTCGTCGTAGGAGGCCAGGGAGTAGGCGTACGGGAAGACGCCTTGGAGGCCGGTGCCCAACGCAGACCAAGAAGCACCGTTCCACTTGGCGATGCCGTGACAGGTGACGCCGTCCATGGTGACAAAGTCGCCGCCGACGTACCAGGCGAGCCCCGTGCCGTCGTCGTGGAGGACGGAGCAGATACCGGTAGGGGCCGAGCCCGTAATCCCCGCGCCCATCGCGCTCCAGACACCGTTCTGCCAGCGGCCCACCCCGCCGCCGTAGACGGTTCCGAAGTGACCGCGGTTCCCGGTGACGAGGAGAGACGTGCCCGAAACATCCGTCCATACGTCGGCCCCGGACTGAGACGCGTCAGGAATTCCCCCCGAGAGCGAGAACCAGTCGTTGCCGCGCCATTCTCCAACTCCGAGAAGGGTGAAAATACCGGTGTGGGATTTCAAGCGGGACATGCCTCCGTAGGCGAGAGGGTGAACGCCCAGACCGGAGTCGAAGAGGATGACACCCTGGGGTGCCCCGTATTGGAACCCCGGCAGCCCCATGTTGGGGTTCCAAACCGGCGAAGTACACGTCTGCGCGTTCAGCCCATGCGCGAAAACAACGAAGGCCGAAAGCGTTCCAAAAATCAGCTGGGGAGGCCTTGGCATCGCAAGCTCCTCATGTCGTCACAGCTCAAGCCTCTTTCATTCACTCGCACGATAGGTGATCTCGTAGGACGCACCGGCCGTGATCGTCGGGATCTTGAGCGTGTGGTTGACAAAATCAAAGTCCGCCAGATTGAACGTTTCTTGAAGAAATGCAGCGCCATTCACGCTCTTGCTAACGAGCAAGAGGTCAGTGCCGTCTGTCACCGGCGAGTGGAGCCCCAGTCGTGACGAAGTACCAATCGAAATCGCGTGAGTTCCAGAGGTATTCGGCGGCAAGATGATCTTGGTAACCGTTCTGAACGGTTTCACAAACTCGACCGTGCCCGTAACGTTTGCGGTATCAGAGATTTGCTCTCCGCCCCAGTTCGTTCCGATGATCGTAACGGGGAAAGTCACCCCGGGCGTCTGAATGCCGGTGAGAGTCGCCGTTAAGACTCGGTAGTTGTCGGGTTGAACCAATGTGGGCTCGGTCTTTGTAAAAACTCGTTCTGTGGGGAACAGGGTCTGTGCCGGTAGAATTCCCGCTGTTAAAGGAATGGCGACGTTCATCATTCGCTGGACATCAACTCGCTGGCGCTCCGACGACCCGATCGGGCCCTTCCACTTGCTCATTGCGGTTCCGTGGACTCGGACCCGGACTTCGCTAGTTGAGTCGCTTCGGATATCGAACTGGTCGTTCTCTCGTTCGTTTACATCGAATGACGTGATGCGACCGCCAATCAGTGAGACCGCGTCGGGCAACGGCTGCGCCGCTCCCGTGCCGGGCAACACTCCGACGACCCCATACGCCTTTCGCGGCGTCGTTGTATCGCCCAGCCAAGTTTGGCGCGCCGAGATCGTGCAGTTCGTTGCGATGATTCCCGACTTAGCTTGGCTCCATATGCCCGTGGCGTCGGTTCCGCCGTCGGGTCCGGTCACCGCCTTGATTGAGCATCCTTCTAGTACCACGGCGCTCACGAGCACAGTGAGCGGGCTGATCCCACAATTCACAAACGTCTTCATGGGACGGGCCCTCGCGCACGGCTCCGCAACCTGCTCGCCCCGAGCGCGGCGCGGAACCGGTTTTCTCGATCAAACACCAGAGCGCCATCCTACGAGAACGTTCCGTCGCATACAACGCAAACTTGGTAAGACATTCTCGGCCACCAGTCCCGCACCCCGCCCGCGTCCGCCCAACGAAAAACGGGCGACTCCGGCCTGCCGGGGTCGCCCGCTGTTCACACTTTGATTCCGAGAACAGCCCGGTGCTCGGGACTCAGCACCCGACCTCGAAGTCGGCTACGAAGGCGTCGAAGTCTTCACCGGTGACGAAGCCGTCGCCGTTGTAGTCCGACTCGATCGCCCCGGCCTCGAAGGCGGCGACGTAGGCGTCGAAGTCTTCGCCGGTGAGGAACCCGTCGTCGTTGAAGTCGGCCGGGCAGACCTTGGTCCAGAGCACGTTCCTGACTTCCATCGGCGCGGGCAGGTTGCGCCCCGCGATCACGCCGCCGGTGATCCCGCCGATCGCCCCGCCGCCGCCGACCGGGCTGAAGACGATGCGATCGGTGTAGGTCGGCGCGTGCCCGCCCCAGCCGGCCCGCAGGCAGCCGACGACGCCCCAGTAGGTCTGGTAGCACTGGCACTGATAGTTATATTGCGTGATCCAGCCGTACACGATGATCGATCCCGGCCCGCAGACGACCTGATCGACCGTCACGTCGATGCCGCTGCCCGACGGGAGCGTGTCCTGAGCGACGACCGCGCCGTTGGCGTAGCAGGTGACCATGTATTGCGGTGCGCCGTCGGCGGAGTAGTCGGGCGTGAGCACCGCGTGGTCGCCCTTGCCCGTGACCCGCAACGCCGAACCGCGGAGGCCCAGGAGGTATCTCATGCTCGCCTCGGCCTCGCCGGTGCTGGTGGTCATGTCGCCGAGCGTGAACTCGCCGGAGGTCGCGCCGGCCGTGCGCCGCCACTTGATCTCCACGCCGTCTTGGCCGCTGCTGCCGATGTTGGAGACGACGAGCTTCTCGGTGGCGGGCGAGCAGGCACCGGTGGAGCTGGTGCAGACCTCGTTGATGTGCGCGTTCCCGAGGCCCGAGCACCGCCCGTCAAACGACGCCAGGTGGGTGTAACCAATATCAAGATCGGGAACACCCGCCGCGGTGATAATCATCGACTCGGTGCCTACCGGAGGGGTGCCCGTGCTGGGCACGTCCGGCGTCACGATCACCCGGTTGAACGAAAACTCGCCAACATTATCTCCGTTGGCAGAAATGCAATACCAACCCTCGACCAGGACCGGGTTGCACGTATTACAAAGAGTCACCCACTTGGCGTAGTACATGGGAGTGCTGCCGTCGGGGCAGGTCCAGTTGGGAACGAACGGCCGCTGCGCCACCGGGCCGGGATAGATCGTGCTGCCCGTCAGCACTCCGGTGTCGTCGTATTCGTCCACGCGCACCGATGTTGCGCCCGAGGCCGTGAAGTCGTAGATCTCAAGCCCCGTGTTGTTGCCGTTGCTGATGATGCGGTGCGTGCCGTAGATGAGCCCGTCCCACCCCTTGCGGCGGTTGCTCATCTTCGCTCCCGGCGCGTGCAGGAAGGGCCCGATGTCGATTTCGGCACCGCCGCCCGACGACGAGTGCATCTTGATCTCCACGCCGTCTTGACCGGACGAGCCGATGTTGTGGACCGGCAACCGCCGCCCGTTCACCGGCCCGAGCGTCGCGCCGCCCACCCGCTGGTGCAGGATGCCGCTGGCGTACTGCTCAAGGAACTGTGCGTTGGCCACACCGGCGGTGGCGCAGAGGGCGAGGGTGGAAAGGACTCTGGTGTTCAGCGTGGCTTTGAGGATCGTCTTCAAGGTCTTCATGGCGTTTCTCCGTGTGATCTCACTCTCGTTGGGCACTTCGGGGGAGGGCGGCACTGACCGCCGACGCCATGACTTGCCGGCAGAAGCCGGAACCTTGCAGCCCTCCGCAACAAAACTTCCTTCACCAAGAACAGAGCGGGGGCGAGCCATTCGGGTCACGTTCGGAGCGCCCACCTGATCCTGCACCTTTGGGTATTCTCGGCCCATGCTGCAAGTTCAGCCCCGACATTGCGTGCGCTCATATGTCTTTCTGAAGGTGGTTGCGGCCGCCTTGCTGCTCCCAATGGTCGTCATCGCCCAACCCCAAGCAAAGCTCGACCTCGCCGCCCCCATCGACCGCTGGGACGAGGCGATCCCCCTCGGCAACGGGCTGCTCGGCGGGCTGCTCTGGGGCGGCGGCGGCAACAGCGAGAGCACCATCAAACTCTCGCTCGACCGCGGCGACCTCTGGGACAACCGGCTCCCCGACGCGCTCAAGGCCGACGACTGGACCTACGCCACCATCCAGCGCCTCGTCGCAGCCGGCGACCAGCCAACCCTCAACCGCATGTTCGACGAGCCCTACGAGGCCTTCGCGTACCCGACCAAGCTGCCGGGCGGGCGGCTCGAGCTCGACCTGGCCCCGGCCGCGAACTCGCCAAACGCGAGGTCCGCGAAGCTCAAACCAAGCCTGTTCTCGCTCGACCTCGCCCGCGCCGAAGCGACCGTCTCGTTCGACTCGCCCGATGATCCGCTCTCGATCACGGCGTTTTTCAGCGCCGTCGAGCCGGTCGGCATGATGCGAATCAAGGGCGGATCGCAAACCGCGGCCCCCGCGCTCAAACTCATCCGCCCGGCCGGGCTCGACAAGCTCAACTACGCCCCGTCGCGTCCCGGCAGCTACGCCGCTGAGGAACGCTCCGCGCCCGGCTCCATCTTTCAAACCTGGTTTGAGCAGGACGCGGCCGACGGCCTGCGCTACGCCCTCGTCGCCGGCACGCGCAGCACCGACGGCGAGACCACCATCGCCGTGACCGTCGCGTCAACGCGTGAAGGCCCCGACCCGCTGAACGACGCCCGCCGTCGCGTCGCGGCCGCGCTCAACACGGGGTACGACGCGATGCTCGTGCCGCACCTGCGCTGGTGGGCCAAGTTCTGGGCGGTCTCGTCAGTGAGCATTCCCGACGAAAAGCTCCAACGCCAGTATGACCTCTGCAAGTACTTCGCCGGCTCGGCCTCGCGGCGCGGCGCGCCGCCCATGCCGCTGCAGGGCGTGTGGACGGCCGACGACGGCAACCTCCCGCCGTGGAAGGGCGATTTTCACAACGACCTCAACACGCAGATGACCTACCTCGCGCTCCACGCGGCCGGGCTCGAAGAAAACACCCTGAGTTGGATCGACTTCAACTGGGATCTTCTGCCCAAGTACCGCGCCTTCGCCCGGAAGTTCTACAACGCCGAAGGGGCTGTCGTGCCCGGCGTCATGACCCTCGACGGCTCCGCGACCGGCGGCTGGGGGCAGTACTCGCTCTCGCCCACCAACGGCGCGTGGGTCGCGCAATCGTTCTACCTGCGCTGGCGGCACACGATGGACGAGAAGTTCCTGCGAGAAAAGGCGTACCCGTTCTGCGCCGAGATCGGCCGATCGCTCGAATCACTTCTCAAGCCCGACGCGCAGGGGCAACTCAAACTCCCGCTCTCCAGCTCACCCGAGATCTACGACAACTCCCTCCGCGCCTGGCTCAAGCCGAACTCCAACTACGACCAGGGTCTGATGAAATGGCTCTTCGAGGCGCTCGCGGAAATGTCCGCCGTGATCGATCGCCCCGCCGACGCGGACCGCTGGTCGAAACTCTCCGCGCAGCTCGGCGGCTTCGAGTACGACCCGCCCGGCGTGCTCGCGTTCTCGCGCGGCGAACCCTTCAACGACTCGCACCGGCACTTCTCGAACCTCATGGCCATACATCCGCTGGGCACGCTCAACATCGAGCAGGGCGAGGCCGAGCGTGCCGCGGTGAACGCGTCCATCGATCGCGTCCTCTCCAAGGGCACCAGCCAGTGGTGCGGGTACAGCTTCTCGTGGATGTCGTGCCTGCTCGCCCGCGCGGGCCGCGGCGATGAAGCGCTCGACCACTTCGCCAAGTTCGAGCGCGCCTTCACGCTCCGCAACGGGTTCCACTGCAACGGCGACCAATCCGGCACCGGCCTTTCCAGCATGACCTACCGACCGTTCACGCTCGAAGGTAATTTTCTCGCCATGCAGGCCGTGCAGGAGATGCTGCTCCAATCCTGGGGCGGCCGCGTGCGCATCTTCCCAGCCCTGCCCGCCGCCTGGGCCGATGTCTCCTTCGAGAACCTCCGCGCCGAGGGCGGGTTCGTCGTGTCCGCGCAACGCTGGGGCGGGAGAGTTCACAGCGTCCGCATCATCGCGACCCAGGACGGCGTGCTCCGCCTCAGGGTCCCCGGCGGCCCGGCTCGCTACACGTGGAACGTGCCCACCAGCGGCCTCAACGACGAACTGGTCGTCACCATGACCGCCGGGATGGTCGTCGAGGGAATCTGGCGCGAGTGACGGCGGACAGGCCAGGAACCCCGGCGGCCGCGACCTGCCGTTACCGGGCCGAAAGGCACGAATCTAGGCGTTTCCGGCTCACGATTGATCTATTCACGGCCCCGATTCCTCCACAGCAGTTGGGGGCGAGCGCCGTTCTCGATATCATTCACCAACCCCAGAGCTGAATCACAGCTCAGGACGAGCAACGCCGGAGATGTTGTGGCGAGCGACCGTACGACCATCATGGACGATGCCTTCCCCGGCCCGGGCGGACGCAAGCCCGACGCCGCCGCGGCGCACGGACCCGCGCACGTTGCAGACCTCCGCGACGGCGACCTCCGCATCGGTCCCTACAAGCTCCTCGGCCAGCTCGGCGAGGGCGGGTTCGGTCTCGTCTACGTCGCCGAGCAAGAGCAGCCCGTCCGCCGCCGCGTCGCGCTGAAAGTGCTCAAGCCCGGCATGGACTCGCGCGCCATCATCGCCCGCTTCGAGGCCGAACGCCAAGCCCTCGCCGTCATGGACCACCCCTGCGTCGCCAAGGTCTTCGATGCCGGCACCACCGACAGAGGCCTGCCGTACTTCGCGATGGAGTTCGTTCAGGGCGAAGCGATCACTGCTTTCTGCGATCGCCGCAAGGACACCGTCCGCGACCGACTCGAACTCTTCATCCGTGTCTGCGAGGCCGTGCAGCACGCCCACCAGAAGGGCATCGTCCACCGCGATCTCAAGCCATCAAACGTGATGGTCACGATGAGCGACGGCAAGCCGCTCCCCAAGGTCATCGACTTCGGCATCGCCAAGGCCATGAGCGGCAGTCTCACCGACCGCACGCTCTACACCGAGCGCGGGCAGATGATCGGAACGCCCGAGTACATGAGCCCCGAGCAGGCCGACAACAGTGGGCTTGACATCGACACCCGCACCGACGTCTACAGCCTCGGCGTCCTGCTCTACGAACTGCTCACCGGCTCGCTGCCCTTCGATTCCAAACGCCTGCGCAGCGCGACCTTCGCCGACGTCGTCAAGATCATCCGCGAATACGAACCACCACGCCCGAGCCAGCGACTGAGCAAGATGTCGCAGGCCGAGCGCGAGTTTAAGACCAAAGCCGCGGCCAAGGGTTCGACAAACAACAGCAGAGCAACCGGCGTCGGAACACCGTCATGGCAGGGTTCCTTCACGCAAGGCGGCGAAGAACGCCCCGACAGCGAAGCCCCCGCGCTCTCGATGCTCGACCTCGCGCTCAAGCGCAAGACCGACCCGCCGTCGATGATGAAGTCCCTCCGCGGCGACCTCGACTGGATCGTGATGCGGGCGATGGAGAAGGACCGCGAACGCCGGTACGACTCCCCTGCCGCCCTCGCTGCGGACGTGCGTCGCCACCTGAGCAACGAGCCCGTGGCCGCCGGCCCGCCGAGCATCACCTACCGGCTCTCCAAGTTCGCACGTCGCAACACGCTCGCCCTCGCCGCCGGCGCTCTCGTCTTCCTCGCGCTCACCGGCGGGCTCGCCTTCGCCAGCTACGCCTTCGTTCAGGCCGACCGGGAGCGAGCCGTCGCCATCGATGCCCGAAACACTGCCAAGAAGGAAGCCGCCAAGGCCACCGCCGTGAACAAGTTCATGGAGGACATGCTCGCCGGCGCCAACCCCGACGAGGCCCAGGGCAAGCAGCTCACCGTCCGTGAGATGGTCGATCGCTCCGTCGCCAAGATCGAGAACGGCGGATTTAAGGACCAACCCGAGGTCGAGGCCTCCGTCCGCGCCGCCGTGGCCGTTGTCTACCAAAGCCTCGGCGAGACCGACACCGCCGTGAAGCAAATGCGGGCCGCACTCGCGCTCAGCGAGAAAACCTACGGCCCCGGCACCGAGGCGGTCGCGTCCAACCAGCACGACCTCGCGACGATGCTCCTGGATACGGGTGAAATGTCCGAGGCCGAGAGCCTCTTTGCCGCCGCCCTCACCACTCGCCGAAGGATCACCGACACCACCAACAACGACCAGCTCTCCGAACTCGGCTCGGTCATCAACAGTTCGGCCGCGTGCTACCAGGAGCAGGACAAGCTCGACCTCGCCGAGCCGCTCTACCGCGAGGCCCTTGCCATCGAGCGCCAGGTCCACCCGCAAGGCCACTCGCGCCTCGCGCTCTGCCTCAACAACCTCGGCATGTTGATGGTCGCCCAAGGCAAGCCCGACGACGGGCTGCCCATGCTCCGCGAATCGATGGAGATGCGCAAGCGCGTCCTGGGCGAAACTCACCCCGACTACGCCCAAGCCGTCAACAACTTCGGCGGGCTGATGATGGGAATGAAGAACTTCCCCGAGGCCGAACGTTGCTTCCGCGAGGCCGCCGCCATCCGCAAGAAAATCCTCCCCGCGGACCACCCCGACCTGGCGTCCACCATCAACAACATCGGCGGCGCGCTGTACATGCAGGGCAAGCCCGCTGATGCCGAACCGTTCGTCCGTGAGGCGTTCGAGCTGCGGCGCAAGTCCCTGCCACCATCGCACCCCAACGTCACGGGCAGCATGCGCAACCTCGGACGCATCCTGCTCGAGGTCAATCGCCGCGACGAGGCCGAGAAGCTCCTTCTCGACGCCTACGCCGCGATGAACTCAAACTCTGAAACCCCGCCGAGCGTTCTCGCCTCCACCGCCGATGAGATCGCGTCGATGTACGAAAAGGCCGGCCAGCCCGACAAGGCCGCGAGCTGGAAGGCCCTGGGCACGCCCGCGAAACCAAGCGCCGCACCGCCAAAGTAGCTCGCACTGCGTCGGGGGGAAGACGAACGCAGAGGTCGCGGAGAAAGACCAGACGAGGAACGCGGAGAAGTCGATCCGACAAGGGACGACCCGAACTTGGTGATCCGTTTTCTCTTCGTCCCCATCTCTATCTCCCCAATCCCATCTTCTCCGCGTCCCTCTGCTCCGCTCGGCTCCCTCTGCGTCCTCTTTCATCCGTTCACGGAATGGCTCATCCGTGGTACCATGCGCCCGCCGGGTCGCGTTGCGCCCGTCACGGAGAAGCCACCATGCCCCCCACCACCGACCCCGCCATCCGCCTGTACGACGGCGACGCCGAGCACCTCATCACCTCCGACCTCGCCCCCGACCGCGTCAGCCTCCTTCCCGGCGCGACCGGCCGAATCCAGCCCGGCGAACGCCTCCGCATCCTCTGGGGCCAGGACCTGCTCCGCGACGTGCTCGACGGGCGGTACCGGGCCGTCGTCTGCGGCGTCAACACCACCGACAACTCCCACGGCATCATCGCTCAGCTCTGCGAGCTCGTCACCACCAGCCAGTGGACCGCCAAATCCGTCACGTCCTACGCGCGACTTTTCCAAGAATCTGTCGCCATCCACGCCGCGTCCGACCGCGAGCCCTACGTGCTCAAGTTCGACCTCGACAGCGTGCTGATCCTCGCGCTGCTCCGCCCCGCCGGCCGCGATTACTTCACCCTCGACGACCTGGGCCGCGGCTTTCAGACCGTCACCAAAATGCTCAAGGACCGGCACGAGCGTTTGCCCGTCGCGGCGGTGAGCTTCTTGAATGCGCGGGCCAACCGCCTGCGCGGGCCCGGTGCGACCGAGCCGAGCTTCGAGGGCGTCCTGCGAACCATGTACCAGTCCGGGTTCCGCGGCGACGTGTACGCGTCCCCGGCCATGTGGCGTTTCGGGCATGTGGGAGTGTTCCCGAGCTACCCGTTCCCGGCAGGCTTGGAGCGCATGCGCGCGGGCAGCAGTTGACGAACCGCCGCGGCAAGACGCGGCAAACTCCTCGGCCCGGGCAAGCAACCGGGCAGCACTCGTGGCACTGAGATTCTGCTTTGAGAATCTCAGTGTCCCTCGGGAGTTGACGCCCGGCACGAACGAAGACAGCGAGATCAGAGGAACTGATCTCGGTGCCACGAAGTCAGTGCAACCCCGCCCCGGTCACTTCTTGTCCACTTTTTTCTGAGGCAACGCCGACACACCGATCGCCTTCATCACCGCGTCTCGATCCGAATCCTTCTTCTGCTCATCCAACGCCGTCGCGTACAACAACCCTAAGCGGAACCAATTGGACTGCCGAAAAAACTCGGGCCTCGCTTCCTCGGGCTTCTTGATCTTCATCCACAGGTCCTTGTAGTGCGGCACGACCATGCCCGATTTCCCGCCGTCGGCAAGCAGCCGCGCCATCCGCTCGGCCGCCTCCACCGCGAAGGGGCCGTCGCTCAAGAACCGCTTCGTCACGTCCTCGTAAGAAATCCACGCGCGGTGCGAGTCTTTGGTCCCGCGCCACATATCGCCCTGCAAAAGACGGATCTGCGCCTCCAGGTCCGGCCTCCCCTTGAACTCCTTGCACGCGTCGTTGTAGAGACGATCTCGCAGCGCAACGTCGGGCTCTTTCTCCATCATCGGGAGCAAGATCTCCACGTAGAAATCCGGGAACTTCCCGCCGCACAAGCTCTGCAGGATCCCCGCCCAACGCACCTTGTCGTCGTACGAAAGCCGCCCGGCCTTGGCCAGCGATTGGATCTCCATCCACCCCGCAAGGTTCGTGGGCGCGAGGCGCAGCGCGGCCTCGATCAGCTCAAGCTCCCCCTTGGTGTCCGCGCCCCGGGCCGCCGGCGCGGGCTTGCCATCAATAGCCGTCACGCCTTCCACACTCGGCGGGAACGCTTTGCCCTTGCCGTCGGCCAGCAACCGCAGCCGCCGCGCCGCGTCGACCAACGCCAGGCTCTGCATCCGCGTGTCATGCCCGAGCGTCATGAACGACGACGCCACGTCCAGGAAGGCATCGGGCACCCGCGAGATGTCCTGCGGATCGATGACCGACCCGCGCACGACCTTGTACTGGGCGTACCGCCCGCTCGAAAAATCCCACCAGGCGTGCGACTTGTCGAACTTGAGATACCCCACCCAGGCGTGGCTCGATTCGGAGCTGCGGCCGGAGACATACGCCGCCGGGATTCCCTGCGCCCGGGCCGTCGTCACCGCGAAGTAGGCCTGATCCGCGCACACGCCGCCGACCTTCGCGATGGCGCGCAGACCCCATCCCGCCGTGTCGGATTTCTTGGCCGTCCCCTTGCGCAGATAGTCGTGGTCGTAGGTGATCTCAAAGAACCGCGCCCCGACATCAATACCCTTCCCGTATCGCTGCAGCGACCACTCCAGGTCCGCGATCGGCCCCGTGCAGCTCACCACCCAGACCAACAGCTCCGGCGGCATGTCGCGGATCGGGTACGCCATCCGATCCGCGTTCTTCACGAAGTAATCGAAGATCGCGGCCGGATCCTCCGATTTCGGTTCATTCTCATTGATGTGCTCGAAGTACTGATGATCGTGTACCACACAGATCGCCGCCGCCAGGTTCCGGAACTCTTCCAGTTGCGCCGGGTCGTGCGCCGCCAGCGCATCGAGCACGCCGTACGCCCCACGGGCACGATCCCGGTCTTTCACCGCGAAGACCAACGATTCCTGCAAGCCCGCCCGCTCCCGCAGCACCTTGAGCAGCCCCGTTCTCTTTGAAGCGTCAACATCCGAAAGCTGCGTGACCAACCGCAGCGCCCGCGCCGGCGCCACGAACGCGCCGGGCTTGCCCACGGGCGTTGTCGCGGCGACCGCGTCGAAAAGCTCGCCAAGCCGCGACTTCGCCGACTTGAACGCCACGTCCGATTCCGGGCGCGGGGTGCTCGGACCCAGAGCCCCGAGCGAATC
>JBGAOD010000060.1:0-22276 GCA_044221955.1 Phycisphaerales bacterium | reverse complement strand
GGTGTCGTCGTCGGGGTGCGCCATGGCGTCGCTCACTCGACGGTGAAGTCGGCGTCGATGACGTCGTCGTCGCCGGGCTTCTTGGCGCCGGCCGGCCCGCCGCCCTGGCCGCCCGATCCGGCCTGCCCGCCGCCCGGCTGGGCGCCGGTCTGCGCGTGGGTGCCCAGGCCGTGGAAAACCTGCTGCAGCTCCTGGCTCAGGTCACGGGTCCGCGAGAGGTCGGCCTGCTCCTCCACGGCCTTCTTCGCGTCGGCGACGAGCAGTTCGGCGCGCGACCGCTCGTGGGCGGGCACGGCGTCGCCGAGCTCGGTGAGCAGCCGGTTCACCTGGTAGGCGACCGAGTCCAGCTCGTTGCGGGCGTCGGCCTCCTCGCGGATCTTCTTGTCCTGCGCCCGGTTGGCCTCGGCGTCCTTGACCATGCGATCGACCTCGGAGGCCTCCAGGCCGCCGCTCTCGGTGATCGTGATCTCCTGCTGGGTGCCGGTGTCCTTGTCCTTGGCCGTGACGTTGAGGATGCCGTTGGCGTCGACGTCGAAGGTCACCTCGATCTGCGGCACCCCGCGCGGCGCGGGCCGGATGCCCTCGAGGCGGAACCGGCCGAGCACGCGGTTGTCGGCGGCCCGTTCGCGCTCGCCCTGCAGGACGACGATGTCGACGGCGGCCTGGTTGTCCTCCGCGGTGCTGAAGATCTCCGAGCGACGCGCCGGGATCGTCGTGTTGCGCTCGATGGTCTTCGTCATCATCCCGCCCATCGTCTCGAGCCCGAGCGAGAGCGGGGTGACGTCGAGCAGGAGCACGTCCTTGACCTCGCCCTTGAGCACGCCGCCCTGGATGGCCGCGCCGACGGCGACGACCTCGTCCGGGTTCACGCTCTTGTTGGGCTCGCGTCCGAAGAGCTCCTTGGCGATCTGCTGGGCCTTGGGCATGCGCGTCGAGCCGCCGACCAGCACGACCTCGTCGATCTTGCTGATGTCGATCTTGGCGTCTTTGATGGCCTGCACGCACGGCTCGCGGAGGCGCTTGAAAAGATCTTCGCACAGGCTCTCGAACTTCGACCGCGTGAGCGAGATCTGCAAGTGCTTGGGCCCGTTCTGGTCGGCCGTGATGAACGGCAGGTTGACCGTGGTCTCCTGCATCGTGGACAGCTCGATCTTGGCCTTCTCGGCAGCCTCTTTGAGGCGCTGTAGGGCCATCGGATCTTTCTTGAGATCAATACCTTCCTTCTTGCGGAACTCTTCGGCCAGGAAGTCGATGAGACGCTGGTCCCAGTCGTCTCGAGAATGGAGATATCGAACGTGCCGCCGCCGAGGTCGAAGACGGCGATCTTCTCGTTCTTCTTTTTGTCGAGCCCGTACGCGAGTGCCGCGGCCGTGGGCTCGTTGATGATGCGTTCGACCTTCAAGCCCGCGATCTCGCCCGCGTCCTTGGTGGCCTGACGCTGCGCGTCGTTGAAGTACGCCGGCACGGTGATGACCGCGCGATCGACCTTCTCTCCGAGGTAGTCCTCGGCCGTCTTCTTCAGGTCCTGCAAGATGAACGCGGACACCTGCTGCGGGGTGAACTTTTCGTTGCGGACCTTGACCGTGACGAACTCGTTGGCCCCGCCCTCGACGGCGTAGGGCACGAGCTTCTCTTCCGACCCGACCTCGCTGTGCCGCCGACCCATGAACCGCTTGATCGAGTAGACCGTGTTCTTGGGGTTGGTGACCTGCTGGTGCTTGGCCGGCTGGCCGATCAGCCGCTCGCCCTTGTCGGTAAACCCGACGACGGACGGCGTGATGCGGTTCCCTGAGCTGTTGATGAGAACCTTCGGCTGCCCGCCTTCCATGATG
Organism: Phycisphaerales bacterium; assembly: GCA_044221955.1. Classification (GTDB taxonomy): domain Bacteria; phylum Planctomycetota; class Phycisphaerae; order Phycisphaerales; family UBA1924; genus CAZCPB01. The sequence goes on along the minus strand of JBGAOD010000060.1, from coordinate 20,444 downwards.
GCGACGCAGGAGTTCGTGGTACCAAGGTCGATGCCGATGATCTTTGACATGGGTTGATGCCTCCGCATTTGGACAAAGCAAGCGCGATGCCAACGTGCCCAACTGTACTCGGGCACGGCGCTCGGACTTCATCGGCGTGAGGCTCGCTGTTGGGTGTACTCTCATGCATTCCGCGTTCGCGGCGCTGCCGAATTGGCAGTTCTTTGCGAAAACCGGTGGGAGCCCCAGAGGTCCGATGCCCGAACAGTTCAACAACGAAGGGCCCGGCGTTCGAGGGCGGAATCGCGATCAGGCCGTGCGGCCCTCGCGCCGCCTGCTCTCTGAAGTCGCGGCATCGATGGGCGTGCCCGGAGCCGCGCTACCGATTCTTGATGAACTCTTCGCCGGCCAGAGGTCGTTCGGGGCGACCCCACGCCGTGTCACGAACTGGTTGGTGGAAGCCGGCGTTGGATCGGCGTCGCGTGTGATCGACGTCGGCTGTGGCAAGGGATCCGTGGCGCTCTCCGTCGCGCGTCGCACCGGGGCGGCTGTTCGCGGCATCGATGCTTTTCCGCCCTTCTTGGAGACGGCGCGGCGGCACGCTGCGGCCCTGAGGGCTGGGACTGGCGTCCCGCCGCGCTGCGAGTTTGTCGCGGGCGACCTTTGGGCCGAACGGGTTGCACGGTCACGACGCTACGACGCGGTGGTCATGCTCAATATCGCCGCGACCGGCCCTGCCCTGCGTCTGGTCCGGGGCTTGCTCAGGCCCGGCGGCGTGTGCGTGATCGATGATGCCGTGGACGTTTCGAGGAGGGAAGCTGACCTAGGCGCGACAGACACCCCGCGACTCGCCGAGATTCGTGCCGAGTTCCACGCCCAGGGGTTCGAGATCCTGCGCGAGCATGTCTTCACTCGTGCCCAGGTGCGGGCGAGTGTCGCAGGCGTGACGCAAACCCTCGCACGCGCCACGCGGGCGCTCCGGCAGCGCGGGCCTGAGGTTCACGCCATCGCACGGTCCTGCTTGGAAGAGCACCGCGCGGCAGGAGCGCTCCTGACGGGCTCTGTGAGACCTGTGATGTGGATGCTTCAACGGGTGAGGTGAACAGGACGGGAACCTCGCTCGCTTGGGACCGATCCTACCTTCTCGCCATGCCGGCACCCGACCTGCCACAGCCGCCCGCCGACACCGCGGTCGATCGGCCGCTGACGGTCCACTTGCACACACGATGGGCGGATCCAGGATCGCTGCGCGGGGGCGTTGTGATCGTGATCGATGCGCTGCGCGCGAGCGTGACGATCACGGCCGCGATCTATCACGGGGCGGAGTGCGTGATGCCGACGTTGACCGTGGAAGATGCGATCGAGGCGAGGGCGAGCTTGAGGGCCGGACCGCGGAGCACACTCCGGTCCGGTGACGCTCTGCTGGGCGGCGAACGAGGCGGGGTGCTGGTGCCCGGGTTTGACCTTGACAACTCGCCCCTGAAATACAGCCGCGACGCGGTTGCGGGGAAGAACATTGTTTTTACCACCAGCAACGGCACCGCGACACTCCTGCACGCGCGGCAGGCGCGGCTGATTCTCGTCGGCTCGTTCGCGAATCTTTCCGCGATCTGCTCGGCCGTGGCAGATCGCCCCGAGCCCGTTCACATCATCTCTGCGGGTACTCGCGACGAGATCAGCCTCGACGACGTCCTGCCCGCGGGGGCGATGGTCGAGAGGCTGGTGAAGTCGGGCCGCCAGATCGTTTCGGACGATTCGGCCCGCGTCGCGCTCGCGTGTTTTCAGAGCGCGGTATCCGGGCCTGGCGGGTTGCTCGGTGCGATGCGATCGAGTCGGGGCGGTCGCGGGTTGGAGCGTCTGGGTCTGGGCGCGGACCTTGAGTTCTGTTCGAGAATCGACACGCTGCCGACGGTGCCTCGATTCGACCCTGGGTCGGGGTTCATCACGCGCTTCCCGTGAGCGCGGATGATCGTCACAACGAAAGCCCGGTCAGAGTCTCAGCGCGTTCGGGTTTTCATCGAGGATCTCGCCAAGCCGAGCGATCATCAGCCCGGCGGCCTGGGCGCGGTGTGAGCGCCGGTTTTTTTCCTGTGGAGGAAGTTCCGCGCCGGTGAGGTCAAACTCGGGCGCGACAAGGAAGAGCGGGTCGTAGCCGAACCCGTTCTGGCCGCGAGGGACCGAACCCGATTGGCCGATCCTGCCCGCAAACGTCCCGCGCACGATCGCCAGCGGCGCAGGATCGTGCTCGGGCTCGCCAACGCGGGGCGGCAGCGCGAGAGCCATCACGCAGACAAAGTTCGCACCGCGTCTTTCGTTGGGCACGCCGGAGAGTTCGCGCATCACACGCTCGTTGTTGGCTCGATCGCGCCCGGCTCGCGACATCCCAATCTCCCTGCCGTCGGTGCAATAGTGGCTGCTGATGACGCCGGGACGACCACCGAGCGCACCGATCTCCAGCCCGGAATCGTCGGCGAGGCATGGCATGCCGGTCTGGCGGGCGTAGGACCGTGCTTTGATCGTGGCGTTGGCCTCGAAGGTTGTTCCGATCTCCTCGGGTTCCGTGAGTTTTGCGCCGGGCCGAGCGTCCGCAAGCCCGATCAAACGCAGCGGCAGACCGCGCAGAAGGTCGCTGAGCTCCTGGACCTTGTGTGGGTTGGAGGTGGCGAGGACGATGGTGGCGAGCGGCGTGGACATTGCGGGATGATTGGGGCCGCGGCACCGTGAAGCGAGTAGGGAAGGTCGCGTCCGACGCGGGCGGGCGACACGCAGCGAAATCTTGTTGAATTATCTGCCCACGAGCTGGCAGATTGTCGCTCCGCCGCCGCGGGCGTGCGACAATAGCCGCATGACCGCTACGACCGAGCGACGGGCGACCGCGCGGGCCGCCGCCGATGCCCTTGAATCTCTCACGCCTCTCCAGCTGAGCCGCGCGCGGGCCGTCATCGGGTTCGACGGCTTTATTGATTCGATCATCCAAGTGGTTGACAAGCGTCAATCGATGTCGCGTGACGGGTACACCGCGATCAGGACGATTGGTGATTTTTCCGCTCGCGCCGCCGCGGCCGCGGGGAAGAGCGCGAACATCGAGCTGGTAACGATCGAGGACCGCTTCGGCGGCAACGGCCCGCTGCTCGCGGGCGCGCTCGGACGGCTTGGCTTGCCGGTCACGTACATCGGCGCGGTCGGCCGATCCGAGGCTCCCACCTCGCTCCATCCGATCTTCGAGGGCTTCGCGGAACGGTGCGTCTCCGTCCTCCCCGTCTGCCCGCCTGCGTTCACCGACGCGCTGGAGTTCGACGACGGCAAGCTCATGCTCAACCGTGCTGGCAACGTGCAGGGGCTGGACTGGGAGATGCTGAAACGGACAATCGGGCTTGATCGACTCCGCGCGATCGTCGCGGAATCGTCGCTGGTCGGGATGGTGAACTGGACCGTGATGGGCGGGGTGAACAGCATCTGGCGCGGGCTGTGTCGCGAGGTCATGGAGCAGATCCCCGCCGAAACTAGCTCGACCGACGCTCGCTCGAAGCGCTCCATTTTCATCGACCTCACCGACCCGGCCAAGCGCTGCACGGATGCCGACCTCGCGGAGGCCCTGGGACTGCTCGGCGAATTGAACGCGATGGTGCCGGTCACGCTCGGGCTGAACTTGTCCGAGGCCGAACGTGTCGCACGGGTTTCTGGAACGAACGTCTTCGATCGGTCGAAGAGGCGTCCTTTGGGTGAGCTCGTTCAGGCCGCGGCCGTCGAAATCCGTGCCCGACTCGGGCTGGCTGCGGTGGTGATCCATCCGCGCGAGGGTGCTGGAGCCGCCGACGACAAGGGCCACGGCACCTGGTTCGACGGCCCGTTCACACGCTCGCCCAAGCTTTCGACCGGGGCGGGGGACCACTTCAACGGCGGTTATTCGTTCGCGTCAACGCTAGGGATCGGTGCTTCGGCCCCGGACGGGGGACTCAGGCTCCGCCTGGCGATCGGCTGCGCCGTGAGCGGGGCGTACGTTCGCGACGCCGAGTCGCCGACCCGAGCGCGTCTGATTGAGTTCCTGCGTGAACTTCCTGAACCCGAGACTCCCTGACCAGCACGGCTTCGCTCTTGGAGCTGGCGTGACCCACGGAACTGCGAGCCCCCTTTGCTTTTCGACCAACCCATTCTCTTCGCACCGCCGCCCCAGACCGCCGCGTCGCGCGTGTGGATGTGCGTGCTCGCCAGCGGGTCCAGCGGCAACTGCACGGCGTTGGTCGTTGAAAGGCCGAGCGGCCGTCAGGTTTCCTTGATCGACCTCGGGCTCTCGCCGCGGCGGACGCGCGGGCTACTCGCCGAGCTTGGCATCGCGATTGACGAGGTCCGGGCCGTGTACCTCACGCATCTGGACACCGACCACTGGAACCCGGCGTGGATCGGAAAGCTGCCGGGACACACCACGATCGCGATTCACCGCCGCCACCGTCGCCGCGCCGAGCGCGACGGCGCGGCGTATCAACGGTGGGAGCTGATCGACGGGAAGTTTGTCACACCCTGCGGGGCTTGCCTGAGCACGGTGCTGGCCGCCCATGACGAGTTGGGCAGTGCGGTGTTTCGCTTTGAGTTCGCGGGTGGAAAGTCGCTCGGATTTGCGACCGATCTTGGCCGTGTGACTCAGCCCGTAGTTGATCACTTGCGCAGCGTGACCGTTCTGGCGATCGAGTCCAATTACTGCCCGCGGCTTCAGGCGGCGTCGCCGAGGCCCGAGTATCTCAAGCGACGCATCACGAGCGGGTCGGGGCACCTGAGCAACCAGCAGTGCTCGGAAGGAGTGAGGCGAATCGGTCCGGGCGAGCACGTCGTGCTGCTCCATCTCTCGCGTCAGTGCAACGAGCCGGCACGTGCGGCGTGCGAGCACGCAAACGCAGGGTACGCCCTGACCTTGGCTTGCCAGCACACTCCCTCGGCGATCATTCCGATCGCTGGCGCTGTATCACCTGCGCTTGAATCCAAACCAACTCCGAACGATTCGGCGGCACTGGACCCTAGCCCGGCGGCGTCAGCGGCTATCGTGTGACGTCATGTCCTCCGCTGAGGTCAACCCCATCCTCAACCCGGCCGACCGCCCGCGCGGCTCCGCAGCCTCCGCGCCGACACGCTCGATCTCCCGAGCGATCGAGAACTTCAAGTCGTTTCTGGGCTTGCGGCGTCGGTTCGAGGTTGACGGCGTGCGTTACACCGAACGAAGCAGCGAACCCCTGCACCGTGCGATCTCAAGGCGTGGCGCAGGCCGCAAGGAGTTCGAGGTCTGCTTCAAGGACGGCACGGTACAGCGCATCCGATGCACGCCGACGCGAGTTTACGCCGACATTAGCGGGCCGGAATTGCTGCCTTGCTACCAGATCGCCGAGCAACTTCTCAGGCCGGGCATGCGCGTTCTTGATGCCGCGACCGGCACGGGCTATGGCGCGGCGTGGCTCGTCGAGCGCGTCGGGCCCTCGGGCGCTGTGGTCGCGCTCCACCGCGACCGCGAATCCATCCGGTACGCCCAGGCTCGGTACCCCGCCGACAATGCCGCCTTCGAGATCGGGTGGACCGAAGCGCTTGTGGGAGAGATCGACGGCGCATTCGACGGCGTGCTCGCCTGCGCCGCGCTCACTCCGTCCGACGATGCCGAGGCTGCGCTCACGGAATGGTGGCGGTTGGTCGCTCCCAACGGCTGGCTGCTTGTCGTCGCGCCTGTCCGCAGGGCGGATGCACGAGCGGACGAATCATCAGCATCGCCCGAGTTGGCCGTGGGCCAGTCGCGAAGCACCGGCAGCGGGGCGACCAGCGACTCACCGCGCGTCTTCGCGCCCGACGAACTCTCCGCGTTGATCACGGGAACGTGCGCGAAGCCCGACGAGTCCAACGCCCATGCCGAGGGACAGACTCCAACGTTCCGACCGCTCGAAAATAGGAACAACGCGCGGAGCGAGCCCCCCGTGCCCGCACCCAACGCCGAAATCGCCACCGCTGAGATTGTGAACTACGCCGCCGCCCTCGTTCGAAAGGTGGTCCGAGCGTGAGCGGTTCCGACGACCGTTCTCCGTTGGGCACGGTGAACCCCACCAAGCCATGGGAGTCGATCACGCTCGCCATGTCGGGCTTTGGCGACGCGGGCGCGCACCGCCGGGTGATCCAGGACTGGTTCGAGTTCCTTGGCGGAAGGCCGGCCGAGGTCGTGTACGTCGACGGAGGGTCCAAGCCGGCGACCGGCCGCTCACTGCAATCGATGCTCCACGACGGGCTCATCGACAAGCTCGAACTGCTCAATCCCGCGAGCTGGGAGAACAGTTTTCATCGCTGCTACATCCAGGAATACCAGGCCGGGGCGCTGGCCACGAGGCCGTACATCTGCTTCGTCAAGCCCGACATGCTCCCGATGCGGCGTGGTTTCGACGGTTGGCTGTTCGAGGATCTCAAACTTCTCGAGCGCCCCGAGGTCTTCGCCGTGACTACGACGCACCTGATCGACCCGCCGATTCGACGTGAAGCCGGGTACAACGTCTACGACTTCAACAGCCTGAACTTTTCGCTGATGAAGCGATCGTTGTTCCACGCGGCCATGCGCGAGCAGATCGGCGGCTTCATCGATCGCGGGTTCCGCGGCGATTTTCCGACGCGGATCAAGTGCGAGGAGAAGTTCCGCCGGGCACTCATCGAATGGGCCTGGCAGCAGCACTGCATCGACAACAAGCTCGTCACGATGGCTCGCCCCGAGTCGCACGATTGGACGATCTTCCACATCAACAAGTACGGGCGCAAGCTGCTGGAATACCGCCGACATTTCCGCGCCCGGCACGGGATCGAGGCGAGTTTCGACCAGCCCAAGGGGCTCTACCGCCCGCCGTTCTCGGCGCTTCAGCGGGCGGGTCGGTCGGTCGAGGGCGCGGTCCGATCGGTGCGCCGCCGAGTCATCGGCGGTTGAGCGACCCCCGCCGGCGCGAGCTAGTCTTCGCGCTCAAGCAACTCGGGTACACGTCCGCGTCATCGTTCATGGCCGTCCACGCTGAGCGCGGCCGCCACGCCGGATCGGATCTGTAATCCGGACCGAACAGGATCGGTTCGACCTCCGCGAGCGTGACAAAGGTTGCGTACCGCGCCTCACGCTTGCGTTCCCAATACTCCTCGGAGCCCAGGACGCGCCGGTCAAATCGGCGGCGGAGCGCAGCAACTTCCTCCGGCACGAGCCCCTCGAAGCGCAAGACTTCCGCAGCCACGGCCGTGAGCACGAACGAGCCCGAACTCTCCTTGAAGTACACGCGGTCCCCAGCTGAAACCAATCCGAACGGGGAGATTCGGTTCCGCGTGAGGCGAGCTTCGATCGTCTTGCGTCCCGACGCGATCGCGCGAGCGTAGACGGGGAGCACAATGGCGGCATGGATCATTGCGGATCGCTCCGGTGTCACTCACGCAGCGATCCCACGCTCCTCTTCCCGTGTCGCGGCCCACGATGGTCACGCGCCCGGGATACCCGAGCGCAGTCGCTCGAGAGTGGAAGTCGTGCTGCGCCCCTTCACGAGATCGACCAGCGCGACCCGCCCGCCGTAGCTTTCGACCAATTCCGCTCCAACAACGCGGTCCCTGGTGTAGTCTGCCCCCTTGACCAGGGTGTCGGGCCTGAGCACCGAGATCAGTTCGATGGGCGTGGGCGCATTGAAGAGCACGACCGCGCCGACACTCTGGAGCGCGCCGAGGACACGCGCCCGATCTTCCTGCGAGTTTACCGGCCTGCCCGCGCCCTTGAGTCGCCGAACCGACTCGTCGTCGTTCAGCCCGACCACCAGGAAATCACCGAGCGCCCGAGCTTTCTCGAGCAGCGAAACGTGCCCGGCGTGCAGCACGTCAAAGCACCCGTTCGTGAACACCACCCGCCCGCCCTTGGCCCGCTGGGCTCGCACCTCGATCACGGCCTGCTCGACCGTCCGCAGCTTTCCCATGTCCTTGCTCGCTAGGTCGAGCAGCGAGTGGTGGATGCGTTCGAGCGGGATCGGTTCGACGCCGAAGATCTCGACCTCCAGCCCGGCCCCCGCGTTGGCGAATCGCACGCTGTCGTTCCATCCCAGCCTGTTGGCCCGCGCCGCCGCGAGCCCCGCGAGGAACATGTCGCCCGCGCCCGTCACGTCGTACACATGCCGCGCGACCGTCGGGATCGCCGCCGCTTCGCCGCCGCGCTCCAGGAGCAACGCCCCGTGCCGGTCGAGCGTGAGCACCACGGCTTCGAGCGCGACATCGTTGAGCAAGGCCGTCGCGAGCGCGAGGTTGTGCTCGATCGACGCCTCGCCGTGCGTGCGCAGCCCCGTCGCCACCTCGGCTTCGGTTCGATTCGGGGTGATTGCGGTCGCGCCGCGATATTTCGCGTAGTCGTGGAGCCGAGCGGGATCAACAAAAACCGGCTTCTTCGCGGCCCGGCAGAGCTCGATGACGCCCTGGCACAGATCCTCCGTACACACGCCCTTGTCGTAATCCTCGATACACACCACATCGGCCTCGGCGATCGCACTCCCGATCGCCGCGAGCAACCGCTCCACTACACCCGCGCTCAGCGGCTCGCGCGATTCAATGTCCACGCGGAACATCTTCTGCGGGTGCCGCGCCTGGGCACGCCCGATCAGGTTTTGTTTGACCGTCGTCGGGCGCGAAGGGTCCGCGATCAAACCGCCGGCGTCAACGCCCTGCGCCGCGAGCGCCGCTCGCAGTGCCGACGCGTGCGCGTCGCCGCCCGTCACGCCGAAGGCACGAACCTCACCCTTGAGCGCCACCAGATCCATGCACACGTTCGCGGCCCCGCCCGGGCGGTCCTGCGATTCGGTCACATGCAAGATCGGCACCGGCGCGTCGGCGCTCAGCCGCTCAGCGTTCCCGTAGAGCAACTGGTCGAGCATGAAGTCGCCCACCACCAGCGCCCGGAACGGCTTCCAGGCGGAAAGTGCAGCCAAGAGCGGGTCCGTCATGGACTATTCTACGGCCCGCTCTCACCGGGAACATCAAAGGAATTGTCGTCCCCGGCCCGAGGTTTGGCTGTCTCGGCCGCGGCGACGACCATCCGCCACAAGTCTTGCTCACCACGGTCGAAGGCAATTCCCAATTCGGGAACCACGATCGGCGCGAGCTCAACCAGCGCGGGAACGCGCGAGAGCTTGGACCAGTCCTTGGATGTCACAACAATCGCTTCCGCACCACCTGTGCGTGCCAAGTCCGCGACTCGCGCGAGCGACGCCTGATCGAACGGATCGTGGTCGGGCAGCACCACCTCTCCAACCACTCCGCGGGCCGATTCGCGAACCTGGGCCAGAAATGCCCCCGGGTTCCCGATCGCGCACGCCGCCCCGACTCGCCGGTCCGACAACCACGAGACCGACTCGGTCCTTGCGCCCGCACCGTCGTTCACGGTCAGCGATTCCCACGTATGCCGGCACACCGCCGTCGCCGGCCGTCCGCATACACGCTCGATGTTTGCTCCGAGCGCCGCACGTTCGTGTTTGCCCACGCGCTCGGCATGGGTAATCACTACCGCGCCGGCACGCCGAAGCGATTCGACTGGCTCACGTAGCCAGCCCGCGGGCAGCGGCCGATCCGCGAACGGGCTCCGGGTCGCGTCGATGAGCACGATGTCCAGCTCGCGCCAGATCCGGCGGTGTTGGAACCCATCATCGAGCACGACCGTGTCGATCGCATCGCCCTGGTCGCCGCCGAAGAGCTCGATCAGCCCGCCGATCCGGTCGGGCTGTGCAACGAGAGGCGTGTCGGGCAAGGCGCGTCGGTACTCTTCTGCCTCGTCCGACGCGATTCCCGACGTTCCGCCGCGTGGCGCGTACCCGCGCATCGCCACGCACGGCGAGCGCCCGGCGTCGCGCAGGGCTGAGACCACCCGCCGCACCATCGGCGTCTTCCCTGTCCCGCCCACGGAGAGATTCCCGACACTGATCACGGGCCGATCAAGCTCGACCACGCCGATCCGCCGATCGAAGCGCTCGTTTCGCGCCGCGATGATCCGCGCGTAGAGCGCCGACAGCGGCCCGCCCAGCCACGCGAGCCCCCGAGGCAGCGGCCCGGACCGAGTTGCTTCAGCGCGCCCCTCGGTCATCCGCTCCCTCACGCGGCTCGGGCCCGCTTTCGCGCTCGCCGTGCGCTGTGGCTGCGATTTCCTGCTTCAGCTCCGTGACTTCCCTGGCCATCTCGCGCCGTACGTTCCGGTAGAGGCGCTGAGTGTTCAGAAGATCGATCAGCGCCAGCATCACGACAATCCCGATCAGCCCCACCACGGCCAGCCAGATCAGCACAAACAGGCGGGCGTTCGAGGGCGTCGCCATCGCGAAGGCATAAGCCGTGAGCGGAGTCGTCAAGAGCATGAGCCACCCGTTCACAACGCGGATGCGGCGCCGGCTCGCGGGCATCGGCGCCGACGCGAGCGCGTTCAGGTGCGCGCCGATGACGATCAGCAGCACCGCCGCGATCGGCATCACGACCCACGGCGTCAGCAGCGGGCCTGAACTCTCGGCAAGGCTCGCGCTCACCCGGCACGCTCCGCCCCGGGCACCACGCCCAAACGCGCCAAACTCCGCATCAGAACCGTCATCGGCAAGCCCATGATCGTCGTCGCGTCTCCCTCGAAACGGATCGGCCAACCGGCGGCGATCCGCTCGCGCAGGTTGTACGCCCCCGCCTTTCCAGCCCAGGAACCCGATGAGATGTACTGCTCGATCGCTTCCTCGGAGAGCGTCCCAACTTGCACCACAGCTCGATCGACCAACGAGATTCGCCGCGACGATCCGAGGTCGATCAGCGCGACGCCCGTGACCACCGCGTGGGTGCCGTCGCTCAGTTCGCGGACGATCCGACGCGCGTCTTGGGCGTCGACCGGCGTGCCGATCAACACGCCGTTCTTTACGCACACCGTGTCAGCCCCGAGGACGAGCGCCGCCCGTCCGCCGGTATCCCAGTCCAAGCCCGCGCCCGCCGAGGCTTTCAAGTAGGCCAGCGACGCCACCCACTGCTGGGGAGACACTGCCCCCGACTCCAATACCGAATCCTCGATTCCCGGGTGCTGGCTGAGGTGCTCGATGCCGTACTCGTGCAGCAGCTCGCGCCGCCGCGGCGAGCGACTCGCCAGGCATACCAGCCGCGCGGTGTTCGTCGAAGTTCGGGATGGAATCGTCGCGGATCGCACGCACAACAGTGTACTTCGGTCGAGTCCGGCGCGGGAACTCACCGCGTGGAACCTCTCCCGGGCCGACTAAACTGCCCCGAATGCGAGCCCACCTCGTCCAATTGAACATCGTCTGGGAAGACCGCGCCGCCAACTTCCTCCGCGTGCGGGAGTTGCTCGATCGCGCCGGTGTTCAACCCGGCGATTTCGTTCTGCTCCCCGAGACGTTTGATTCTGGGTTCTCCATGAACACCGCACGCACCGCGGACAATCACGGTGCCACGCTGGCATTCCTGCGCGAGACCGCGACGGCGCACCGGATCACGGTCCAAGCCGGGCGCACCGTGCAGGGCAGCGGCGAAAACGCGAAGGCCTTGAACGAAATGACCGTGATCGACCCTCAAGGCCAAACCCTCTGCCGCTACGCCAAGATTCACCCCTTCTCCCTCGGCCGCGAGCAGGATTCGTTCGTCGGCGGCGACACGGTGATGACGTACACGTTGGAAGCGAACGCCGGATCGCCCGCTGAAGTCACGAACGAACGTACGCTCCGCGTCTGCCCCGCGATCTGCTACGACCTGCGCTTTCCCGAGCTCTTCCGTCGCGGCCTGGGAATGGGTGCCGAACTCTTCGCCATCGGTGCCTGCTGGCTCGACACCCGCCAAGCCCACTGGCGAGCCCTCGCGATCGCCCGCGCGATCGAGAACCAGGGCTACGTCCTCGCGGTCAACCGCACCGGGCCCGACCCCAACGCCAACTACATCGGCGGCTCGATTGCGGTAGGCCCGCGCGGCGACGTGCTGGGCGAACTCGGGGCGGACGAGGGTGTGCTCTCGGTAGAACTCGATCGCGATGAGGTACGGCGCTGGCGCGAGAAGTTCCCGGCATGGAAAGACGCGAGGCTGCTCGCCCGCGATACACGCTAACCATCAGTCTTCTCTGCCCAATCGCAGAAGATTCTGATCAGTTCGGATAGGTTTTCCGAGCCGCCGGCTCCGAAGAAAGTCGGAGTAGAAGCATCGCCTTGGATTCGCCCGGCCTTTCGAACATAGCACTGAACCCAATTTCCTGGGTACCGATCAACGCGAATCGGTGTGAATGGCGCTTCACTCAACGGCGTGCCGATCAGATTCACCTTGAGAAGCCAACCGGGGTTGTCGAGCGTCTCGATACGCACGCCCCACTCCTGCTCCCAATCCCCATCGCACTGCGACGAGTACCAGCGCGTCAATCGGGCGAGTTCGTCGCTCATCCCATCCCCGCGACGTGGTCGACCTCATCCAGCGTCGTCACGCCCTCGGCCGCCAGCCTCCAGCCGAACTGCGCCAGGGTCGTGAACAGCCCCTGCTCGATCACCTTGCGCATCCCCGCGATCGTCGGCTCTTTCAGCACGATATCCCGCAGCTCGTTGTTGAAATCCAACAACTCAAACAGCGCTCGGCGGCCTCGGTACCCGGTGCGCAAGCACTTGGCGCACCCGGTCGCGGTGTACACCTGCGTCTTGCCCGACAAATACTTCCCAAGCCGCGTCGCTTGCCCGGGTGTCACGCGCACCGGCTGCTTGCAGTGCTCGCACAGCAGACGCACCAGCCGCTGGGCCAGAACCAGATCCAGCGAGTTCGCGACCAAATACGGCTCGACCTTCAGGTCAAGCAGGCGAAAGACCGCCGCGATTGTGTCCTTGGCGTGAACGCTCGAATAGACCAGGTGCCCGGTCATTGCCGCCTGCATGGCCGTCCGGGCGGTCTCCTCGTCGCGGATCTCGCCGACGAGAATGACATCAGGGTCCTGGCGCAGCACGCTGCGCAGCAACGTGCCGAACGTGTTGCCGCGCTGCTCGTCGATCGGGATCTGCGTGACGTGATCGATCTGGTATTCGACCGGGTCTTCGATCGTCACCACGTTCCGCGCCTTGCGGTCGATCTCGCGGAGCGCGTTGTACAGCGTTGTCGTCTTCCCCGAGCCCGTCGGCCCGCAGGTCAGCAGCAGCCCGTGGTCCTGGGCGCACACCCGGCGCACACGCTCGAGCATGTAGCCCGCGAGCCCGAGATCCGAGATCGAAGACGGGGCTCCGCGTGAATCCAGCACCCGGAGCACCAGCTTCTGCCCGTACACCGACGGCGTAAAACTCACGCGGTAGTCAACCCGGCGATCATCGAGCTTGGCCGAGTAGTGCCCTTCCTGCATCGCCTCGCGGGCCGCCTGCTTCATCTGGCAGATGTTCTTGATGAGTCCGTACACCAGATCGCCGACCCGCTTGGGCAGTTCCGTGATCGAAACCATCTGCCCGTCCACGCGCATTCGGACGTGGTACGCCTCGCTCTTGGGCTCGATGTGGATGTCCGTCGCGCGGGCCTTGGACGCCAGTTGCAGCAGCAGCCGAACCGCGTTGGCTCCGTCGCTCCCGCCCGCCAGCGCCAAGGACGGCTTGCCCGATGAATCCAGCAGCGCAATGAACTCCGGCTCGCCCATCTTCGGCGGCAGCGCGTCGATCAGCCCACCGAGGTGCCCTGACCACGTCGCCTCGTCCTCAACCTCGTCGGGAACCGAATCCGAGAACTCGTTGGTCTTGGGCTCTTTCGTCTCAACCAGAAACTCGTGGCTGCCCACACGCAGCACGTCGCCGATGTTCAACGGCGACTCCGTCACCTTCACCTCGTTGACCTTGATCCCATTGCGCGATTCCAGATCCTTCACGATGAACCCGCTCTTGCCGTCGGGATAGATGACGCAATGGAAGCGGCTGGCCCGCTCGTCGCGGATGCAGAGCGTGTTGTCGGGGTGACGACCGATGGAGATCTTGTCGCGACCGAGCACGATCACCTGAGCGTCGCCGCGGATGGGTTTCAGCTGCAAAGTTGCCATGAGCTTGCCGGCCACTTCCGTCCTTCGCAAGTACGTCAATCTGGGTCCATCGGATGCCGTGATCGCGTTCGCGTCACCGGACATGGTACATCCGTTCCCTCTCCCGCACACGGGCAAACCGAACGAGCTTCGGAGTACGCCGGTCTTTCGCCGCCCCCTCTCCCACCTAGACTTGCCCCCATGATCGACCTGAAGAATCTTCGTGAGAACCCGGACAGGTACCGCGCCGGAGCCCAACGCAAGGGCATCCGCGTCGATATCGACCACATTCTGAACCTCGAAGCCCGCCGGCGCGCCCTACAGACCGAACGCGAACGCCTCCGGGCCGAGCAAGGCAAGGTCGAAAAGGAGATCGGACCCCTGCTCGGCAAGCTCTCAGGGCAGCTCAAGGCCGCTCAGAAGGCCGGCCAGACCGACGAGGCCGCCAAGCTCACACGCGAGATCGATGACCTCAAAGCCAAGCCCGCCGGTTTCAAGGCCGAGGGCGCGAAGCTCGAAGCCGAGATCACCCAACTCGAACCCGAACTCCGAGAACTCCTCCTCCACGTCCCGCTCCCGCCCGACGATGATGTCCCCGTCGGCTCGTCCAGCGAGGGAAATGTCGAGGTCAAGCGTTGGAACCCCGCCGGGTTCGATGCCGCCAAGCCCTTCGAGGCCCAACGCAGCTTCCAGCCCAAAGGCCACCTCGACATCGTCCGCGACCTGAAACTCGCCGACTTCGAGCGCGGCGTCAAGCTCGGCGGCTCGCGCAGCTACATCCTGACCGGCGACGGCATGCGGCTCCACCAGGCCGTGCTCCGTTACGCCGTGGACCTGATGACCAACACCAACGGCTTCTCGCCCATGAGCGTCCCCGTGATCGTTCGCGAAGAAGCGATGGTCGGCACCGCCTTCTTCCCCGCGGGCCGCGAGCAGGCGTACCACATCGAAGAATCCAAGCGCGGCGGCGGGTACGACATGTTCCTCACCGGCACCGGCGAGGTCGGTCTCATGGGAATCCACCAGGGCGAGATCCTCGACGAGAACATTCTTCCGCTCAAATACGTCACGGTCAGCACCTGCTTCCGCCGCGAGGCCGGAGCATCCGGCAAGGACACCGCGGGACTCTACCGCATCCACCAGTTTGATAAGGTCGAGCAGGTCGTGATCTGCAAGGCCGACGAGCAGGAAAGCCGCCGCTGGCACACGACCATGATCGGGTACGTCGAGGCCCTGCTGCAAAGCCTCGGCCTGCCGTATCGATTGCTGCAGTGTTGCACGGGGGACCTGGGCCCCAAGAACGCGGACATGGTCGACATCGAGTGCTGGATGCCAGGCCGCGGCACGGTTGACAAGAACGGCCGCACCAGCGGAGAGTATGGCGAAACCCACTCAGCCAGCCGTCTCTACGACTACCAGTGCCGCCGCCTCAACATGCGCTACCGCCCCGGCGGCGAGGGCGGCAAGGGCGAAACTACGTTCTGCCACAGCCTCAACAACACCGTGCTGGCCAGCCCGCGCATCCTGATCCCGCTGCTGGAGATTCATCAGAACCAGGACGGCACGGTAACGATCCCCGCGCCGCTCAGGCCATACATGAGCGGGCGTGAGCGGATCGGGTGAACGGCCTTCGTGCCACTGAGATGGGGTCCGCCCCATCTCAGTGTTCTCTTCGTTGTTGGGGGCTCGTGGATTGAACGAAGCGACTGACATCGGGAGGGCCCGATGTCAGTGGCACGAGGTCAGCGGCACCCCGCCGGTCCGTTCGCTCAGCAACCGGCCTCAAACGCAACGACGTACGCGTCGTAGTCGTCGCCGGTCACGAACCCGTCTCCGTTGAAATCCGCCGGATCGTTCCCCGCCACAAAGTCCAGCACATAGGCATCAAAGTCGTCGCCCGTGACGAACCCGTTGCAGTCGTAGTCGGCCGGGCACAAGCAGCCGGCCTTCGTCGCGATCAGCACCTGCGTGATGTAGATCGTGTCGCCCGCGATCCCGTTGTTCGTGAACCGCACACGCGAGATCCGCGACGCGTCGTCGGTCACGCCCATGAAGTACACGAAGTCGAACTCGAAGCTCTGGTTCACCGCGTCCGCGACTCCGAGCGACGTGCCGTCGGATGCGAAGGCTTCGATCGAGGCGCTGGGAAGCGTCGGGCCCCACTGGAACATGTCGGCGGTGCGAAGGCCGACCCCGGCCACCGGGGCCGCGAAGACGAAGTCCACGAACGTTGGAGCGCCCGTTCCGGTGATCATGTACCGCGCCGGCTCGGGCATCACTCCCTCGCCGATCCCGTCGGGGTCCGTGATGTTTCCAACGAAAGAACCCGGCCCGGTCTCGACTCGGGCCACGCCGCCGGCGTCGACATCGATCCTGACGCCCAACGTGGGTGAGTACCAATCCGAGATCACCGTTCCGTCCGGGTGCGTCGAAAACTCAAGCGATCCGTCCACTGAAAACGCTTTAGCCGAGCACTCGGCCAAGAAGTCCAGCGAGTTCGCGGTGGGGTTGTTTACAAAGAACGTCACCGCGCCAAGAGCATTCGGCCCGCCCGCCGCAACGCTCAGCACCGTTCCAACAAGCGCACTCAACACGACTCCGCGAACACGACACGATTCCATGGTGAACCTCCAAGAGACAAACCCAGGCGCGAGAACGCTCGCACGCTCGCAAGCGTTCGACGACGCACGATCGCAACGAAAAAGACACTCAGAGATTCATCCTGCGCGCTCGGGCTGATCTTTCAGGCCTCTCAAGCCACGCCCTCGTCGGGAGAACCGCATCCGGCATCCCAACCTTCCCCGCCTCTCCAAGTTCTCGCCGGGGTCACCGAGGCACGCCCGAACGGTGGTGGCTTCAAGCCCCGTCCGCCGTTGCGTACGCCTCGATCACCGCCAGCTCGCCCTCTTTCCCGTCCTTGCTGTTCCCGTGCTCCATCCCGAGGATGCCCGTGAACCCACGCTCCTGGATGTGCCTGAACACGTTGCGGTAGTTCACCTCGCCCGTTCCCGGCTCGCAGCGGCCCGGGTTGTCGCCGGTCTGGAAGTACACGATCTCCTCCCACGAGCGGTCCATGTTGTCGATCAGGTTCCCCTCGGTCACTTGCAAGTGATAGAGATCCTGCAGAACCTTGAGCCCCGGGCTGCCCACGCCCTTGCAGATCGCGCGGAGCACGTCGCTGGTCGGGCAGAACTGGCCGGGGTGGTCACGCCAGTTCAGCGGCTCGATCACCATCACCTTCCCGGCCTTCTCGCACACCACCGCCGCACGCTTGAGCGTGTCCACCACACTCGAAAACTGATGCCCCCAAGGCCGGCTCTGATCGACCCGCCCCACCACCGTCGTCATCCACGTCGCGTTCACCCGCTTGGCCACCTCGACCGCCTCGCCGACTTCCTTCACGAACCGGTCGGCCATAGCCGCGTCGCCGGTCGTCAAGGTCGGTTTCTCCCAGTCGATCCACGTCGAAACGAAGATACCCATGCGAACGCCGTGTTTCTGGCACCGCGCAGCGAACTTGTCCTGAAACTCCTTGCCCCGGCCTTTCATGCCGTTGTCTTCCCAGGCGGTGAACCCCTGATCCGCGGTAAACGAGATCTGGTCGAGATCGTCCTTGGCGTGGTTGGAGAACATCCCAAAGTGCGGCGCGTACGCGAGCTTGAACTTGTGCGGCGCGAGGCGCGGTGATGAAAAGGACCGAGACCCAGGGATCGCGGACGCGACGGCCGCAACACTCGCGCCAAGCCCGGCAGCGGTGGTCGCGAGAAAATCTCTTCTGATCATTTTCAAACTCTCCTGTTGAGAAGCCCGCGCGCAATCCGCGCTCGTTGCAAACTCGACGCGAAGGCAACGCAAACCGGGGCGTCACGCCCCGGCTCACGATCTTCGATTTCGCCCACTCAGATCAACGGCGTCCGCCCCGGCACAGCCACCGGCGGCACGGGCAACGACCCGAACTCATACTTCGCCGGCGCAAGATTTTCCTTCGAGTTCAGCGCCTGCTCCCACGTCACCGTCTTTCCGGTGTAGGCCGCCATCCGCCCCATGATCGCCGTCAGCGTGGACTCGGCGATCCGCTTGGCCTCGTTCAGCGGCTTGCCGTCCATAATGCTCTTGACCATGTCCGCGTGCTCCTGCTGGTACGGGTTCACATCGGAATCGCCCGAGTACTTCCACTTCGTCTTGCCGTCGATCATCGCCTGCCCAGAGCGGGTCAGCATCGTGCCCTCGGTGCCCTGCACGAACTCTTCGACTCGGTCCGCGCACCCCTCGATCTGGCGGCAGAAGCTGTTCATCGTGACGCCGCCGGGGTACTCGTACTCCACCGCGAAGTGGTCGAAAATGTGCCCGTACTCCGGACCCTTGCGCACCTCACGCCCGCCCATGGCCCAAGCCTTGAGCGGGTGCGCGTCGATCGCCCAGTTGCACACGTCCAGGTTGTGAACGTGCTGCTCGACGATGTGGTCGCCCGACAGCCACGTGAAGTACAGCCAGTTTTTCAACTGCCATTCCATATCCGACCACGCCGCCTCGCGCGGGTGCATCCACAGCGGGCCCTGGTTCCAATAGCACCGAGCCGACAGCACCTTGCCAATCGCCCCGCCGCGCAGCCGCGTCATCGCTTCGAGATAACACTTCTCGTGCCGCCGTTGCGTGCCCGTCACGCACGCGAGGTTCTTCTGGGCCGCCTTCTCCCCCGCCGCGATCACGGCTCGGATTCCCGCCGCGTCCACCGCGACAGGCTTCTCGAAGAACACGTGCTTCCCCGCGTCGATCGCGGCCGCAAAATGGATCGGCCGGAAGTGCGGCGGAGTCGCCAAAATCACCGCGTCCACGTCGCTCGCCAGCACCTGCTTGTACGCGTCGAAGCCCACGAACTTGTGATCATCCTTGACGTCAATCCGGTCCGCGTGCGGCTTGGTGTAGTCGTCGCTCTTGAGGTTCGCCAGGCTGCCGTCGAGCCGATCCTTGAACACGTCGCCCATCGCCACGATCCGAATATTGGGCGAGGCGTTCAGCGAGTTCCCCGCCGCCCCCGTGCCGCGCCCGCCGCAGCCGATCATGCCCATGCGGATCGTGTCGCTGCCCCGCGCGTGGAAAAAATTCCCAGCCCAGGAAGTCGCCGGCACCGACACCGCCGCGGCCGCGAGCGCTGAGGTCCTCACAAACTCGCGCCGCGAGACGCCGCCCAGAGACGATTGAACATCGGGAGTTCCGTTCGACATATGACATCTTTCAGAAAAGTGGCTGAGTCACACATTGGCAAGCTCTGACGGGGGACCGCACACGCTGATCCTACCAAAATCGACACTTCCTGCAACGCCCGTCCCGGCGTTCAGCTCAGCCCCCAGAACCTCGCCCAGTTCCCCCACGCGAACAATTCGATTTCCGCGTCGCTCCACCCGCGTGCCGACAACGCCTCCGCGAGCCGCCAGAGATCATGGGGCGAATCGATCCCGCTCGGCAGCGTGAACGCCGAGAACCCGCCGTCCATGTCGCTCCCGAGCCCCACCGCTCGAGTGTGCCCGACCAACTGCACGACGTGCTCAACGTGCCCCACCGCGTCGTCGATCGTCGCTCGCTCGCCGGGCTTCATGTCAGGTCGAAGAAACTTCCCGAAAAGGTTCAGGCCGATCACGCCGCCGCGCTCGGCGATCGCGCGGATCGTCTCGTCGGTGATGTGCCGCTCGTTCACGCCGCCCAGCAACGCCCGGCAGTTGGAGTGCGACGCGATCACCCGCCCCGGGAACGCGAGCGCCTCTTCCGTCGCTTGCTGACTCAGGTGCGCCAGATCGTGAACAACCCCCAGTTCGTTCATCCGCGCAAGCAACGCGCGTCCATCTGCGCTGAGCCCCACGCCCGAGTTCATGTTCCCGCCGGAATACCGCGACCCACGCGCCCACGCCAAGCCGATCGCCGCCACGCCGCGCTCCACCCACCACTCCAACTCTTCAACATTCCGGATCGGATCCGCACACTCCATCAAGATCAGAATCCAAGTCCTCTCTTCACTCGATGCCTCGATCCCTCGCTCCCTCGATCCCTTCTTCCCCGCCATCCCATCCGCCCACCAGCGCCGGTACCACCCCAGCTGCCGCACGGCGCACGCGTGGGCCGCTTCTGCGTTCCCCGCCGGGTACCCCACCGCGTCCAGCCCGTCGGCCTCGGTAAAGATCGTGCCCAGGCACGCCGCCACTCGCCCCTCGCGCAGCGACCGCAGCGTCACCGCCGCCGGCAGATCCGGCCCGCCGCAGCTCTCGATCGGCGCATCCATATCCCGCCCGCACTCGGCCAAATACGCCAGGTCCAAGTGCGCATCGAACCACTTCAAAGACCCGAATTTCGAGTGACTTTGCGGAGTCTCCATGGCCGATCGTACCGCCGCCGAGATATCCTCCGATCATGGCGATCAAAGACTCCGGCACCACCGACCACGGCCAACCCCTCCCCGGCGAGGGCACCGACC
>JBGAOD010000211.1:0-2568 GCA_044221955.1 Phycisphaerales bacterium | reverse complement strand
GATTTGCCTGGGGCCAGTAAAGTCCCAACATGCAGACGGCTCGTCATCTCTTGCGTCGCGCGCAGTCCAGGTGAAGTGAAACGCCCCCGTCCGACTCCCGAGGAGATGACCATGCACGGCACGCCAATGAAGCCTTGCGAGGACTGATTCGAACTCGGCGAGAAATGCGGCAAGACGCTCCTCAAGCTCCAGGAAGAAGCCGCCGAACAAGATCACGGATCGCTCTACGGCGGGAAGGCGGCCCAAACCAGGCGCTGCGAAGAACTCGGGCTTCAAGAACTCAAGCGGGGGCTCGCGGCGCCAGAGCTGCTTCGTGAGAAGAGCGTGATCGGCATGAGCTACCCGGGGCTCGAAGGGAGCACGCCGGTGAGGTCGAATCAGGCCGTAGAAGTAGGCGTCAGCGAGGTCTCGCTCAAAGAGGATCGGCATGGGTTGCTGCTCGTCTGCCCAACGTATCGCCGTTAACCTGCAGATGCCAGAGTGAGGCGAGGAACGAGCCGACCGACGGCGGCTGTCAGGTTCGACGGCATGTTAGCCAGCCCACCCGGCTACGATTTGCGGGCGCCACGCTTTCTTGCTGTGGGTGCTGCCGTGTAGCGAGCCTTTGTGATCGCCTCAGAGTCCGCGAGGCCAGCCGCCGCGGCACGAGTAAGCCAGGCGTCCACACGGCCGCTACGTAACCCCTCCAGGGAGGGGTCCAGGTACCAGTGGATCCGGGCGGGGTAGGTCGACAGCATTTGCTGAATGAACAAGCGACCGGTCACGACGAGGAAGCGGGGCCCACGATGGACACGAGAGCAGGCTCGGGCTGCATTGGCGGAGTTGACCGCGTCAGGGCTGACCGTGGCCGCCTTCGCCCGCAAGGTGGGCGTTCATCCGCAGCGGCTTCGTAGTTGGCGTTCGAGGCTGGGCAACGTCGCGGAGGTGGGGCGGATGATCGAGCGGCCCGAGGCTGCGGCGGTCTTCATCGAGGTCCCCCACCGGGTCGTCAAGGCGATCGAGGTCGTGCTACCGGGCGGCGTCATGTTGCGAGTCCATGAGTGCGTTGATGTCGAGGTTCTTCGGCGCATCGCCGGGGCTCTCTCGGAGGGGCCGCGATGCTGAGCCTCCCGCCGAGCGTCCGCTTGTACGTCGCCACCCAGCCAGTGGACGGCCGCAAAGGCGTCGACAGCCTGATGGTCATCGTGCGGGATGTGTTCGGAAGCGACCCGTTTGGTGGACATCTCTTCGTCTTCTTCTCCAAGCGATGCGACCGGGTCCGAATCGTCTATTGGGACCGCGACGGCTTCGCGATGTGGACGAAGCGCTTGGAACGAGGCCGGTATCAGATGACCTTCTCCGAAGACGGTCGCCTGGCGGCGTCGAGCATCGAGTCCGGTGAGCTCGGCCTGATCCTACAGGGGCTCGATCTCCGCGGGGCGCGTCGTCGCCCGCGTTGGCAGCCGTCCCCGTCGACGACATCAAGTACCTTTTCGGCATGAAGTGTTGAATCCATCGCCGCCCCGTTTCGTCTGATTGGCGGTACGGACCATGGGCGCTCCTGTGAAGCCGGCGATCACTTCGCCCTACGCACCCGACCTGCAGAAGGTCCGTGTGTGGCTCGAGAAGAAGGTCGCCGCCGCGCTATTTGTCGAGATGATTGTCGCGATCTTGACGCTGCTTGAGCGTATGCGCGACATCAACATCGAGCTCGCGCGCAAGATTGCTCACATGAAGCGGCGCCGCCCGCCGTCCGAGACGCTGGCGCGACTGGAGCGGCAGCTCGTCCTGCCGATGTTCGAGGCGCCGGTCGCGAAGCCGAAGCGCGGAGCGCGCACGAAGAACGCCGATGCGCATCCCGGACGCAACGAGCTTCCCGCTCACCTGCGGCGCGTACCCCGCTGGAACGCGGTCCCCGCAGCCAAGCGGATCTGCCCACGTTGCGGGGCCGAAATGGAGACGGTCTGTTTCGTCGATGGCTGTGAGTATCTCGACGTCGTGCCGGCCGAATTCATTGTCGTGCAGCCCAAGGACGAAACGGTCCGCTGCGCCAAGGACGAGACGACCCTCGAAGCGGAGCCCGTGCCGAGGATCGTCGAGAACGGCAAGCTCGGCGACACGCTCTTGATCGAGGCCGTGTGCGACAAGTACCTTGAGCATGTCCCGGTCGAGCGGCAGGCGACGCGGCTATCTCGAACCGGAATTGACATCGCCTCGCAGACACTCGGTCGCGGGGTCCTCGCGGCCATCGACCTACTCGCGCCGGTCGCCACTCGGATCGAGGAGTGCACGCGGGGCCCGGGGGTCCTCGGCACCGACGCGTCGTCGATTCCGATCCTCGATCCCGAGATGCCAGGCGGGATTCGCACCGGTGCCATGTGGGTTTGGACAAACGCACGATGGGTGAGCTTCGTGTACAGTCCGAATGGCGACTCCGCCAGCGTTCGCCGCTTCCTCAAAGGCGACATCGCTCGCACGGTCCAATGCGACGGCACCAATGTCACGTCCTTCATCGAACGAGCCGGTGGCACCCGCCCTGGCTGCTGGAGCCACGGCCGGCGACGTTTCGTCGAAGCGGCTCGGTCCGGC
>JBGAOD010000210.1:0-2577 GCA_044221955.1 Phycisphaerales bacterium | reverse complement strand
CTCTCCGTCGGACGCGCCGGCGTTGCTGGCTGTACCGCCGCTCCAGCCCCGAGCCAAGCCGTTCCGCGTTTCGATCCGTCCGCCGGGGAGCAAGAGCCTGACGAACCGGGCGTTGCTGCTGGCGGCGTTGGCGCGGGGCGACTCGGTGATCCGCAGGCCGTTGCTCGAGGCGGACGATGCGCAGCGGATGATCGCGGCCGTGACCACGCTCGGTGCGAAGGTCAGTCGCTCGGGTCAGGACCTGAAAATCACGGGCGTGAACGGGCGCTGGGCCGTGCCGCCCGAGGGCGTGACGCTGGACCTTGGGAACGCGGGTACGGCCACGCGGTTTCTCGCGGCGGCGGCGCTGCTCGCGCCCGGGCCGGTGACGGTGGACGGCAACGCGCGGATGCGGCAGAGGCCGATCGCGGAGTTGGCGGGCGCGCTCATCCACATGCACGCGAACATCGAGTTCACGCTGACTAAGGGCTGCCCGCCGATGAAGATCGTGCCGCCCAAGGGTCCGGCGGGCGAAGCGCGGGCGCTGGTGCTGCCGACGACGATGTCGAGCCAGTTCATCTCCGCGTTGCTGCTGGTTGCGCCGTGGCTGGCGCACGACGTGACAATCAAGCTGGTGGGCGAGATCACGAGCGCGTCGTACATCGCGATGACGATCGGGCTGTTGCAGAAACTCGGGGCGCACGTGCAGATGACGGAGGACTTGCGGGTGACGAGGGTCGGCCCGCCGCGGCGGGCGGACGGTCGATCGCGCGGGTTCGGGCTGGATTCGTTCACCTATGACACCGAGCCGGACGCGAGCGGCGCAACGTATTTTTGGGCTGCGGCCGCGCTGGTCCCGGGCGCGGTGTGCAGGGTTCAAGGGTTGGGGCCGGGCTCGTTGCAAGGCGACGCGGCGTTCCCGGAATTGCTGGTGCGGATGGGCACAGGCAGCAAGCCAGCCGGAACAGACGACGATCCGGCGATCGAGTGCAAAGGACCGACGAGGCTCGGGCCGATTCTGGCGGACATGTCGAACATGCCCGACGCCGCCATGACTCTGGCGGCGGTGGCGTGCTTCGCGGAAGGGACATCAATCCTGCGCGGGCTCGGGACGCTGCGGCACAAGGAAACCGATCGGCTCGCGGCCATGCAGAACGAGCTGACGAAGATCGGCGTCGCGGTGAAAACCTCGGTCGCGGGGGACGAGGACGCCATCACCATCACCCCCCCACCGGGCGGCGTGGACTGCTCGGCGGGCTGCAAGCGGGTCGAGTTCGAGACGTACGACGATCATCGGATGGCGATGTCGCTGGCGCTGATCGGGCTGCGGCGTCCGAATGTCTGGATCAAGAACCCGGCGTGCGTGAACAAGACATACCCGGGGTTCTGGGGTGACTTGGCGAAGCTGTACGGGTAGGGCGCAGCGCGAACGCGTCCGAACGTGCGTCTTGGTCACCACGGGAAGCGGGCTTGCGCGGTCTCGGTTTTCTCGCGTGGCCTCAACCTACGCTCCCCCATGAGCGAATCGAAGCGACCGCGGCCGAGTGGCGGGAAACGGAGCGGCAACCCCGCGACCACCTGGGATCGCACCCCCAACAAAGGGATCGCGTCGCTTCGACGCGGGGATTTCTCGGCCGGGGACCTTGGCCTGGGCGTGCGCCTGGTTCACGAGGACGAGGACCTGCTCATCGTTGACAAGCCGATCGGGTTGGTGACCGCGCCGATGCCGGGCGCGGGGGACGCAACCAAGTCCGAGGCCCCGAGCGTGTTCGCGGTCGTGAAGCGGTACGTGCGGAGCAAGAAACGTCGCAACGCGCGAGCGTGGATCGTGCATCGGCTCGACAAAGAGGCCTCGGGCCTGTTGGTGTTCGCCAAGAACGAAACCGCGTTCGAGTGGCTGAAGGAAGACTTCCGGGCCCGGCGCGTTCACAGGATCTACGTCGCGGTGGTTGAGCAGGAGTTCCCCGAGTCGGCGACGACGGGGACGATCCAGAACTTTCTGGGCGAGAACGAACGCGGCATCATGCAGAGCGTGAGTCCGGGATCGAGGCCGCGGCCTTCACCGGCTCCGCGCATGGGGCCGGGGGCGGGGCCAAGAACAGGACCACGATCAGGACCCGGGTCGCGTCCAGGACCGCGGATGCCCGACGGCGGTCCTTCGCCATACACGCACCGCGCCGACGATGCGCCACAGCTCGCGGTAACTCACTATCGCGTGCTGGCCTGCGGGCTTGGTCGTGCGCTGGTGCAACTGCGGCTTGGCACGGGGCGGAAGAACCAGATCCGCGTTCACATGAGCGAGGCCGGTCATCCGCTGGTGGGCGACTACCGCTACCGCGCGCCGGGCGAGGCCTACGGCGCGCCGGTGTCGGACCCCATCTCGCGCCTGTGCCTGCACGCGGTCGAACTCGGCATCACGCACCCGAGCAAGGGCGAGACGATGCGGTTCACCAGCCCCGCGCCCGATGCGTTCTGGGGCTTGGTCGGCGCGAAACCGCGCGGGCTGGAGCGCGAGACGCTGGCCGTACCGGGCGATGATGAGACCGGAACAGAATCGAGCATCCGATCGAACGGGGGAGAATCATCCACCCGCGATGT
>JBGAOD010000209.1:0-2577 GCA_044221955.1 Phycisphaerales bacterium | reverse complement strand
AGCAGTCGCGGTACTCGTACACCACCTCATGAGCGGTGGGCAGACGTTTTAGGAGTGCCCGTCGCATCGCGACGACGAGCCGAAGATTCTCGGGTGAGAACTTGTCGATCAGGCGGCGGACTTCGACCTCCGCCGCCTTGCGTTCCGCCGCCGACTGTGTCCCCGAGTTCGCTTCGGCGTCGACCTGTGATGCTGTGCGTTTGGATGGTGCTTTCTTCGCGCTCATCGAGGCTCCCTTGAGTTGGTATCCGGGGTTTCGCTGTTTGGTGCGGCGCTAGCCCTACGCGCGCTGCGAGAGTAGTTCGTCCAGTTGCTTGTAGCAGGCCTCCATTCCTTCCGAAGCGCCGGAAGAGACCGCGCCGTCGCGGGCCTCCTTCGTGGCGTAGACCTGCGTGATGCGCATCGTGGTGACGCCGTTCTTTTCGGCGAACTCGTGCGTCTCGACTTGCGAGCCGATGGGCTGTCCCGAGCCGAGCAGCATCATCTCGGTGTGGACCATCCGCTCGTGCTCCACCGCTTCGGTGAACACGCCCAGGATCATCATCGCCGGATCGGCCTCTGGACTCTTCACCACGACCCGCAACGTCCCGGCGACGCGGGCCTCACACTCGCACGCGGTCAGCGTCCAGCCCGGGGGCTGGAGCATCCAGCGGCGCATCTTGTCCGGGGCAGTCATCGCTTCCCACACTAGTCTACGTGGGGCGCTAAACGCGCGGGTCATGACGATGGTCGTGTCGGTGGGGGTGGTGACCTGGAGGCCTTTGACGGGATCGGATTTCATGGTGTATTCCTTGTAACTGACAACTTGGTGAGTGACTACGGGAGGGAGCAGTGACTGCCGGTGAAACGCGCATCGGCAGAGAGGTCGCGAGAACGTTGCTGCGTCTTCGATTCCAGTCCAGTCAGCATCGGGGCAGTGAGGCGCTTTGATTCGCGCACGCTCGCGGACCGCGCACGAGCAACGCAATCACTTCCGCGATTCGATCTCTCGTTGCGATTTCGCCCACTGCTTGACGATCGCGACGAACGCCGGGCGTTTGCCGGTAAACTCATCGGCGAGGGTGAACCCGATCGAAGCACGGTCGTCCGAATGCCAGTGCAGCAGGTTCGCGGCGTCCTTGATGTCTTCGCGGAGCGCCGCGCCTGCCCGGGTCTTTGCCCCCCGATGCAGCACCACCAATACGCCCTGCTTGCCACGGACATTGACCGTCGCGAACCACCCCTCGCAGTAGAAACTCGGGCTGTTCCATTTGACGCCCTCGGTGATCGCCCTGTCAGCTCCGAGGATCGCGGCGCGCATCGACGCGATGACGGGCTTGAGCGGATGATCCAGCGCGGCGAGAAGGGCATCGACCGCCGCCGGGTCGTCGTGCTCGGGTGGCTTGGCTGGCTTCGACTTGCTGGTCTTCGTGGTTGCCATGGGAACTTCTCCACAACACATCGGGCGGACATTGAATCAGCCATTCAGCGCGAGCATCGCATCCACTTGCTTGTACCCGGCTTCCATTCCGTGCTCCATGCCGGAAGCCAGTGCGCCGTCACGATCCTGCTTGGAGCCGTAGGCAAGTGTGAGCCGCATGTGCGTGATGCCATTCATCTCGGTGAGTTCGAGGGTGACCATGAAGTTCCCGACCGGGCCGCACTGTGACATTTCCATAGTCTGGGTGTGAACAATTCGCTCGTGCGGCACAACCTCTGTCATGGTTCCGGAAATCGTCATGGCCGGATCGGCGTGCTCGTTCTTCCAGACCCATCTGTACTTGCCGCCCACGCGCGGCTGAAACTCGCAGACCGTCATCACCCATCCCGGCGGCGCAAAGAACCAGCGGCGCAGTTTGGCGGGGTCGGTCATCGCCTCCCACACAAGTCTCCGCGGCGCGCTAAACGAGCGGGTCATGACGATGGTCGTGTCGGTGGGGGTGGTGACTTTCAATCCCGCAGTACTCATGCGTGACTCCATTGCCGTGGTGCGGCGGGTGAACTCATGTTCTCAGTCGATGGACGGACGATATTCATTGATGTGTACGAGCGGCCCACTTCGCGCCCAGCATACCGCCGAGCATCGTGCATGGCAGCGCGGAGAGAGCGACACTGATGGAGAACCAGTGCGGCCCGAACTCCGGACCTTTGTTCCAGGTGAACAGGACGCCCAGCACGCTCAACAGCGTCCCGATGCCCCCCAGCACGACGACGTGCCGCATGGGCCGGGCCGGGGCGAGGCGGGCGGTGAGGACGCCGCCGATGACGCCCGCGAAAACGCGGGTGACGAGCGCCATCACCCATCGATCATCGGCCATCGGCTGGAACAGCGGCGGGTACAGGCCAACCGCGTGGAAGGCGGCGTCGATCGCGCTCGCGAGCACGATGTTGGCGATCAGGCCGACAAGCACGGCACCGACGCTGCGCAGCAGACGCCGGGGTTGTTTGGTTGTTGCGGGATTGCTCACGGTGTGCATGCTTCTTCCTCTCATCGCTCGGTCTTTGCTGGAAATACTGCCCATGGCGTGGGCAGGGGGCGTTCAGGAGCGTCGTCCCTTCGAGGACTCTTCATCCTTCATTTCGCTCAGCAGTTCGTCC
>JBGAOD010000059.1:0-22477 GCA_044221955.1 Phycisphaerales bacterium | reverse complement strand
CGCGCCAGCGCCGAGAGAAGCGAATGCACCGTCCCGTCACCGCCCACGACCAGCGCCGCGTCCGCTCCGGCCAACACCGAGCACAACGACGCCTCATCGCTCGACGCGTTCAGCTCGGAGCACTCGACCTCCGTGCCAGCATGGCGCAGCGATCCCCTCAGCCGTGCCGCGATCGCTCCGCCGGACCCGCCGCCGCTGTTGGGATTGAAAATGATGACGACCCGCACACGCTCATCGTCCGCGAACCGAGCACCGTTGGCAACTCACCAACCGAGCCCCACGCGCGAGCGTGAGACGTTTCGGTTCATCGAAGTGCTCCGTGATCAGCGTGATGAAGCCGGATGAATGCCTCAACGCGCCGTGATCGACGCCTGCCCCGGGCTCGAAGCGCTCCGCTCGGGCGCTGCCGACGATGCTGGAGAAGCGGGTTCCGCTGCCGCCGTCGACGCCACCCCCACCCGCAGCCCCGCCCCCAGCCCCGCCGCACGTCGAGTGTCGTATGCCGCCGCTTGTTCCTCGATCTGCTTGCGCCGCGCGATCTTGATGGCCGTCACCCCGATGTACGACACCAGCACCAGCGCAAGCAGGTACACCATCCGAGCCCGCCCCAGGCTGATCCACACCCCCAGCCCAGCGAAACCAACCCCGATGGTGTACAGCACCAGCACCGCGCCCTTGACCCCCAAGGCCCGCTTGAGCATGTGGTGCAGGTGGTCGCTGTCGGCCGCCGAGATGCTCTTGCCCGCGAGCTTCCTTCGAACAATCGCGAGCGCCGTATCAATCAGCGGAATCGAGTAGATCACCAGCCCCGCGAATACCAGGTGCGTCTTCCCCGTATCACCGAGCGTCAGCACGATGACGATCGTCATGTACCCCAAGAGCAGCGACCCGCAATCTCCCAAGAATATCGTCGCCGGGTTGAAATTATGCGGCAAGAAGCCCAGGCACGCCCCCAGCACCGCCATGCACAGCACGATCCGCTGCGCATCCCGCGGCCCGTCATCGACGATCGCCAGCCCCAGCGCCACGATCAGCAGCCCGCCCGTGCAGATCGCCGTCGTCCCCGTCAGGAGCCCGTCCAGACCGTCGATCAGATTGCTCGCGTTGCACGCCCCCAGCACCGCCAGCGCGATCACGCCTGTGCCCGCCCAGTACACCACGTCGATCGGAATCTGGTTGAAATGTACGGCGTGCCCGAAGAGCGGCATCGTGAAGTTCACGTCGAACCCGAGCGGGATGTTGAACACGAAGTCGGGCTTGCCAAAGAGCGCCCCGATCGGCTGCAACACCCCTTTGGCCACCTGCACGCCGACGTTGTCCACCGCCAGCGCCGCCGCTGCGAACAACTGTCCCGCGATCTTCGTCCGTGGGCTGATCCCCACCACGTCGTCGATCAGTCCGATGACCGCGATCACGGTCATGCCGAGAAGGATGGACCAGGGCACCGTCGCGTGCGCGCCCAGTTCGTCCGCGAACCTTGACGGGTGAAAGTTCATCAGCGACGGCACGGCCGTTCCAACAAAGCTGAACAGGATCCCCGCCATGATCCCGCAGAAGACCGCCGCCCCGCCCAGGTACGCGATCGGTTGCCGGTGAACTTTTCTCGGATCGCTCGGGCGATCGATCACGCCGTTGGCGACCGCCAGCCGTCGCATGATCGGCGTCACGCACAACGCCACGACAAACGACACCACCAGCACCCACGCGTAATTGTTCAAAAGGTCCAGCCGCGAGGCCTTGCCCGTCGCGCTCAACTCCGTCAGCCAGGACAGCGCCCGTTGCTGAAGCGTCGGGTCCGCGAACGTCTCGCCGACGCCCCTGCGGAGCGATTCGGAAAGCTCCGTTGAGGGCAACGGCGCCTCCGTCGGCGCGGGCACTCCGCCAGCGCCCGATCCACCGATCTGTGCGGCGGCCAACTCCAGCACTCGGAATGTCGCCCCCGCCAACGTCACAACGCCCCTCCCCCTCGACTTCCCTTCCGCATCCACTCCGCCACGTCACGCACGGTCTGCTCAAGCCCGATCTTTGGCTCAAACCCCACCGCGGAGCGCACGCGGCCAAGGTCAGGCCGCCGCTGACGCAGATCCTCAAACCCCGCCCCGAACACTTCACTGTACGGGACAAGCCGCGTCCGGGACGCCGAGCCCAGCACTCGCACGACCAATTCCGCGAGCCCCAGCACCGAGATGGACCGGTCCGAACCAACGTTGAACACCCGCCCGTGGCAGCCGTGGTTGCCGAGCAACCGCGGCAGAACGTCCGTCACGTCGCGCACGTCACAGAAGCACCGTGACTGCCCCCCGTCACCGTGTACCACCAGCTCACGCCCCGCCAACGCCGCGCTCACGAACCGCGGCAACACCATCCCGTACTCCCCGACCTGCCGCGGCCCGACCGTATTGAAAAACCGGCACACCACCGTCGGCACACCGCGGTCCTTGTGGTACGCCAGCGCGAGGTACTCGTCCACGGCCTTGCTGCACGCGTACGACCACCGCGGGACCGTCGTCGGCCCGTACACCGTGTCGTCCTCCTCGTGGAACGGATCTTTGGAAGACTTCCCGTACACCTCCGAGCTCGACGCGATCAGTGTGGGGACGCCGCCGCCTGTCGGTGAGCGGTGCTGCGCGAACCGCAGCAGCGCCGAGGTCGCCTCGACGTTGACCTCGATCGCACGAGCCGGGTCGTCAACCACCAGCTTGACGCCGACCGCCGCCGCGAGGTGGTAGATCTCGTCAAAGACCTCGCCCTTGCCCAGCACCGCAAGCGCCTCGCGCAGATCGGCCTCGATGAACCTGAGCGAAGGAGACGAGCCCGGCAGGTTCGCCCGCGACCCCGTCGAGAGATCGTCGACCACCGTCACCGTGTCGCCCCGGGCCAGCAGTCGCTCGACCAGGTGCGAGCCGATGAACCCCGCGCCGCCGCTGACCAGCGCGCGCCGCGGCGAACCCTGCATCGGCGTCGTCTGGCGCACGCTCCCGGTGGTCATCGACTTCCCCGTGCCCGATCCGCGAAGATCTCGCCCTTAGTTCGCCTGGGTCTGGTACTCGTGCGTCGCCTTCATGTTGCTCTTCATGTACCCGCCCGCCGAGGCCTTCACGCCGTTGACCAGGATGCCCAGCAGCTCGGCCCGGGCGTCGGCCAGGTCGTTCCGCAAGCGAGCGACCATGCCGCGCTTTTCCTGCATGGCGCGAACGACCAGGATCGAAGCGTCGCACCGCGCCGCCAAACCCATCCCGTCGCCCGAAACTACCAGCGGAGCGGCGTCCACCAGAACCAGGTCATACGTGTCCTTGGCCTCACGAAGGATCGACGTCATCAGGTCCGTGCTCAGGCGCTCAAAGTCGCGCTTTTCACGGCTGCCCGCGGTCACGACATCCACCTTCCTGTCGGGCGTCCGCTGCACCACGCCGCTCAGCGTGTGGGTTCCCGCAAGCACGTCCGCCAGCCCGGGCGCTTCGCCCATGCCAAAGACCTTGTGCTGACCGGGCCGACGCATGTTCGCGTCGATGACCAGCACGCGCCGGTCCGCCGCCGCCAGCGCGAACGCCAGGTTCGACACCACGCTGGTCGTGCCCGAACCGGGCATCCCGCCGACCACCAGGATCGTCTTGTGCCCCATCTGCTGCGTGCGCTTCACCAGGGTCGCGCGGATCTGCCGGAAACACTCGGCCATCACCCCGCGCTCCTTGTCCCGGAACGCCGTCGCCACGTTCGTCACGCCCGCCGGGTCCTCTTCCGCGTCGGGCACGATCCCCAGCACCCGCGCCTTGGGGATCAGGTTCACGTCCGACGGGCTCTTGATCCGCTGGTCCACGATCTCGCGTAGCACCAGCGAGCCCACCACGCCCGCCACCACCAGGATCAGCCCCGCGGGCAGCATGACCTGCAGCTTGGGGAACGACAGCTCGTCGGGCTCACGCTCGTCCACCGCTACGGCCACACGCTGGTTGGACTGCAAGCTCTCCAGCGCCACCAGCCCGCGATAGTCGGCCTCCGTGCGGTTGCGGGTCTCGATCAACTGCCGGATCTGCGAGTCCAGATCCTCGATCGACGACTGAATGCGCGTCAGGTCCGTCAGGCGTGTGCTCAGCTCCACCCGCTTGGCAGTCAGTTCGGCCTCCTGGGCCTCCAACTGCGCCATCGCTTTGCGAAGGTTGTCCAGCTGCGCGTCGAACTTCTGTTGCAGAAGCTTCTCACGCATGATCACCAGGTTCTGCTGATAGCCCTTCAGAGCGGTTTCGATCTCCTTCACCTGCCGGTGCTCGGCCGTGTACCGCTGGAGCAGCGACCGCTTCTCCGATTCCATGCTGTTGATCGTCTGCTTCACCTGCGCGATCGCCGGATCGGACTCCACCTCGTCACGGAGCACGTCGGAGTATTTCACTCCGCCCGGGTTCTTCAGGTCCGCTTCCATCTGATCGCGTCGCGTCCCGAAGTTCTTCTTGTCCATGGAGAGCTTGGTCAGCTCGGTGTTCACCATCTGAAGCGTCTGCGTGGCCTCGGGGACTTGGCGGTTGATGGTGTCCACCTTGCCGTCCACCATCAGCCGGTCGCGCCGCGTCTGCAGGTCCTTCTGCGTCGCCTCCATCGAGTCGAGCGATTTCCGCAGCGCCTGAATCTGCTCGCGGTTGGTGTCGGTGATCTGCTTCTTGATCGTCGACATGTAGTTCTCTTTGCACAACCGCACGATCGCCGTCACGTCCTTGGGGTTCTGGTAGCTCAGCCCCATCTCGATGAACGCGGTCTGCGGGACCACGCGAGCGCTCAGCGTGTCCTGCAATTCAACGAACGCCTGGGCCGAGTTGAACACCCCGTTCTTGATGAACCGCTTGGACCACACCGGAGCCTCGTCGCGAAGCCGCGTGTCCTCGGAAACCCGCTGGAGCACCACGTTGGAGGTCATCAGACGCGACTGGGTCTGCATGAACCGGTCCATCGCCACGTCGTCAAACTGCCCAGAGCCCACCGGGTTGTTGATGCTCGACTGCACGTTGAAGCACTGGAACAAAACCTGCGAACGCCAGATCGGGTACGTGTAGAGAATCACGTAGTGCATCAGCAACCCAAAGAGCAGCCCGCCGATCGTCGCCCCAACCAGCACCCATCGGTACTTGGTCAGCAGCTTGATCGGATCGATGGACGCTACGGGCGCGCTGGGTCCCGACCCCTGGGCGGCTGACCGAGCGGCGCTCAAAGGAGATGGAACGGCGGTCGTCGGTACGGTCGTCATAGCTTCCTACTTCCTCGTCTGAATCAAACCCTGACCCTACGGCCTCGATCCCACGGCCTT
Organism: Phycisphaerales bacterium; assembly: GCA_044221955.1. Taxonomy (GTDB): domain Bacteria; phylum Planctomycetota; class Phycisphaerae; order Phycisphaerales; family UBA1924; genus CAZCPB01. The sequence continues at coordinate 17,184 of JBGAOD010000059.1, read as the reverse complement.
CCGCCGCGGACCTCCTCGATCGGGCCAAACCGCTCGGGTTCAGCCCGGCGGATCTACCGGCACCACCCCGGATCGGGCCTCGAAAGAGATCCCCGAACCTCTCGCCCTGCAACCAATCAATTTCGGCCCTTAGCGACCCCCGAGTGAGTCGATCTGCTTCCTTGCCTCGGCGATCTCCGTCTTATACGCCTCGGAGAACGCCGGGTTCTTCCGAAGCATCTCATCCGCGGCGTCCAAATACACTTTCCCTTTGGTCGCGTCCTTCCGCTTCACGCAAAGCTCGGCCAGGTGCATCGTGACCGCCATCCGCTGTCCCATCGTCCGCGCCACCGCCAGCGCGTTCTTGTACGTGCTGTCCGCCTGCTCCAACTGCCCGTTGGCCATCAGGCAATACCCCAGAGTGTCCAGCGCATCCGAGCTGTTCGGTGCCGCCGCAGCGGCACGCTGGGCGATCTCCAAGGCCTCCTTGGGGTTGCCCAGTTGACGCGCCATGACATACGCGAGGTTGTTCAGGAGCTCGGGGTCGTCCGGGGTCTTCCCCAGCGCGGACTTCCAGATCGCCGCCGCTTCCTCGTGCTTGTTCTCCTGGTAGAGCACCGTCCCCCACGCCCGGTACGCGAACAGCAGAATCCCCTCGTCCTTGGCGTTCTTGGTGATCTCCTCAAACGCCGCCGCAGAACCCAGACGCGACTTGGGGTTGTCCGCGTACATCGACGCCCGCAGGAACGCCGCCCAGTCGCGGAACCTCGGCGGGATCTCGGTCTTCTCCAGGAACCGGATCGCTTCGTCCTCCTTGACAAGCACCCGTCGTACATCCTGCCACCAGCTCTGCACCGCCGTCGGGGGCTTCAGCGGCACCACGCTCATCGACGCCGCCAGGTCCTTCACCGCGTCCCCCGCGCGACCCTTGAACGCCAGCACCTTCGCCCGCGCGACCAGCAAACCCGAAGACCCCGCGATCGATTCCGAGAGCGCCGGCTCGCGCAGCACCTTCTCAGCCTCGGTCGTGTTCTTGGGCTCGGCGTTCAGAAGCGCGTCCAGGTACGCCTGCCCGATGTCCGTCGATTTGTTGAGCTTCCACGCGATCGCCGCGTACTGCTGGCTCCGCGGCCAATCCTGCGCCGCGACAAACACCCCCGACAACGCTACCGCCAGGTTCGCGTCGTTGGGGCGGATCTTCATCGCTTCGTCGGCCATCTCCGCGGCCTGGCTCGAACGCTCCAGCCCGATCAGCTCCCGCATCAGCGACAGCCGCATGTCGTCGAGCGCGGGGTTCGACCTCACCGCCTCCCTCAGGTCCGCGATCGCCTCGTCACGCCGGCCCAACGTGATATACACCAGCGCCCGCGTCCGCCGCGCCTGCCAGAAGCCCGGCCTCACCTTGATCGAGGCGTCTAGATCCTGCAAAGCCTCATTGGTCTGCGGAGGGTTCTTCCTTAGGAAATACTGCGCCCGGCGGAAGTACACCGACGGGTCCTGCGCAAACTCCGTGATCGCTCGATCGTAAAGCTCCCGTGCCCGCCGGTCGTCGCCCTTGCCCGCCGCGACGTCCGCACGAAGCAGCGGGATGATCGGATCACCACGCCCCCCGACCACCACGCCCTCGATGTACTTGGCCGCGTCGTCCCACTTCTGAAGGTTCGCAAGCATCTCCACCAGCCGCAAGCGAACTTCCTGGTTCGGACCGTCGGCCTTGGCTTCGAGAATGCGCTCGTAGTAGGGGATCGCAAGATCCGCTCGCCCGATGTTCGACAGCATGTCGCCCACCGAACGCTCGATCTCCATCACCGTCGGAGTCTGATACGGACGCCCACGCTCGAACATCGCCACCGACTCGGTGTACAGGCGCCGATCCGCCAGCACCTGCCCGAAGAGCATGAACGGTTGTATCGTGATCGCTTTGGGGTCCAGCGACTTGATGTAGTCGTCCATCACCCCCTGAGCGGCCGCGATGTCACCCTGATCCGCCTTGATCCGCGCCCGCAGCGACGCCACGTCAAGGTCCAGGTCTCCCGGCTTGATCTGGCTCGCCAAAGCCTCCGCATCGTTCCAGCGTCGCCCTTCCGCGTAGAGCCGCGCCAGCTCAAGCTTGTTGACCATGTTGCTCGGCTCGCGCGTCATCATTGCTTCGCGACGTTTGATGGTAAGGTCACGCTCGCCGTACTTGGCCTCCAGCCCGAGCAACTGCTCCTCGAACGCCCGGTTCCTCCGCGCGACCTTCACGTACTGGCGAGCCCGCTCGAGAGCCTCCGATCCCTGACCCGCCTGCACCATCGCGCTCACCTGGTCCACCATCGTCGCAACATCGTCCGGCCGCTGGGCCAAGGCCTCGCGGAACGCACGATCGGCGTCCCCGAAGCGACCCAGGATCGTGTACGTCCGACCGAGCAGCCTCAGGCTCCCCGAATCGGCCGCGCCAGCCTTCTCCGCCGCCTCCAGCGCCAGAGCCGCCTCGGCGTTCCTCCCTTGCGTCGCCAGGAGGCGTGCCTCATAGAGCCGCCCGTTCGCCCGGTCCAGGTTCTTTGCTTTGGCGTTCTCAACAATCTTGCTCGCGAGGTCGTAGTTCTTCTGACGCAGCGCCATCAGGAACTGCTGGTCGATCACCCGGGGGTCTTCCGGCGCTGCCTTTGCCGCCGCCGCAAACGCCGCCGCTGACTCCTCCAACCGCCCCGCGTTCGCCAGAATCCGCCCTTTCTGCAACTGCTTGTCCACCTCGGGGATGGACGCCGAGTCAACTCGCCCGAGCTGCCACTTCACGGGGTCGGCCTGGTTGAGCCCTTCCAAGGCGAGCTTCAGGTCCGCGTTGTCCGGGCTTGCCTTCAACCCCGCCTGCACCGTCGCGATCGCCGCCGCCTTGTCCTCCAGTTGTGACTGCAGGCTCGCCAGCGCCAGGAACAGCCTTGCGTCGGGTGTCTCCTTGATCGCGTCGGACAACAGCGCGACCGCGCCCGGGACATCCGGGAGGTCGCTCTCGCCCCCGAGCATCCGGTCCGTCGCCGTCAGCACCTGCGTCACCTTGTCCGTCGGTTTCTCGGTGCCCGTCGCAATCTTAATCTGCTGGAGCAGTTCCTTCGCGGGCTCGAAGTTCGGGTCCGCCTTGAGCACCATGTCCAGCCGCTTGAGCGCCTGCGGCGTTTCCCTGAGCTGGTACTCGATCTTGGCGAGCAGCACATGCGGCGCCGGAAGATCGCCCCGCCGAGTCACGACCTGCTCCAGCAGCGCCCGCCCCGTGCCCAGGTTGTTGAGCCGCAACTCCGCCTGGGCCTGCGCCCACAGCGTCGAGACGTTCGATTTGTTGGTCACCTCGTTGAACTTGTTGAGCAGTTGCCGCGACCCGAGCATGTCCCCCGACGCGAACGCGCTCATCGCGTCCACGTACAGGATCGGCATCGCGTCCTCCGACATCGACAACGCCATCACCGGGCGCAGCTTCTTGGCCTGCTCGACCAACGCCGCACGCTCGGTCTCACCCTTGGTCATCTCCCACTTCTGGAAGATGTACCCCGCCTGCGTGTACAACGCCTCGCTCTTGGCCGTGAAGAGCCTGATCCCCGCCGGGCCCACCGGCTTCTTGGGCATGTCCACGATCTTCTGCAACTGAGCGAGCGCCGCGTCGATGTTCTCGCGTGCCGCCAGAATCTGCCCGTTCATGAGCATCAGCCCTGCCTCGTCGGGCTGGGCGGCCAGCCCGCGGGACAGCAACGCCGCCGACCGCGACCCCTTGGCCGAAGGATCAATGTACTCCTCGCAGACCCGGAACTGCCCCATCAACCCGACATCGAGCGTCGCCGGCGACGCGCTGGTAAACACGGCGTTGAGCGCTTCGAGCCTCGGCTTGAGCGCATCAAACGCCACCCGAGTCGCGTCAAACCGCGCCCGAAAATCAGCCTCGTCCTTGGTCGACCGCTGCGCGTCCGTCAGGTCTATGAGCAGTTTCGCCGCCGCGGCCGTCGGGTTGTCCGGGTGGGCCGCGCAGTACTCCGTGAACAGCTTCCGCCCCGCCGACTCCATCGGCTCGGCCTCGCTCTCCTTGTTCGCCCGGCGCAGACCCTCGGCCTGGTATAGGTACCAGTTCATCAGCCCCACCGCGCACGCCCCGTCGTTGGGGTCCGCCACCAACCCGGCCTCCAGGTCCGCCTTCGCCTCGTCGCGCTTCTCCGTCGGCAGGTCCACCCCGGGCTCGTTCATCATCCGCACCCGCACCAGCCCGCGGTACCGACGTACCCCGCCCGTGTCGGCCTTGCTCGACCGCATCAGCCCGAGCGTGCGCTCAACCTCCGCGATCACCTGGTCCGCCGCTGCGCTCGAAAAGCGCTCTTGCGTGAAAGGGATGTACATCAGGTCCAGAAACTCGCGGTGGGACTTGATGTCCGTGATCTTGAGCCGCGCGATGTTCCGTTTCACTCCGACGTACTTCTGGTACTGCCCGACGTACTCGGTCTGGGTCTCCGGGGCCCACGCCTCCAGCGACGAGAGCCATTTCTCGAAGTACGCGACGTTCGTCTGCTCCTTGTTCACGGCTTTGGAGTACGCCCGCTCCGCGCCCGCGAAGTCCTTGGCGGCCATCTTCGCGTCGCCCTGCTTGATCAGGTCCTCCGAACTTCGCCCCTTGATCCAGAACGTCAGCCCCAGCGCCGCGCCAAAAAGCAGCACCATCACCACCGAGAGAATCACAACGAACTTCGTGTTCACCTTGCCGGCCATGAACCAACTCCTCGATCACAACGCGGCCGGAGGTTTGTACTCCCGTGCCGCGCCCAGATCCGTGAATGACTTCCCTCAACCCCCGCCCGGACTCCCCACCGAACCTCCCGCGGGCTTCCCCGCGCGGGCCGGATTGTCCGCCGGGTAACTCCCGTTCTCCACTTCCACCCAGTCCGGCACGCACCGCATGATGTCGGGCAGCAACTCGTTGAGCAGCGACGCCGCCTGGGCCGCGAACTCTTCCGCCGTCGCCGCCGAGCCGCTGGTGAACTGCACCTTCAAGTAATACGCGTAACTGTCCTGGAGCTTGAACGAGAGCAACCGCACGTCCTGTGCGCTCGCGACGTGCCCCCCGTTGGCGATGAAGAAATACCCCGACATCGACCGGTCGCCCTTGGGGCTCTGGAACTCGCTGACCATCAGCTTGAGCGAACCCGGGTCGCGCGGCAGACGGACCTGCTTGACCACCGCGCCGACCTCGTTGCGGAGCGGGACCGTGAACAGCTTTCCTCTCAACGCGTCAGGGAGCGTCTCGGGGGGGGACGGATCGGGCTGCCACCCGCTCGTGTCCATCGGCAGCGGCGTCTCGCCCCAGGTCCTCAGCAACTTCTGCCCGCCGCCGACCATGCACCGCTCGGGAACGTGCGGCACCGTGTCCACCATCCCCGTGTAGTACGCCGCGTGGAACTGTAACCAGAGGGGTTTCGTTCCCGGTGCGCCCTCGCGCACGTACACCCGCGACACATGGTTCTTGGTCCCCAGCGACTCTTCCATCTCTACCGACGTCTTGTCGTCGATCCCGACCCGCGTCCAGGAAGCCGTCTTGGCCGGGATATCCCGCACCATTCGGTTGTCGGCCGCGTAGATCGGGAGCTTCTTGAGGTGGATCCGGTACTGCGACACCGCCCGGTGCATCCCCAGCGAGGAGACCACCAGCGCGCCGAGCACCACCACGAACGCGGGACGGGCCATCGCGCTCCACCCCGGCGCGAAAAGCAGCCTCGTCGCCGGCTCCGTCGGAGTCTCGTCGTGCTTTACGATCTTGTTGAGCGCCCACACGATTAACAGGAACAGTCCAAGCCCCGGCACCAGCAGCAGCGTGCCGATGATCATGTGCGCGTCGCCCGTCGCCAGCTCGCGGTTGATCGTCACCGACACCAACCCCAGCACCGCCACCCGCAGCACGTTCATGAACACGGCGACCGGAACCGACAGCAGCACCACCGCCGCCCGCTGCCACCACTCCTTGCACTGGGTCAACGCCACCGCCGCCGCCAGGGCGACGAACGCGATGACCATCCGCATCCCCGAGCACGCCTCGGCCACGTCCAGGTTGTGCGGAGCGCCGACGAACGTGTCGATGCTCAGCGTGCTCCCGTTGACGTCGACGTTGAAGCCCATCGCCTTCCCGCACAGGCTCAGCATGATCGCCGCTCCCTGGGCGGCGATGAGCTGGAGCGGGAACGTGATGTACAGCATGACCTTCTCGGCGATCGTCACGCCGAAGACCAGGTAGGAAATCGGCATGAACGCCGGACGGACCACCTCGGGCCCCAGCAGGAACAGCACGATCCCAAAGAGCGCCAGGATCATCGAGAAGCCCTGGAACATGTGGTTCCCGACCGCGACGATGAAGAAGAAATAACAGACCAACCCAAGCACGATCGGGATCAACCCGGGCCAGAAGACCCGAGCCCGGGCCGCCAGCAACCGCTCCCGCCGCTGGAATAGCAGGTACCCGCTGATCAAGGGGACCGCGTAGGCGTGACCCCAGTCCTGGATCATCTTCAGGCTGTACTCGTTCTGACGCCCGAACCAGTCGCGGAAGAAGACCACGAACGCGACCAGCAGCACTCCCGCGGAAACCAGGAACGCCGGCGTGGTGACCAGCTCACGCAGCGCCCGGGCGCTCGCCTCCGCGGCCGACGCCTTGACGACCGACCCGGCGCGCGCGCCCGTGTTCGATCCCGGTCCAGGGTTTGGGGCGCTCAAGGTCGTCACAACGCGAACGGCTCCGGCAGCGCCCATGAGGGCACCAGGTCTTTTCCAATATCCCAGCCGACTCGACCCCGACGGGCCCGTGCGGTTCGAGGGGCGCTCCACCGCTCGTGCCCAAACAGATCGAGTCTTTCCACCCGCTTCGAGCGTCTTCCGCTCTGAATTCGACGGAACACGCGCCACAGAATCGACTGTTTGGGCAGGCCCGCACCGGCCGCCCACCCCGAAGGGCCACCCACACGTTCGGCGAACGCCCAACCAACCACCATCCGGGGGTGCAAGGGTAGGCGTCCGACTGGCATACGACCGTCGCCCCCAATGGTTCGACACTCGCCACGCCGAGGGCTCATACCCCAACGAAAAAGCCCGAAAGCTCGTGGCAGGCTCTCGGGCTCTGATTGCATCTCCAAGCAATCGAACGGTCTTTGTTCGGATAGTGCCTCGCTGCCGGGTCAAGCCCGATCAGTTCCCTTGGATGTTCGTCTTCTGGACACCAAAGACCTCGTTCGAGAAGTTCCGGTCCAGCACGAACCCGGAAGCCGTAGCTCATCCGCAACCCGTTGCGGAAGACGGCCAGCGGGAACGCCCAGAAGTTCGTTCCGACGTTGATCCGGTCGCCGGGCTTGATGTAGATATCAGGCATGGTGCCCTCGTTAATCGCCCGCATGTCGACGCGGATCGTCGCCTGCATGTTCTTGCCGACCACGCGCGTCAAGTCCACTCGCTCTGGGATCGCCAGCGAGCCGAACCCACCGGCCGAGTCCACCGCCCGCAGCAGCGTCATCTTGCCCACTTCCGGGAAGTTGTAGGTTCCGGGCCGAGCGACCTGGCCAACGACGTACACGATCCCCTGCGTGGCCGACGGAACCCGGATGATGTCCCCGGGGCGGATCACGATGTTGTACTTGGCGTCTCCCGCGATCAGCGGCTTGACCGGCACGCGGATCACGCGCTGAGTCATCAACTGCGACGCTGTAAGCGAAGGATCAACACCCGACGGCCCGGGCATCGGGGCCGTTCCAGTCGCCTTGGTCGGGCCGCTGCCCCGTTCAAGAAAACCCATCCCGCGTTGAACGCATCGCTTTGCACGGGCGTCGGGATCAGGGCCGCGGCTTGCCCCGCAGCTCGTGCTGATCAGATCAACCGCGGGCTCGTTCCCCGGCGGCGTTGCGGAGGCCGGGGGCTGGGCGAGGGCCAACTTTGACCTCGCAGGAACCTCACGCGATTCAGTCGCACCGCTCACCGCCCCAAACGCCGCGCGTCGCTTGTAGCGCGTCCGCTGGCTCAGTTTGCTCAGCTCATCAATCAGGTCGATCACCTTTTCCGGCTGGCCGCAGGCTGGGCTGCGGGCTGAGCCTTGGACTTGTCCCCACCGGGGCCGTCCCGGCCGGGGTGGCGATCGTGACTCCGCTGAGGCGGAAGAATGATGCCGCGAACTTCATCGCGGAGCGCGATCTGCCGGATCACATAGATCTCGCCGACGGATTCCGACCACCGCCCCGAGGCTGTCATGCCCTCGAGAAGTCGGTAGTCAGGCAGAAATGAATACGGGCGGGTTGTGCGACCTCACCGGTGACGTGGTAGGTCTGCTGGCGCGGCTCGATCGGCACCACCAGCACCAGCGGGTCGTTCACGAACTTGGACAACGCCTGCTTGAGCAGGTCCTTGGCCTGGTCAACCGTGCGGTTGTTCAGGTTGACCTCGCCGAGCTGCGGCAGATCGACCATGCCCCGGATGTCCACCGTGCGCTCGTAGACGCCCGGCTGGTTGTTGTTCACGTCGTCGTAGAGCACGATCTGCATCCGGTCGCCCGGGCCGATGCGGTACTCGTTGGGCTGCGGGATCAGGTCCTCGGGGGTCACGTCGGTGTACTCGACGTACTCGTCCGCCGCGTCTTCGATGGCGCTGAGGCGGGTCAGGATGGGGACGCGTGTCGGGGTGTGCTCCCACCGCCCGACCACGCTGGGATCAATGAATGAGTCGGTCTCGCACCCGCCCAGCCCCGCGGCGACCGCCGTCGCCAGCCCGCAAGCCGCCCACAGCATCGCCGCCGAAGGCCTCGCGCCCGTGCGCAGGGCGACCGGGGCAGAGCTCGAACCACACGGACCACCGTCGATCTTCTGGGGCATGCCCCGACTCCTTCTTCGTCGTGCGCTCAGGGAGCGTCGAACCGTCGTGAAAAACCAGAATCTGACCAATAACCTAGCACCCGGGCGCACCCTGTCAAACGGAACGCCAAACGGAAGGTCCGGCGGAACGGTGCCCGGGTGCGGCCGAACACGATCGGAAACCATCGACCGATCGCGCCCCGGGGGTTGATTCCGGGGGGTGCGATTCTACTGACGCCGACCGACCACGGTTCACCCGGGAGAGCAAACTTCTCGCCGAACTTGCGATGCATTCGCGCCATCTACTATTTCCACATCATGCCTCAGCCCACCGACACCAACCCGGCGACTTCCCCGGTTTCTGATTCCGCCCTCGCCCGCACCCTCGCCCGTCACCCGCGCCCCGCCGGCGGCGACCCCATGCGCCGCGTCGACAAACCTCTCCTCAGCCTCGGCGGCATGATCCTCAACAACCAGGCCGGGACGCCCGAGCAGTTGCTCATCAAAAAGAAGCCCGCGTGGCTCCGCGCCAAGGTCCCCGGCGGCCCCGGCTACGAGCGCCTCAAGGGCATCATGAACGAGCACAAGCTCCACACCGTCTGCGAAGAGGCCGGCTGCCCCAACATGGGCGAGTGCTGGGCCCGCGGCGTCGCGACGATCATGATCCTCGGCGACACCTGCACCCGCGCCTGCGGGTTCTGCAACGTCAAGACCGGTCGGCCCAACGTGCTCGACAAGGACGAACCACGCCGCGTCGCCGATTCGCTGGCGCTGATGGGCTTGAAGCACGTTGTCATCACCAGCGTCAACCGCGACGAGCTCAAGGACGGCGGGGCCGGGATCTGGGCCGAGACGATCGTGCGCACCCGCGAATCCTGCCCGACCATGTCCATCGAGGTGCTGATCCCGGATTTCGAGGGCAACTGGCCGGCGCTGCAGATGGTGATCGACGCGAGGCCTCACATCATCAATCACAACCTTGAAACGGTGCGCCGCATGTACCCGGCCGTGCGCCCGAGCGCCAAGTTCGACCGCAGCCTGGAACTCCTCCGCCGCGTGAAAGAACAGGGCGGCGTGGCCAAGACCGGCATCATGGTCGGCATCGGCGAGAAGGACGAGGAAGTGTTGGCGATGCTGGATGAGGTGCAGGCGGGGACGAGAGTCCAGAGACGGAGAGACGAAGAGACTCAGAGACGAAGTGGTGAAGGCGCCGCACGTTCGCCGCTCGCGCCCGATCCCGACTCGTCTTCGCCTTCCACTCCGTCTCTCCGTCTCTCCGTCTCTCCGTCTCTTGATTCGTGCGACATCCTCACCATCGGCCAATACCTCCAGCCCACCCGTAACCACCTCCCCATCGACCGCTGGGTGACGCCCGAGCAGTTCGCGATGTTCAAGGAGGAGGGGCTCAAGCGCGGGTTCAAGGTGGTGGAGTCCGGGCCGCTGGTGAGGTCGAGCTATCACGCGGATCATCAGGCGGATGAACTGACGGATGTGAGCGATGAGCGCGAGCGGGAGAGTCGGCGGCGGATGGAACAGTTGATTCGACCGTGAGCTTGCCGTGCTGCATAGCCCGTGCTATACTTCAACTGAACCTCAGGTGGCGGTTATTGAACCGCAAGTGAGTGTCGGTCGACGCTCGCCACGGATTTGGGAAGTCATGCCAAGGAAGGCGAACCTACCCGCTCGGGTAATTGGACACACCTGACGATTAACTTGGTTTTGGCCGCGAATCGATCGGTTGAGCGGGCTGATCGACCAACGGCTGGCAAGGCACACGACTTAGTCGTGCCGTGCCAGTTGTTGGAGTCGAATATGCCCTCTGAAGTCCGTTTCGCCGATATCCGAAAGCAACTTGAATCACATGGCTGGGAACTCAAACGCATCAAAGGCTCACACCACGTCTTCGGCGGCCCCGGCCGGGCGATCGTGGTCATCCCGGTCCATAGCGGCAAAGTCAAAGCCGTCTACGCCCGCGTCGTCGAAAACGCGATCCAAGCGTGGCTCGCCTCGCAAGGCCAAGGCGGGCGCAATTGATCGCCCGTTCGATGCAGTTGTGTGGGCCAAGGCCGTCGAGATCGCCAAGACCTATTCGCTGGTGATCGAGCCCGATCCGGATGTAGGCTATTTCGGTCGCACGATCGAGATGCCGCTCGTGATGGGCGACGGGAAAACGCCCGATCAGTGCGTGGCACAGGTCCTCGAAGCCTCGGCCGCCGCGATCGCGACCATGCTCGAAGCGGGCCAACGCCCGCCCTCGCCCTCGCGCAATCTGAAGCGTGATCAGCAACTCAATGTACGGTTGACGGCGGATGAGAAGCTCCATCTGGAAGAAGCCGCGCGTTTGGCAGGCTTCCGAAGCATCTCCGATTTCGTTCGTGCGGCGGCCCTTGAGCGAGGCCGCTGAATCGAGACCGCCCGAAGTCTTCGTAGCCCACTCTGCGTAACCGCTTGCAAACCAGAACGAGCGGCATGATGATTCCTCGGCCAGCCCCCCGACCTGGCTTCGGATTCACGCATGCCCATCCCCTCCTCCATCCGCCCATATCTCCTCCCCCCGCCCAACTCCACTCGCTATCCCCCCGGCTCTCTCCATCGCCTTTATCTCGGCGTGTTCTGCACCTTCGCGCCGATCGGTTGCCTCACCGGCATGGTCTCGCAGCCGCCCGGCGGGTGGGGGTACGGGCTGGTGGCGGTCACGATTTCGGGGCTCATCTCGATCGCGTGGCTGCACGTCTTTGTGGTGCGCAGGTACTGGCTTCTGGCGCTGGTGATCCCGTTGCAGCTCGTGGTGCCCGAGGCGTTGTTCCAGATTGCCGGGCGGATGGGCGTGCTCTCGCTGGGGGCGGACCTCGTTGTGCCGGCGCGGCTCGCTGTGCTGGCGGTGATGGCCGTCGCGTTCATGGTGGCGGGGTACGTGCAGACCATCAAGTTCGTGCGCCGCATGCAGGCGGTGGCGATCCGTCAGCAGACTGAGCTCGATGTTGCCGCGCAGATGCACCGCACGCTCGTACCGCCGATCGAACAAACGACCCCCGGCCTCTCGATCTTCGGCCGCTCCGAGGCCTCGGCCGAGATGGGCGGCGACCTCATTGATATTGTGATCAACGGCGATCGCACCGACGTGTTCCTCGCCGATGTCTCGGGGCACGGCGTGCGCGCGGGCGTGCTCATGGCCATGGTCAAGAGCGCGATCCGCACGCGGTTGCTGGGCGGGGCGTCGCTGGCCGAATTGGTCGGTGGGCTCAACCAGGTGGTCGGGCAGGTGAAAGAGGCGTCGATGTTCGTGACGTTCGCGGCGCTGCGTTTCCACGGGCCGCGCCGCGTTGAGTTCACCCTGGCCGGGCACCTTCCGGTGTTGTGGTATCGCGCCTCGACCGGTGAGGTGCGCGGGCTCGACGCCGAGAGCATGCCGCTGGGGGTGGACGATTCGGAAACCTACGCCACGGCCCATGCCGACTGCGACCCGGGCGACGTGTTGGTGCTCTACACGGACGGGCTCACAGAGGTGACGAACTCGGTCGGTAGGCAGTTTGGGCTGGCCGAGTTCCGCGAACTCGTCCGCGCCCATGGCGCCAGACCACTGGCCGAGATTCACGCGGAGGTCATGTCCGCCGTCCGCGTGCACGGCCCGCAGACCGACGACCAGTCGCTGTTGCTCGTGCGTGTGAGCTGATGGAGCGGCGCTGCACTCGCGCAACGCTGAAGCCCGTCCGCGTCACTGCTCGAACAGCGCCGCACGCACAGCTTGCGAAACAGGCTCAAGCGCGTCGGGACTGCCGGCGTTGCAGGTTGCGATGAGCGTCACATGGTCGTCTCCGTAGCGGAAGATATTGGCTCCGAACCCGAACTCGTTGGCACCCCCAACGTTGCGGACGGTCGTGCCGCGGCGTGATTTGCCGACCATCCACCCGTACCCCTCGCCCGCGCCCGCCGGACCAACCGGGAAGTAAGCGGTGAACGCCTTGGCGCGCTGGGCCGAGTTCAGAACCCGGTCGTCTTCCATCGCGTGGACCCACGCGTTGAGGTCTGTCGTCGAGGAGACAATCCCGCCCGCGCCCAGCAAGGCCCAGGTCGGCGCGGGCCAGTGGTTGGGCGCGATCTCCCCACGCACATCGCGCCGCCCATACCCGCGGGCCACCCGACCGTCCGGCCACACCTGCTCGCTGTAGAACCCTGACGACGACATGCCGGCGGGCTTGAACAGACGCTCGCGGACGTAGTTCTGGTAGGTCTTCCCGCTCGCCTTTTCGATGATCATGGCCAGCAGGACGTACCCGCCGTTGGAATACTCGCTCTTCTGCCCGGGCTTGAAGAGCAGCGGGCTTTCCATGAGCCGTTTGAACGCCTCGGGCTTTTCGATGGCCGCGAAATCGCCCCCCTCGCCCGGGCGGTCCACGTAATCAACGATCCCGCCCGCGTGCGTGAGGAGATGGTGGATCGTGATCTCGGCCTTTTCCGCGGGGACTCCGGCGAGGTGCTTGGAGATCGGATCGGAAACGGCGAGCTTTCCGTCCTGTTCGAGCGCCAGGATGGCTGCGGCCGTGAACGCCTTGGTGATCGAGCCGATGCTGAACACGGTGCTGGCATCAACCGGCGTCTTCTTGGCTCGATCGGCCAGCCCGTAGCCCTTGTGAAGAATGACCTGCCCGTCCTTCTCGACGAGGACCTCACCTGAGAAACCGGATTTCTGACCGGCCTCGACCACCGCGGCGTCGAGCTTCGCGCCCAAAGCGCCGACGACGACCGCGCCGGCGTCGCCGGGTCCGGCCTTGGGACCGGCATCGGCGATCTTGGCGGCCATCGCGTGCCGGATCGCGCGGAAGTCGTTGTCGTTTCGCAGTCTGGCGAGATCGTCATCGCGATCCAATTGACCGGCGTCGTTGAACCCCGCGTCCACCGCCTTGCGCAGCGCTGCGATCGCGCCCGGCTTGTCGCCGCTCATCGCCTTGGCGCACGCGACGTTGTAGAGAGATACGGCCCGGATATCCTCGAACTCGGCCGCCCGGGTGTGCGCGGTGATCGCTTTCTCCCAGTTCTTCATCCGGTGATAGCACATCCCGAGCGATTGCCAGGCGAAGGGGCGATCCGCGTCTTTGGCGACCATCGCTTCCAGCGCGGCCGCCGCCTCGGCGAGCTTTCCTTCTTTCATCAGCCCGCGTGCGTTCTGGATGTCGGCCGGGACTCCCTCGGGCTGGAATGTTCCCGCCGCGAGCGCCATCCGAGTCGCCGGGAGGAAGGTGCCGGCGGCCAGTGCGCCGGTGATGCAGAGAACGAGTCGGGTGCGCATGGTGGATCTCCGAACCGAGGGGGATTGGAACCCCCAGATGGGCTCCCAGATGCGCTCCGCGCCGTTGTCCGTCAGGCAACGCCGAGTTTTCGTCCGGCGCGAGCAAGATTCAGATAACCCGAGCCTGCGCCGGAGCAGTCCTCATCGCCAGCACACGCCGCACGCCCGCGGGCAATTCACCGGGCGAGGAGTTCCCATCGGCGCGATTGGTTCGCATGGTTGACCGGTGCGATCGTCCCCGGTGTCCGACCGAGCGTGGTCGCTTTTCCAGGAGTCCTTTATGTCGATGAACCGTATCGGGATCGCTGTGGCCGCCACCGTTGGTTGTTTGTGCGGGACCGAGTTCGGGACCGCGAACGCCGCCGAGGCCGGAAAGAACGTCGGTGCCCCCAAGGTCGTCAAGCCGGTCGGCAAGGTCATCAAGATCGAAGCCCCGGCGGTCAAGAAAGTGATGCCGGTCGAGAACTCCGGCAAGTCCAAGGCGAGCGGGGAGCAGGAGAGCGGCGCGAGCCGTGCCGCCAAGCTCAAGAAGAGCATCGCCAACCGCAGCAACGACGCTCCGATCCGCGCACCCCGCCCGAGCCGCGCCGAGGCGCGCAAGTTCTGACCCATCCGCACGGAGGGCGGCCGAAGACTCCATGAAAAGAGGGCACGATGCTTCGTGCCCTCTGCTTGCTGCGCGGATTTCGGTTGGTGCGCGGCGATTGGTTGCGGCCCACCTCCTTCGATCATGCCGGGGGCAGCCCCATGCAGCGGCGCCACGCGCTGACCTGCCCCATGTGCATCATGACGTGGTTGTTGAGCATGAAGTTCACGCGTCCGCCGATGATGGGGAAGTTCACGCGTGCCTTCTCGTCGGGCGTCTGGGCCGAGAGCTTGGCGTCGTCGAGCCCGGCGATGGCCTCGATCGCGGCGTCGTAGGCCTTGAAGTAATGGGCCGTGATCGCGGCCATCGCGGGGTAGATGGTGCCTTTGGCGTCGTCCTGGCACGCGGTGCCATCCTTGAACAGATCCTCAAAGCCGGCCGGCGCGACGATGTGCGAGCCCTTGAGGCCGACTGATTCCAGCACGCGCGAGGGGTAGGTCGCCAGGTGCCCGTAGGCCCAGGCCGGGTGGTTGGTCTGGATGATCGCGGGCTTGCCGGCGGTCTCGAAGCGCGGCAGGCGCGCGAACTGCCCGGGCTGGACGTCCTTGAGCAGGCGCTCGGCGTACCCGCGTGTGCGGCATGCCCCGGTGACGATGATGTCGGCGATATGGCCCATGCGTGATCTCCTGGAGTGAATGGGATTGGAAAACGGTGTCTGTGGTTGGTGTCGAGCCCCGCACGTCCACGGGCGGGCGACCCCGGAAAGTTCAGCGTAGCTCGTCTCGGGGCCGACCGACGTATTTATGACCGTCAATATATTCGCTCGCCCGCGCCGGGTTGCGATCCTGACGGTTCACGAACCGATGTATCGGGCGTGGAGCGTTCGGGCCGCGGCCGTGGTGGTTACTCCTCGCACGATCGATCGCCCGTCGGGGAAGACCGTGATTTCAACCGGAGCGCGGGCGGCGGAGAGTTCCGTGGTCAGCGTGGCGCGGAGGAAGAACGGCGAGAGCGCGACCGGGCCGTGGGGACGCAGGCGGTCGGCAAGCCCGGCGAGGTCGATTGCGTCGGCACGACCGCAATCGCTCGCCTCGCCTCGTGCGGGCACTCCGCGGGCCGGGATCTGCACCGCGTTCTGCCCGCAGAGCGTTGCACCCTCGTCGCCGCCGCGTGCCTCGGCGTAGTCAAAGCTGCGGCCGCCGCAGCAGACGCATTGGTCAGCGCGTCCCGAGCCTTCGGGCGCGGACGACGGCGGGGTTGGTGCTCCGAGCGCGATGGCGCGGTGTGTGTTCAACCAGAGGTCGAACTCTCGCAGCTCCGATTTCACCAGCGCGCCGAGCCCGAGAAGGAGCTTCAAAGCGTCCGTCGCCTGCCACGCCGCAACGATCTACACCGCCGGCCCGAGCACGCCCGCGGTGTCGCACGTCGGCGTGGTTCCCCCCGGCGGCGGCTGATCGAAGACGCAGCGCAGGCAGGGCGTGACCCCCGGCCGAACGGTCATCGCCATCCCGCGTGTGCCGATGACTCCGCCGTAGCAGTAGGGGATGGAGTGCTTGACGGCGAGGTCGTTGAGCAGGTACCGAGTCTCGAAGTTGTCTGTTCCGTCGAGGATGAGGTCGAACGGCGGGGACGCGAACCGCCGCCGTGCCGCCCGCGGCGTGAGGTCTTCGACGATCGCGGTCACTTCGATCGTGCTGTTGATGCGCTCCAACCGTCGCGCTGCGGCCACGGCCTTGGGAAGGCCCTCATCCGCGTCCCGCTCGTCGAAAAGGCTCTGCCTTTGCAGGTTCGTCGCTTCCACGACGTCGCGATCGATGAGCGTCAACCGCCCGACGCCGGCCCGCGCAAGAAGTTCGCTCGAGGCGCACCCCAACGCGCCGACGCCGACGATGAGCGCGTGCCCCGTGCCGAGCCGGCGCTGCCCTTCCTCGCCAACCCCGGGCAGCAGCATCTGCCGGTGATAGCGGGACACAGACTTTGGTGATGGTTGATCGGTGTTCATCGAGGATGAGATGGTGAAGATGACGGGTTGAAGTCGTTCGCTCAAGTGCTCATTGCCCAAGGACGACTGCCGCGCATCGCCAGCACGCGCGCGTGGCGCTCAAACCGCCGCCCCGATCGCTACTTCAGATGGTCGATCCGCATCGAGACCGGATCGCCCAGGACTTCCTTCGCAAGAAACGCCCGCTTCCAGTCCGCGCGGGTCATGCCCGCGAGGGGTGATGCCCGCACCTTGGGCGTCGCGTAACGATCGGCCGAGGGGTCGGTCGGCGCGGCGCTGACCCTCGCGCTTGTCGCGTTGTTCGACGGGACGGCAGCCAACTTTCGAGCCAGCGCCTCCGATTCCGCTCGCCGCAACGACTCCAGCTCGGCCTTGCGGGCTTGCTTGGCGCGGCGTTCCTCGGTCCGGCTCTGCCCCGCGCCGCTGGGCGCGGGTAGGGGCGATCGTGACGGCGTGCGTGCCGCGGGCTGCGCGCCGGGCCGATTCCCGCTGGACCGAG